>DATHOY010000119.1:0-19182 GCA_035484435.1 Vulcanimicrobiaceae bacterium | reverse complement strand
CAATAATTCCGTAGCAATCGGCAAGCCCCGCATACGCCAGCGCATACTGCGGGTCGCGCCGCGTCGCCTCCTCGAAATAACCGATTGCTTTTTCGAACCCGTCGCCCGACCGCTTGTTCCAGTAATATCTCCCCTTCAAATAATCCTCGTAAGCCTCCGGGCTCACCGACGGCTTTTGCGCCAGCCGTTCCTTGTCTTCCTTCGTCAGGTTGATCCGAATCTCGTCCACGATTGCCGAGGAAACCCGGTTCTGTAGCGCCAGCACATCTCCGATCGGGCTCTCGTAAGTATCCGCCCACAGATGCTGGTCCGTCGAAACCTGCACCAGTTCCGCCGTAATCCGCACGCGGTTTCCCACGCGCATCACCGTTCCCTCCACCACCGCATCCACGTTCAACTCACTGGCAATCTGCGGGAGCGGCTTGTGCGTTCCTTTGTAGGCCATCGCCGTCGACCGCGATATCACCCGCAACGAGTGAATTTTCGCCAGGTTCGCGATCAGATCATCCGTCATGCCGTCGGCAAAATAATCCTGCTCTTTATCCCCGGAAAGATTCTCCAGTGGCAGCACCACCAGCGAACTGCTCCGGTTCGCCTTCCCCTTGCTCGCGTTCACGTAATGTACCGTTATACCGGAAATCAGCGCGCTCCCTGCCAGCACCCCAGCAGCCAGCACCGCGATCCTCGGCAACGAAAACCGCCTGCTAGGTTTCCCCGGGCCAGCATTCGTCAGGGCATCGGAACTTGCCGATCCATTCTTCCCTACAGCCGCGGGAACTCCAGCCGTCTTTTCGGCTCCGGCTGCTACCAACGCCGGACTCTCCGGCAGACTGCCCTTCAATTCCACCGGCGCAATGAACCGGTATCCTCTCCGCGGCAGCGTCTCAATAAATCGCGGGTGGTCGGATGAATCCCCCAGCACCTCGCGCAGCCTCATCACCGCGTTGTTCAATCCGTGGTCAAAATCCACGAACGTGTCGCTCGGCCACAACCGCTCGCGCAGCACTTCGCGCGACACGATTTCGCCGGGTCTCGCCACCAGCATCGCCAGAATTTGAAACGGTTGTTCGGAAAGTTTCAGCCGCAGTCCGTGCTTGCGTAGCTCTCCCGCTTCCAGATCAGCTTCGAACACGCCGAAGCGCACATTTCTTGGTGAGCGGTGATTTTGTTCCATCGTTGTTCCGGAAACGTTGGAAAGTATAGCCTCCGGCGCAAGGTCGGTCAAAGTTTACTTTTCATATCACCTGTTAACTCCTGTATTTTCATTCGCCAAGCCGTGGATGTAGAAGTGTTTTCGATTGGACGCATCGTGGATTGCACTCCTTTGTGATTCCGCTCACATTCGCGCAACACAGATCGGCCGGTCTATCTTTTGCGAAGCGCTTTCGCGCGCAAGCGCTCGCCACACCAGGACCGGGTCGAGCCACAGGGGAGCGCGCCAGGGGGAATGAAATGTTCAACAGTGGTAGCACGTCTTCGTTCGCAAAATGGATTTGTCTGTCGCTCGCTCTCGCCTTGGCGCTCTTCTCCGCAGCTCCAACTCGCGCCCAAGTCTCCGGCGCCACCCTCTCCGGCCTCGTCACCGATGAACAGGGTGGTCCCGTTGCAGGCGCTTCCGTCAGCATCAGAAATACCGGCACGGGAGTAGTCCGCGAGGTTTCCACAAACGGTGATGGCATCTATTCCGCGCCTAACCTCCTGCCGGGAAGTTATGAGGTGACGATCTCAGCCAAGGGCTTCCAGACTTTGGTCCAGAAGGGCATCACGCTGAACGTCGGCGCTCAGCAGGCATTGAATCTCAGCCTGAAAATTGGCGCGCTTTCACAGAAAATTGAAGTTAGCGCCGCGCCCCCTGATATCCAGACAACTACGTCGACGATTAGCGATACGGTTGACTCTCACACCATGCGTGAACTTCCTTTGAACGGTCGCGACTGGACCTCCTTGGCAACGCTCCAGCCCGGCGTGAGCAGTATTCCCAACCAAGTGGGTACGGGATTCAGCGCCAACAAGGGCAATCGTGGATTTGGCAACCAGCTTAGCGACAGCGGCCATCGGGCCAACGAAAATACCTACCGTGTCAACGGTATTAGCATCAACGATTACTCCAACGGTGCGCCAGGCGGTGCATCTGGCCTGAATCTTGGCGTCGATGGCATTCAGGAATTTTCCGTTCTCACAAGCGACTACACAGCGGAATACGGCCGTACTTCCGGCGCAGTCGTCAATGCTATCACCAAGAGCGGTACCAATGATCTGCACGGCACCGGTTTCTTCTTCGACCGTGACAAAGTTTTCGACGCCAAAAACTACTTTGATCCCGCCGGTCCAATTCCTCCATTCCGGCGCATACAGTTCGGAGGATCAGGTGGCACGGCTCTCATCAAAGACAAAACATTCATTTACGGAACCTACGAAGGAGTGCGGCAGAACAGGCCCGGTTCGCAGGCAATCCACGTGCCCACAGACGCGGAGCGGGCACTTGCGGTTCCCGCGGTTGCTCCTTACTTGAAACTCTGGCCGGAAGCCCCCGCCGGCACCCCTGTGGACGCCAATGGGATTACCCAGACTTTTGACGTAGCGTTGCCTTCGATCTCGAACGAGAACTATTTCACCATACGTGTCGACCAGAAGATCTCTGACAAGGACACGCTATCGGTTAGCTATTTTTACGATGCTGGGCCCCAGCACCAGCCGGATCCACTGTTGAACGCAGTCCATCAGGTGTATTCGCGCAGGCAAATGGGCAGCGCTGAAGAAACGCATATCTTCAATCCAGCTTTAGTCAACACTATTCGCGCTGGCTTTAGCCGTGTGCGTGGAGACATAAATGATCCTCTGTCCGGCGACGCCGTCGCTACAGACACTGCTCTGGCAGTAGCCCCAGGCGCAATCGGTCCTCCGCAGATTGGGGTACCCGGCGTTCTTACCACCGCGATTGGTTTGGGCGGCCTCAACCGCTTTCTCCATCGGTGGACTTCCGGTCAAGTCTACGACGATGCCTTTCTCACCCACGGAACCCACTCGATCAAATTCGGGTTCGCCTTCGAGCGCATGGACTACAACATTACTGAGAAATTGAGCCCGAATGGCCGCTTCAACAATTATCCAAGCCTTGCCGCGCTGCTGGCGAATGCTCCGAACAAACTCAATGCCCTGGCCCCTGGTGGTTCAAACGAAGTCGCAATCAGGGAAAGTCTCTTCGCAGGCTATGTCCAGGACGATTGGCGGTGGCGCCAGAACTTCACGTTCAATTTGGGTTTGCGCTACGAATTCACAACATTGCCGTCGGACGCCAACAATCGGATTCAAGAGATTACTACTCTCACGAACTGCGCCACTCCGGGCGTGCTTCCCGGCCCGACGAGTCCGTGCGGACCCGTTCACGTGAGCCACTTTATCAGCAACAACCCCACAACCAAGAACTTCGAGCCACGGATCGGATTCGCCTGGGATCCTTTCCGGGATGGCAAAACGTCCGTTCGCGGAAGCTTCGGCATTTTTGACGTTCTGCCGCTGCCTTATGAGTTCGGCCTGAATACCGCGGCCACCGCGCCGTTTCAGATTATTGGTTTCGATCCGGCAGCGACGCTCGGCAACGGCATCAGCCAAAATATCAGCTTCAACCCCAACAATATCCGCAATCGCTACATTGACCAGAATCCACACCGCGCGGATGTCCTTAACTGGAATATAAATGTCCAGCGACAGCTCGGCCATGACTGGACTCTGACGGCTGGCTACATCGGCTCTCGTTCCGTGCATCTTTCCGTCTCTGCCGATGACGTCAATCTCGTTCCACCAGTTCAAACTTCCGCAGGAATCCTCATACCCTCCAACACCTACCAGCTTGATCCCAATTGGGGAGGAGCGAACGGCGGACTCACGCCCGGCGGCCCCGGAGGGGCTGGCATCCGGCCAGTCTTCTTCGACGGGGAAGCGACCTACAACGGATTCCAGGCGCTGCTAAAACACGACCTGAGTCACGGCGTTCAAGGTCAAGTGGCCTACACCCTTGGCAATTGCAAGGACACAAGCTCCGCTCCAGTCACTGGGGATACTTACGTCAATTCGGTTGCCGTACCACTGTTGCTTAGCAAGTCGTACAGGATCGGGGCTTGCGACTTCGACATTCGCAATACCCTTGTGGGAACGGTCATTTGGAATCTTCCTGGGCCGAAGACTGGCTGGCAGTCCTACGTGGCCGGGGGATGGCAAATAGGTACGATTATCACCGCCACCAGCGGCTCTCCTTACAGCGTCACTTTCGGCGGAGGTGGAGATCCTCTCAACACCGGGTTCAACGGAGACTTCTCCATGGATTACGCGCAAACCGTCCCGGGATGCAACGCAACTCCAGGGGTCAGGACCGATGCCCAGGGACACCTGCTTGCTTTCAATCCAAACTGCTTCACACCCGCGCCGGTTGTCGCCGGAGGAGTCCTCGTGGGTAATTCGGGGCGCAACCACTACTACGGGCCTGGGCTCACAACGGTGGATTTCTCCACGTTTAAGAACTTCACGTTTATGGAAAAGCTCAAGGTGCAATTCCGGGCAGAGTTCTTCAACATCCTGAATCATCCAAACTTTGCCGCGCCCAATTTCCTCAACGACGCCAATAACTCAATCGGCACCGGAAATGCCGGTGAAATCGGTTCCACGTCTACCTCTTCCCGCCAGATCCAACTCGGCCTCAAGCTGGTCTGGTGATCTCCACACTCCGCCCCGGGCGAGGTTGAATCGTGAATAATCGTCCTCGCCAACTGTTGAGCCCGTTTCACCCCACGGGCTCAACAGTTTTATCCAATCCGGAATTCCGTGTTTGTGTGAGTTTCCCCATCGGGCGTGAACTTAAGCCGTGAACGATAGTTTCCAACAGAGCCCTATGATCACTCCCGCGGATCGTAATTCCAAGATCTGGTCCGTCGTTCGTGTCTCCAGCGGAAATTTCCTGGAAATGTACGACTTCATGGTCTTCGGCTACTTTGCCTCCGCCATCGGTAAAGCCTTCTTCCCCAGCAACTCCGCTTTCGGCTCGCTCATGCTGTCCCTCATGACCTTCGGAGCCGGCTTTCTCATGCGCCCGCTCGGAGCCCTCGTTCTCGGTGCCTACACCGACCGCCGCGGCCGCCGCGCCGGCCTTCTTCTCACTCTCAGCATGATGTCCGTCGGCATTTTCACCATCGCCTGCACGCCCGGCTACGCCACCATCGGTCTCCTCGCGCCTCTTCTTGTGGTTCTTGGCCGCCTGCTCCAGGGTTTTTCCGCCGGCATGGAACTCGGCGGCGTCTCCGTCTATCTTTCCGAAATCGCCACTCCCGGCCACAAAGGTTTTTATGTCAGCTGGCAATCCGGCAGCCAGCAAATCGCGGTCATGTTTGCCGCTTCCGTCGGCGTCGTCCTGAATTCCATTCTCCCTCCCGAAAAAATGGAGCAGTGGGGTTGGCGCGTCCCTCTTCTCCTCGGTTGCATCATCGTTCCATTCCTTTTCCGCCTGCGAAAATCGCTGCAGGAGACCGACGAGTTCGTCGCGCGCAAGCACCACCCTGGCACTTCGGAGATTCTCCGCTCGCTTGCTAGCAATTGGCCCATCATTTTGATCGGCACACTGATGGTCACCATGACCACCGTCTCCTTCTACATGATTACCGCCTACACTCCGACGTTCGGCAGTTCCGTCCTGCACCTTTCCAGCTTCGACAGTCTGATCGTCACGCTCTGCGTTGGCGCATCCAATCTTTTCTGGCTCCCCATCATGGGTGCGCTCTCCGACCGCATCGGCCGCCGCCCGCTCTTGTTCGCCTGCACTTTGCTGATGCTCTTCACCGCCTATCCCGCCATGCTCTGGCTTGTCCGCGATCCTTCCTTCGCCCGCCTGCTCACCGTCGAACTCTGGTTCTCTTTCATGTACGGCAGCTACAACGGCGCCATGGTCGTCTACCTCACCGAAATCATGCCTATCGACGTGCGCACTTCCGGCTTCGCCCTCGCCTACAGCCTGGCCACCGCCACCTTCGGTGGTTTCACGCCCGCCCTCAGCACTTATCTGATTCACGTCTCCGGCAATCGAGCCATCCCCGGTTTGTGGCTCTCGTTTGCAGCTGCCTGCGGCCTTCTCGCGGCATTGTTTGCAAAGCCCCAGCGCGAAGTTCTCGCAGTGGTGACTCCCGCCCCTGTCGAATCCTGATCGCTTCGCGGCAGTAGGAATCCGCAGTTCCGGGCCCCTAAACGCTCTAACGCTTTTCTTGTTATAGCCGTGCAACAGTGCTATCTTCTTTTCTCCCGTCCCTGCCCCTGCTTACCAGGAGTTCCATGCACACCCTGCTGGCGCAATCACCCCCTATTTTTATTTGCCAAATCGCTCCTTTCGCGCATCTCAATCCGGGTGGGAACGCCCCGGCCTCCAGGGAGATCTGAATCATGGCTACGCAGAGCAGAATCAAGCCCCGAGACCAGCTCCGCACCCTTGTTCTGGAAGCTCGTGCCAACAGCGATCGCCTGTTTGACATTGTTCGTGAAGATTCGCTCTACGAACGTCCTATCCCGGAACGCAATCGAATCATTTTTTATATCGGCCATCTTGAAGCCTTCGACTGGAACCTTTTTCGCACCCACCTGTTTTCTCTGGAATCGCGCACACCCGCGTTCGACAAACTTTTTGCGTTTGGAATCGATCCCGTCGATGGCGGCCTTCCCACGGACCAGCCCAGCGACTGGCCTTCGCTCCCCGAAGTCCGCAACTACGTGCAAACTCTTCGCAACCTGATCGACGACACTCTCGACGCAGGCAACTTTCCACTAACTGTCAAAGCCGACGGCTACTCTCCCGAAACTCTTCTCCGCGTCGCTTATGAGCATCGCCTGATGCACGTCGAAACTCTCGCCTACATGTTTCATCGCCTCCCCTACTCGATGAAGCATCCGCAATCCCAAGACCCCGCCTCCACCGCTCCCGTCGAAAATGAAATGCTCGAAATTCCCGCCGGACAGGCCACTCTCGGCGCGGCTCGCAACTCCTTCGGCTGGGATAACGAGTTCGATCTCAACACCGCCACCGTCCCGCGTTTCCGCATCGACAAATACATGGTCACCAACGCCGATTTCCTTCGCTTCCTCGAAGATGGTGGCTACCGCAATCCCCAATTTTGGGCCGCTGATGATTGGCAGTGGAAAGAGCGTCACTCCGTCTCCCACCCCGTCTTCTGGAATCAAGCGGGCTCCACGTGGACTTTCCGCGGCATGTTTGAAGAACTTCCATTTCCCGCCAACGGGCCCGTCTACGTCAGTCACGCAGAAGCCAGCGCCTACGCGCGTTGGGCAAAAAAATCCCTGCCCACCGAAGCCCAATGGCATCGCGCCGCCTACGGCACTCCGCAAGGTACCGAGCAGGAATATCCCTGGGGCTCCGCCGCTCCTGAATCCCACGCCGGCAATTTCGATTTCCGGCGCTGGGATCCCGCTCCCGTCAACTCCTCTCCCGCGAACCAGAGTGTTTTCGGCGTTGCCGGGCAGCTCGGCAACGGCTGGGAGTGGACCTCCACGGTGTTCGCCCCATTTCCCGGATTCCAGCCATTTTCCTTCTATCCCACCTACTCCGCGAATTTCTTCGACGGCAAGCACTTCGTCATCAAGGGAGGTTCCGCGCGCAGCGCAGCCTGCTTCCTGCGCCGGTCTTTCCGCAACTGGTTCCAGCCCCACTACCAGTATGTCTATGCTGGATTCCGCTGCGTTTCCGAGTGAGCCACACAATGATCAAAACTTCCGCACAGACACAAATCGCCCATCCTTTGCACATTCGCCAATTTGCGCTGGAAGTGTCGGAAGGCCTCACCAGGCCTGGCCAGAAGGAACTACCCTCAAAATATCTTTATGATTCCGTCGGCTCCGCGCTCTTCGAAGTCATCTGCGAACTTCCGGAATACGGCCTGACCCGCTCTGAAGAACACTTGCTCAAACAGCACGCCCGCGAAATTGTCGATCAGCTTCCTCGCCCCGCTGTCGTCGCCGAACTCGGCAGCGGCACCGGCCGCAAAACGCGCCTGCTCCTCGAAGCCCTCTCCCGCTGGCAGTCCACCTGGTATCACCCCATCGAAATTTCTCCGTCCGCGCTCGCCGTTCTTCGCCGCGAACTTCGCGACATCAACAGCATCAGCATCGTCGGCTTCGAGCGCGAATATCTTGACGGCCTTCGCGAAGTCGCCGCCCGCCGCTCACCCGGTGAGCATCTCCTCGTACTCTTCCTCGGCAGCAACATTGGCAACTTCGACGGCGCTGCAGGTCCCGATTTTCTTCGCGGCGTCCGCCAGATTCTTTTGCCCGGCGACTCCCTTCTCCTCGGCACGGACATGCTCAAGCCCGTTCCAACGTTGCTCAGCGCATACGACGATCCAATCGGTGTCACCGCCGCCTTCAACTTCAATCTTCTTGCCCGCATCAACCGCGAACTCGGTGCCGATTTCAACCTTCAGCAGTTCGCGCACACGGCTCTCTTCAATGCGGCAACACACAGCGTCGAAATGCACCTCCGGTCCCGCTCGCGTCAAACCGTTGCGATCCCGGAGGCCTCCATCTCTGTGCAATTCGAAAAGGACGAAACCATCTGGACGGAAAGCTCCCACAAATATTCCCAGGACGAACTTGTCAGCCTGGCCCACCATTCCGGTTTCAAACGCAAGGCGCAGTGGATCGATCAATCGTGGGGGTTTGTCGAAAATCTCTGGATCGCGGATTAATTATTCTCGAGTTCTTTTCGCAGTTCTATCTATAGGCCTTTCGCTTTTCTAAATTCGCTTACAACCGCCGCCGGCTCCCGGTGCAATCCGTCCACCGCATAATTCATCTGCCGGATATCCCCCGCCGACACTTTGCCCGCCAGTTCCGCCAACGCCGCCCGCAGCGCTGGAAATCGCTCCAGCGCCGCCTTCCTTACAATCGGCGCCGCGTCGTACGGCGGGAAATAATGCCGGTCATCCTCCAGCGCCACCAGTCCCAGCGCGCTGATCAGCCCGTCCGTAGAATTTCCCGCAACCACATCCACTTGATGGTCCGCCAGCGCGCGGTAGATCAACCCCAAATCCATCACCCGCGGCTTCTCTCCGAATTTCAAGGTGTACTGATTGCACAGCCCTGTAAATCCATCCGGCCGTTCCAGAAACTCATACCCAACCCCCGCACGCCACTTCGGCGCCAGCGCCGTAATATCCGAAAGCTTCTGCAAATTGTATTTTTGCGCATCCTCGCCGCGAATCACCATCGCAAACGTATTCTCAAATCCCAGCGGCTCCGTCACCTCAAACCCAAATCGCTCCGCATACTCTTTCTTCACTCGTTCATAAACGTTCTTCGAATCTCCGCTCGGCGTCTCATTCAACACCGCCGTCAGCGCCGTTCCCGTGTATTCCACGTACAAATCCAGCTCCCCCGCCAGCATCGCTTTTTGTATCAGCAGCGTTCCGCCCAGGTTCGTTTTCCGCTCCACGGGAATTCCCGTCCGCGCCTCAACGTGCTGCGCCAGCAGTTCCGCCAGCACAACCTGCTCAGTGAAAAATTTCGAGCCGACAACGATTTTCTTCCGCCTCTGGCCGCAGCCGCCCGACGCAATCAGCGCGATTGCCAGCCACAAGCACAACGATCGGGGAAGGGAACTCTGCCTGGGAAAAGCCATTCGCATAGTGGAGGAAAGGCGCATCACGTCACGCGCAACCGCCGCTCCAGTCTCCCCAGCAGAAAATCTGCCAGGATCGCCAGCAGCGCCGCCGGAATCGCCCCCGCCAGCAGCAGCGAATCGTTCACCAGCGCCACACCGCGAAAAATAAAAGTACCCAGCCCACCCGCCCCAATCGCCGCCGCAATCGTGGCTACCCCAATCGTAATAATCGTCGCCGTCCGTACGCCCGCCAGAATCACCGCCAGCCCCAGCGGCAGTCGCACCCGAAACAGAATCTGCGCCTGCGTCATTCCCATCGCCTCAGCCGACTCCAGCACCGCCGGATCAATTTCCGTCAACCCAACATATGTATTCCGCAAAATCGGCAGCAGCGCATAGAGCGTTAGCGCCACAACCGCGGTTCGCTGTCCAATCCCCCCGATAAACGGAATCGGTATCAGAAACCCAAACAGTGCCAGGCTCGGTATCGTCTGAAAAATTCCCGCAATTCCCAGCGCCAGCGCCCGCAACTTCGCACGCCGCACAATCAGCATCCCCAGCGGCACCCCGATCAATATCGCCGCCGTCATCGCAATCAGCACCAACTCCACATGCTCCAGCGTAGCGCTGAAAATCTCAGCCCGGTGCTCCCCCAGGAAACTCCACAACCCAGTCACGCCGCGCCCCCTCGCGCATCCAGCGAAGCCGCAAACGCCAGCACTTCCGGATGCCGCAGCCGCAAAAATTCTTCCGGCCCCGCGCTCGCCACCACCCGTCCCTTTTCTAGTAGCACAATGCGCGAAGCCAGCAGCAGCGCCTCCCGCAAATCGTGCGTCACAAACACAATCGTCTTTCCCAGCCGCCGCGCCAGCCCCTGAAACTCCCGCTGCAATTCCGCTCGCGTCACCGGATCCAGCGCTCCAAACGGTTCATCCATCAGCAGAATCGGCGGATCCGCCGCCAGCGCCCGCGCCACTCCCACCCTCTGCCGTTGCCCGCCCGAAAGTTCCCGCGGCCGCCGCCCCGCAAATTCCTCCGGCGCCAATCCCACAAGCTGCAGCATCTCCTTCACCCGCGCCGCAATCTTTTCTTTCTCCCATTTTTCCAACCCCGGCACCAGCCCCACATTTTCCGCAACCGTAAAATGCGGGAACAGTCCCGCCTCTTGAATCACATACCCGATTCCGCGCCGCAGTCGAATCGCGTCCCACTCCCGCGTCGCTCGCCCTTCCACCACCACATCGCCCTTCGACGGCCAGTGCATCCCATTGATCAATTTCAGCAGCGTTGTCTTCCCGCTCCCGCTCCGCCCCAGCAGCACCAGCGTCTCCCCGCGCGGCACCTCCAGCGACACGTCGTCAATAATCACCGCGTCCGGCGCGCCGTTCGCTCGCCACGAAACGCCACGAAACTCGATCAAATTCTGCCCGACGGTACTCATCAGTGCCTTCACGGAACTCATTGCCGTCCCAGGTGTCCGAACAGTCTAATCCACCCCTGCCTCTGCTCGCAGACAATTCACCACTTCGCAAGCCCAACCGGTTTCGTGGTACTTTGAAATTTACCGGCAAGTACTATCGTCATTCGTCATTGAAACCATGAGCCCCCTCGAAACTCTCAGCCTCGTTCTCGGCGCCGGCTTCGCCTCCGGCCTCAATGTCTACGCCACCGTCGCCACCCTCGGCCTCCTCCAGCGTTTCGGCGTCATTCATCTCCCCGAGCAACTCCAGGTTCTCTCCCATCCGTTCGTCCTCGCCATCGCCGGCGTTCTCTACCTCATGGAATTTCTCGCCGACAAAGTTCCCTTCGTCGACTCCATCTGGCAAGCCATCCACACCTTTGTCCGCCCGCCGGCCGCGGCGCTCCTCGCCTTCAGCGCCACCGCCGCCGCTCCCGAGCCCTGGCGCTGGGCCGCCGCTCTCGTTGCCGGCGGCATCGCGCTCACCTCGCACGGCACAAAAGCCAGCGCCCGCGCCGCCGTAAATATTTCTCCGGAGCCGCTCAGCAACTGGGCCTTAAGTTTTGGGGAAGACGTCCTTGCCGTCTGGTTAACCTGGTTCGCCACCGCGCACCCCGCGATAGCGATCATCGTCGTCGTCGTTCTACTCGCGATTTCTCTCTACCTGCTCAACCACCTCTTCCACTTCCTCCGCCGCACCATCCGCAAACTCGCCGAAACCTGAAGTTGTAATTTTCAAACTGTGCGCACAGCGTGTCATCCTGAGGCTATCCGACGAGGATAGCCGAAGGACCTCAACGTAAGAACCCTACAATTTAGCTAGCGACAACCTCGCTTGCTAAACCTCTCCTCACTTCACGTACGTCCCCACCCAATCCAAAAACGTCTTATACCAAAGCTGCGCGTTCTGCGGCTTCAACACCCAATGCCCCTCATCCGGAAAAATCATGATCTTCGACGGCACGCCCTGCCGCTGCAACGCACTGAAAAATTCCAGCGACTGCGTGTACGGCACGCGGTAATCTTTCTCCCCGCAAACCACCAGCGTAGGTGTTTTATACTTCCCCAGATCCCCCGCATACGTCGAAGGCGACCACTTCTTGTAATTCTCCGCCGCTCCCCAAGGCGTCCCCTGCGAGTCGTGCTCTTCGAACCAAAGCTCTTCCGTCGCATACATCGAAGTCTTGTCGTACACCCCGGCGTGGCTCATGATCGCCTTGAACCGGTCCGTATGCGTCGCCAGCCAATCCGCCATGTATCCGCCATATGACCCGCCGGCCGCAGCCAGCTTCGTCTTATCAATAAAAGGGTACTTCGCAATCGCCGCGTCAATCCCCTTCATCACGTCGCCATAAGCCCGCCCGCCCCAATCATTCGTGATCTCATCGGTAAATTTCTGCCCGTATCCCGTCGACCCGCGCCGGTTGATCATCAGCGTTACGTACCCCGCCGCCGAAAATACTTCCGCGTTCCACCGGTAGCCCCACGCGTCCGACCACATCGTCTGCGGCCCGCCATGCAGCAGCACCAGCATCGGGTATTTTTTCCCAGCGGCGAATTGCGGCGGCTTCACCAGCATCGCCTCCACCTTCGTGCCCTCCGCGCCTTCAAACCAGAACTTCTCCGGCGCATTCAACTCCAGCGTCGCCAGCATTGCGTCGTTCTGGTGCGTCAACTGCTTCAGCCCGCTGCCGTCTCCTGCCGCCACGAACAACTCGCCCGGCATCGTCAGG
Source organism: Vulcanimicrobiaceae bacterium (assembly GCA_035484435.1). Classification (GTDB taxonomy): domain Bacteria; phylum Acidobacteriota; class Terriglobia; order Acidiferrales; family UBA7541; genus Acidiferrum. The sequence goes on along the minus strand of DATHOY010000119.1, from coordinate 6,344 downwards.
CTCGTTCGCTCCGTCAACAAAGTCTTGCCGTCCGCGCTGAACGAGTACGCGCTGTTATAACCATCCACCACTTTCTTCGGCGTCGCTCCCGCCCTCGCCTCCATCGCATACACCGGTTGCAGCGTCTCGTTCTCCGCCAGAAAATAAATCGTCTTGCTGTCCGGAGACCACGAAAGGTTCGTCGCGCTGCGGTCAAAACCATCGGAAATGCTTTCAGTCTTTCCGGTCTTCCGGTCGTACAGCATCACCCGCCAGCGATCCGCCTCATATCCCGCCGTCAATTGCGCGTGATACGCGATGTGCTGCCCATCCGGCGAATACACCGGGTTCCCATCAAATCCAGGATTCGTCGTAATCTTTTTCGGTTCTCCACCCGCCGTCGGCACCAGGAACAACTCGCCGTTCGTGCTGATCGCTTCCATCTTGTCCGGCACCGCCGTATAGCAAATCTCTTTCCCGTCCGGCGAAAACGCAAAGTCATTCGCCTCGCCCCGCTGGTCCGGGGGAATGTCGTAATCCGCCCCCGGCGTCAGGTCCCGCGCCGGTGCGCTCCCGTCCACCGCGAGAACAAAAAGATGGCTGTGCTTTCCCTCGCTCCAATGGTCCCAGTGCCGGAACAGCAGGTGATCGTAAATCCGCGCCTTCACCTTGCTCTTTTCTTTCTCTTCATCGCGCTTACTGTTGCACGCGTCGTCCTTGCAGTCGAGATACACCTCAGAAGCAAACGCGATCGTCTTCCCGTCCGGCGCCCATTGAAACAAGTCCGCCCCTGTCGAAAGCGTCGTCAACTTCTTCGCCTCGCCTCCTTCCATCGAAAGCAGGTACACCTGCGAATTCCCATCGCGCGACGACAGGAACGCCAGCGTCTTCCCATCCGGCGACCACGCCGGCGAGCTGTCGTGCCCGCTCTGCGTCACCTGAATCGCCTCGCCGCCCGCCGTGCTCACCATCCACACGTTGCTCGCATTCCGGTTCGCTTCCATATCCGGCGTGGACACGGCAAACGCCGCCCACTTCCCATCCGCCGAAATCTGCGGCGCCGAAACCCGATGCAGCTTGATCATGTCGTCAAACGTAATCGCCCGCTTCGCCCCCTGCCCGCTCACGGCGGCGCTTAACGCCAACATCCCCGTTACCGCCCATCCCGCTCTCAACAATTTCATCTCTGTCTCCTTGGCCATCCGCACTCAAATTTGAATTCTCTCTTGCCTTGTAGGGCCCGCCTTCCGAGGTGGGCCGTTCTTGCCGCTCCGAAACGCCGTATGATGTCACTATTGCTCGAACCCAGCAATTGGCTATCTCATTGGGCCTTCCGCGTTGCCACTCCCACCGCCCAAATATATCCGTCCGGGTCCGCCAGCATCACATCCCGCCACCCGTGCGGAAAATCCCGAGTAGTCTGTATAATCGTCGCGCCCGCGTCTCTCGCCCGCTTCTCCAACGAATCGGGATCGATCCCCAAAACTCGCAGCTCAGCCCCAGTCCCGCGAGCCCCCGGCGTCTTCAATCGCTCGAACAGCGGATGCTGGTCATACGTATGATCCCCGTGCAGCATAAACTCAAAATCCAGCAACTTCAGCACGGCAAAATCTCCATCCGAATACCTTACCGCCGCCCCAAGCACCTGTTCATAAAACCCCAGCGAAGCCCGCAAATCCCGCACCAGCAGATTCACCGAGAACTGCCGCATTCCCCGCCCATAATCATCCGCGGGCATAAACGCCTCGCCCGTTCGCGTCATCGTCAACGTCTCACCTCCGCACCACGGCCCAGTTCACCAGCGCAATCACCGAAGTCGTTCCAATCACCGCAAACTCGCTTCGCCCCATCCGCGTGGCCAGCGCCACGGAAAACAATATCCCCAATCCAGCAAAAAGGTACGGAGCCGGCAGCAGGAATTTCGCTTTTCCATCGTTCCGCCTGCGCAAAATCGGAACCGCCAGCGCCATCGCGCCATAAATCGCAAGCCGCGAAGCCGCCGACAACAACGCATTCCACTGAAAATTTCCGATCAGCGCAAAAACAAAAACCAGCGCCGCGTAAACCAGGATAGAAACATACGGCGTCCGGTATTTCGAATGCACGATGCCGAAAAACCCCGGAAAATCCCCTTGCTCCGCCAGAGCATAGGTAATCCGCGGCGCGTGCAGCACATTCGCGCTCAAATACCCATAACCGGAAATCAGCGCAGCCATCGCAATCGCCGCCGCGCCACCCGAGCCGATAAATCTCTGCGCCGCATCCGCCAGCGGCCGCGCGGACATTCCCGCCTCCGGCAGCGCCGCGATCGTCACGTATTGCACAGCCGTGTAAATCAAACACACCACTCCCAGCGCCAGCAGCAGCGCAATCGGCGTATCCCGCTTCGGATTTGTCGATTCGCCGCCCACAAACAGCGCCCCTTCAAATCCACCATAGGCATAAACCAGCAGCAGCATCGTCTCAAACCAGGTTTTCGCCGAAACCGCCGGCATCGCCAGCGGCACGCGCAATTCCGGCCGCGCCACCAGCGCCCACACTCCCGCAATCACAAACGCCAGCAGAAATCCTACTTTCACGATCGTGAAGAGGTTGCTGAGATTCTTCCCCATCTTCACGCCGAAATAATTGAACAGCGCCAGATGCCCAATCAACAGGAAGAGCACCAAAAATTTTCCCGCCCCACTCTCCAGCTGCGGAAAAAACCTCGCGCTGTACGTCCACACCAAGTTCGCCGCCGCAGCCGGTGCCGCAATCCGCGTCAGCCACGTCATCCACGCCACCAGCAATCCCGCAAATCGCCCCAGCGCATCCCGGGCATACAAATATAGCCCGCCAGTCTCCTCATAACGCGAAGACACTTCTGCGATACACCCCGCAATCACCAGAATCCCTGCACCCGCCACCACGCAACTCAACGGGCTCCAGCCACCCAGATTTCGCGCCAGGTCCGCCGGCAGCTTGAAAATGCTCACGCCCACAATCGAATTCACCATCAAGGCCGTCAAGCTCCAGCGGCCGATCGTGCGCACCAATCCGTGCGGTTGTTCTGTCACGCGAAATTCCTGTAGCTCACCCCTTCGGGGGTGAGGGTTTCCCCAAAATGGGCAAGGTTGCGACCTTAGTCTGAAAACCCTCAGGCCTCAAAGGCCTGAGCTACACCTGAACTATTTCCCGGGCGCCGCCACCGGCGCGGCCTTCATCTTCACAATCTCGGTCAGCACATCGGTCTTCCCCGAAATCAATTCCAGATGCGGGTACTTCTCGCCCCCGTGATAGTCAATCCGATACGTCCGGAAATAATCGCCGTTCTCCGCCAGCAACTCAATCGTCTCTTTCCCGTCCTTCGCCCGGTGGATCGCGTCCCGCAAAATATCCGGCGACCACTTCCGCCCGTCCACCGCCACCAACTGCATCCCCGGCGCCAACCCCGCCCGCTCCGCCAACGACCCCGGAATCACGTCCAGAATCTGCCCACCATCCGGGCCGCCCGGCGCATGAATCTGCAATCCCAGTGAAAATTGCACGTCCACGATAAAATCCGCCGCCTCTTCCGACCGCTGGTGTTCATTCATCGTTTCGTTGAACACCAGTTTCCACCCGCTGTTCTCAAGTCCCTTCAGCGGCGCGCCCGGCCCATGCGACTTCAATCGCTCCTCAAAGAAACTCCGCCAGTCGTAACCCGCAACTTCATTCATTCCCGCAACCACGTCCTCAAATGTATACGTCAGCAGCTTCGGCCCCGAATTCTCTCCACCATGAAACTTCCGGCAAAAATCATCCAGCGATCTCTTCCCCTTGCTCTCGCGCCGGATAATCGTGTCCGCCTCCAGCCAGATCAGCGTGCTTTCGTCGTAATAGTCCACAGCGCGCCGCCAGGACGCTCCCGCCGGAGGCGCGCTGTAGAGCAACTGCGCCGCAATCGCCGTGTCCTGCAAATCGCGCCACGTCCGCCCCGGCCGGTCGTTCAGATACGCCGCCGTTGCCGCCAGTTGCTCCCGGAATCTTTCCGGCGTCCAGAATCCCGCCCGCGCCGAAAGAATCTGCCCGTAATATTGCGTCAATCCCTCGTAGACCCAAAGCAACTCGCCCTTCATCGGCGCCTGGTAATCCGGCGTTGCCAGCCCCGCCGGCCGCCGGTATTTTCCATTCCACGAATGCGTATACTCGTGCGCCAGCAAATCCATCTGCGTCTCGCGCACATCCGGGTCCAGAAACAGCGCCTCCGGTGTCCGGTTGTCGCTCGATTCGTGGTGCTCCACGCCATCCGGCGGCATCCGGTCCGAAAGCGCCAGCAAAAAGTCGTATCGCCGGTAATGCCGCGCCCCGAAAAGCGCCCAATCCTCCGCAATCAATTGCCGCAGATGCTGCACCTCCGCCGCGTTTGCTTCCAGCGCCGCTGCTCCGTCCGCCGCAATATGCAGCGTGTGCTGGGGCTTCTGCCCCGGCGACAAATCAATGTCCCTGAAAAACGCTCCCGCAATCACCGGCGAATCCATCACCGTCGTCAACGAAGCAGGAGCAAACTCAATTTCTCCCGCCGCCTCTTTCGCTACGGGTAGCGCCGTTCCATATTTCCATCCCGCCGGCAGCCGCAAACTCGCCACATAAGTAATGTCGTCCGACTTCGCCCCCTGCGGATACAGCATCACCACATACCAATTCAAAACCGAAAGCTGCCCCGTCGACGCAGGATGCTCGCGAGTACCCGTAGCCTCCGCCGGCGTCAAATAATCCAGCTTGATCTCCAGCCGGTTCGCTCCGCCGGGCACATCCACGTGAAACGCAAACATGTCCACGTCATCGCGCTTCCACGCAACTTCCTTCCCGCCAGCCGAAATTTTCAGCCCAGTCAAATCAAATATCGGCCCAACGGGCGAGTGATCCCCCGGAATCCACTTCGGATAAACCAAAGTCACCGGCCCTGGCTTCACCGGCAGCGAAATCTTCGCGTGAAAAACATATTTCGCAGCATCTCGCAGATCCACATCAATCCTCGCTGGATCGTCCGCCGTCTGCGCCATGGCGCCACTCAAACCGAAAACACTCACCATCCCCACAACCAATGCAATCCGCGCGAATAATTTCATTAGCAAGCTCATCCTCCCAACCCGCGAATGAGTATCCCACCCCCTCGCCGCTCCCGTCCAACCACGCACTCTCCGTTCCGCGCCGCCGGTAGCATAGGCTTTAGCCTGTGACTCCGCCCCGAAGCTCGTTCCACCACACAATCCTCCCATCACTCGTTCTGCTACAATTTTCCAATGACCGCCGCCATCGACTCCTCCTCGCTTTTCTCCCGTAATCTTCGCAAAGACTATCCCGTCGCCGTCCGCGGCGAAGGCTGCTGGATCATCGCCTCCGACGGCCGCCGCTACCTCGACGCCTCCGGCCAGGCCGCCGTCGTCAGCATCGGCCACGGTGTCCCCGAAATCGGCCGCGCCATGGCCGAGCAGTCGGGTCGCATCGCCTTCGCCCACACCACGCAATTCCATTCCGAATCCGCCGAAAAACTTGCCGCTCGCGTTCTCGCCATCGCCCCGCGCAATTTTCAAAATGGTGGCCGTGTCTACTTCACCTCCGGCGGCTCCGAAGCCACCGAAACCGCCCTCAAGCTCGTGCGCCAATATTTTCTCGAAACCAAACAACCTTCCCGCTACCGCGTCGTCTCTCGCAAGCAGAGCTACCACGGCAGCACCCTCGGCGCCATGTCCGTCAGCGGCAACGTAGGCCGCCGCGCTCCCTACGCGCCCATGATCCCCGAATGGGGCCACGTCGCTCCGTGCTTCTGCTATCACTGTCCGTTCAGCAAAACGTATCCAGAATGCAATCTGGCATGCGCCGATGACCTCGAAACTTTTCTGCAATCCAACGACGCCTCCACCGTCGCCGCCTTCATCTTCGAACCCGTAGTCGGCGCCACCCTCGGCGCCGCTTCCGCCGTCGACGGCTACACCGCCCGCATCGCCGAAATCTGCCGCCGCCACGGCATTCTTCTGATCGCCGACGAAGTAATGAGCGGCATGGGCCGCACCGGAAAACCCTTCGCCAGCCAGCACTGGAATCTCGAACCCGACATCATCCTCACCGGAAAGGGAATCGCCAGCGGCTACGCTCCCCTCGGCGCGGTCCTCGTCGCCCCCCGCGTAGTCGACGCTTTCGAAAAAGGCACCGCCGCCTTCATGCACGGCTTCACTTACCAATCGCATCCTGTCTCCACCGCAGCCGGCAACGCCGTCTTTGATTTCCTCGAATCCCACAAACTCTTCGATCGCGTCACCCCCGCCGGCCAAACTCTTCGCAAATCTCTCTCCGCGCTAGAATCCCATCCCCACGTAGGCCAGGTCCGCGGCCTCGGCCTGCTC
>DATHOY010000118.1:0-12552 GCA_035484435.1 Vulcanimicrobiaceae bacterium | reverse complement strand
CTGGACCTGTTCGCGCAATTTTTCAATCTCCGATTTGATTTCGAGCGATAACCCGGTAATGGCCAGTGCTTCGCTCTCCACACCCGGCGTTTTCGAAAGCATGGTGTTGGCTTCGCGGTGCATTTCCTGCAGCAGGAAATCCAGTTTCTTGCCGAGTTCCCCCGCGCCGTCCAGCAGCTTCGTGAATTGCTGCAGGTGGCTTCGCAGCCGGTCCAGCTCTTCGCTGATGTCGCTGCGCTCCGCCAGCAGCGCCGCCTCCTGCGCCAGCCGCCCGGAATCCACTTGCGCGCCGTTGAGCAGTTCCTTCAGCCGCGATTCCAATCGCCTGGCAAATGCAGGCCGCAGCGTTTCCACCAGCCCGCGCACTTGATCCGTCTGCTCCGAAATCCGCACCAGCCGCGAACGAAGCTCCTCCGTCAGGTGGCGGCCTTCGGTGCGGCGCATCTCGTCCATTTTCGTGAGTGCGTCAGTCAGCATCGATTCGAGCACTTTGCCCAGCGCCTCCTGCTCTTCGTCCGAATCCGGCAGCGCCGGGGCCAGCCCGCCGATAACGCCGGGCAGGCGCAGCAGCGAGACCAAATCCAATTCGGCTTTGGCGCCGGTCTGCTGCCGCAAATCGTCCGCCGCCCGCAAATACGCCTGCAGCAGTTCGCGATTCACGTGAACCGGTGCCGCTTCGCCGGGTTCCACGTTGATGTGAATATCAATGTGCCCGCGATGAATTCGATTCTTCACCGCCTGGCGCAGTCGCAGTTCGTACGGCTCCAGCGAATCCGGCATACGCAGCTTGATGTCCAGGAAGCGGTGATTCACGCTTTTGACGCTGATGCGAATCGCCCAGCCCTCGTGTTCGCCGCGCACCATGGCGTAGCCCGTCATGGAGCGGCATTCGAGTTTTGCGGGGACTTCGTGACGTGGTTCGGTTCCGGTCTTTGGGGTCATGTGGGATTGCCTGATTTCATCCGTTCCGTGGAGGTCGCGGCGGCCGGGGCAACTGCATCTTGATCGGCGAACTGCAAATCGTGCAGCCGCGCGTAGCTTCCGCCCCGGGCCAGCAGTTCTGCATGCGTACCGCTCTCGCGAATCTGCCCGTCCTCCAGCACTAGAATTTTATCGGCTTTGCGGATAGTTCCCAAGCGGTGCGCGATGACAAACGTGGTGCGCCCGACCATCAGGTTGCCGAGCGCCTTCTGCACGTACAGTTCGGATTCGGAGTCGAGCTCGGAGGTCGCTTCGTCGAGGATCAGAATCGGCGAATCTTTCAGAATCGCGCGGGCAATCGCGATACGTTGCCGCTGGCCACCGCTCAAGCGCGTGCCGCGTTCGCCGATCAGCGTGTCGTAGCCCTGTGGCAATTCCTGGATGAAATCGTGCGCCAGCGCCGCCTGGGCCGCCTGCACCACACGCTCGCGGCTGACGTTGCTCTGGCCGTAACAAATGTTGTTCCATACCGTGTCGTAGAAAAGAATGTTTTCCTGCGTGACCATCGCGATCTGCCCGCGAAGGGAACCTAGCTTCACTGTGCGGGTATCCCTGCCATCCACGCGAATCGAGCCCGAACTCACTTCATAAAAGCGGGGAATCAGGTTCACCAACGTAGTTTTCCCCGCGCCGCTCGAGCCCACGAACGCGACCAGTTCTCCCTTGCGCGCACTGAAGCGGATGTCGCGCAGGATGGGTGCAGTGTCATAGGAAAAACTCACGTTCTCGAACTCGATCTCGCGGGAGAAGGGCGGCAACTCCCTTGCGTCAGGCGCGTCGCGTTCTTCTTCCTTCATATCGAGATAAGCAAACACTTGCGTCGTAGCGCCCTGGGCCTGCTGAAACTGCTGGTAAACCGCTCCCATGCGCTTAACCGGCTCGTACGACTTGAAGAGCGCGTAAACAAACGCCACGAACAGGCCGATGGTCATCTGCTCGTGGCGGATTTTGTCGCGCGCGTAAAGCAACAGTAGCGAGATCACCACCGGCTGCAGCAGATCCATTAGCGGTGAAGTGCCCACCTGCGCGCGCACCCAGCGCATCGTCTCCCGCAACAACCGCCGGGCCGCCTCGCGGAATTTCCGGATTTCGAAATCTTCCATCCCGAAGGCTTTCACCACGCGATTCCCGGTGACGGTTTCCTGCAGAATCTGGTTCACCTCGCCAAGTCTCGATTGGCTGATTTCCGAAGAACGCCGGATCTTGCGCCCCAAGTTCGCCACCGGCCACAACACCAGCGGCAGAAAGACACCGCAGGCCAGGGTCATCTTCCAATCGATGTACAGCAAGCCGCAGATGAGAAATGTAAATGTGAACGTCTGACGGAAGACGTCCGCAAGATATTCGGAAATCGCGGGACGTGCGCGCTCCACGTCGTTGATGACCGCGGACATGACGCGGCCGGTTTGCTGGGTCTGAAAGAACCCCATCGGCTGCCGGATGATCTTTTCGTACACCGCGTTCCGAAGATCGGTGATCGCGCGATGACCGACAAACTGAATCAGCAAAGTTCCGCCAAACTCGGCCAGCGACTTCACCAGGTAGATGACCAGCAGAGAGATCGAGACGACCGTCCAGACGTTGTGAATACTTCGCGGAAAAAAGTGATTCAGATAAATCGGCAGGTGCGAGCCGGGCACGGTGAACAGAAGCATGTCGGAATCCGGGGCCGAGGGTGTCAAAACCCGGTCGAAGATAGGCTTGATCATGAACAGGATCAGCCCTTCGCCCAAGCCCACAATCGCAAGGAGCACGATGCCCACACCCATTGAAAACCGATATGGCGCAGCGAAACTCAGCAAACGTTTCAGTTGTGGCGACAGAAAAGAACCCACTCCCCTGCTCCTGGCAAATTCGCGGAACACCCACTTTGTACGCTATGCGGCAGCACGCAGCGTGTCAAGTTTTCGGGGGAAGTTGGCGGTGCATCGGTTTCCGAGTACCCGACTCATTGGAAGCTGGCAAGACCTTTTCGCTCCGATTGCCTTTAGGAACTTATGATATGTTCTCGGAGTCTAAATAGATATGAACCTTAGCGCCGAGTCTCGGCGGCGAATCGGGCGCATTGCGGCAATATCTATAATAGCTGCAATGATTTTGGGGGCTTCCGGTTGGGCAGAGCGAGAGCGGAACAAAGAGGAAGAGTACTCAGTATACTCGGCCTATCTTTCCGAAGGTCTTCTGAATGACGCTCACGACTGGTCGGTCGGTGGACCAGTACAGGTGGTGATCCAAGACAGGACAATATCTGGCGCAAATCTGAGATTCAGATTGCTCTACCTTCTCGACGGCCGTGTCCATTTCGACGAATTGCACACTTTGACTCGCGTGAGCTACCTCGTCCGCAATCTATTCCAGACTCAAATCCTGCCAAAACTTAAGTTGCCTAGCCGGGCAACAGTGCATCTCAGTACCCAATCTGACTACGGTTCAGCCGAGTTTCAGAAAAAGTTCCCCCGAAACATGGGGTTGGTTGTCTTTTCCGGTGTCGGTTTTAACCCATCTCGCACTCAAGCATTGTTTTACATCAATCACTTTTGTGGACTTTGCGGCGGCGGTCGATACGTCCTCATGGAGAAGGTCAACGGTGTTTGGCGCGTGCAGACTGAGCACTATATTTGGATTTCTTGAAGCTACTTTCAGTACATGAAAGACGTGTCGACCGGTAGCTGGCGCACTAGTGGTTAGATCGCCGAACGAAGCTACCAGTGCGTAGAGAGGTGGTTACTTATCGATATCGCGGTGAGTGACGCGCGTCGCGAACTTGTGCTTCTCCAGCGCCTTCTTCAGCCATTCCGCCATCATTACCGAGCGGTGCTTTCCGCCGGTACAGCCGAAGGCGATGGTCAGGTAGCTTTTTCCTTCTTCGATGTAGTGGGGAATCAGATAGGTGAGCAGGCTCTCCATGCGGTGCAGAAATTCCCCGGTCTGCGGAAATGACTGGATGTAGCGCCGCACCTTCGGGTCCTGGCCCGTAAACGCGCGCAGCTTCGGCACGAAATGCGGATTGGGCAGAAAGCGCACGTCGAACATCAGGTCGGCGTCCGTCGGTACGCCGTACTTGTAGCCGAAGCTCACCAGCGAAACCAGCAACGGCCGCTTGGTTTCGGAGCGGAAGCGCTCGTCGACGAAATGCCGCAACTCGTGCACGTTGAACTGCGAAGTATCGATCACGACATCGGCCAGCTTGCGGATCGGCTCCATCAGCGCCCGCTCGTGTTCCAGGTTTTCCTTCACCGAAAAATCGCGCCCCAGCGGATGCGGTCGCCGCGTTTCACTGTAACGTCGCAGCAGCGCGTCCTCATGCGCCTCAATGAAAACCAAAATGATCGGATGCTCGTTGCGCAGGTGCCGCAGCAACCCAGGCAGCTTGTCCAGTTGCTGCCCTTCGCGCGCATCCACCAGCAGCGCCGCGCGCGCGAAATCGCCTTCGCCCGCCGCATGCAGCTCCGCAAAAATCGGAATCAGCTCCACGGGCAGATTGTCCACGCAGTAGTAGCCCATGTCCTCAAACGCCCGGAGGACCGTGCTTTTCCCGGAGCCCGAAAGCCCGGTAAGGATGACAAGTTGGCGGCCGGCGGCCTGGCGTGTGCGGAGTTTGCCTGCGGAGCGCTTCTTCACGATAGCAAAGGCCTACCTAGCCTTTGACCCGGCGCTGGTGGGTGCTGGGAATGCGCATATCCTCGCGATATTTGGCGACCGTGCGCCGCGTCACCTGGATGCCTGCTTCTTCCAATTGCTTTGCAATCTGGTCGTCGGTCAACGGCTTCGTCGGGGTCTCTTCGTCGATCATCTTCTTCACCAGCCGCTTGAGCGTCAGCAATGACATCCCGCCGCCCTCCGGCCCGTTCACCGCTTCGCTAAAGAACGAACGCAGCTCGATAACGCCCTGCGGCGTGTGCGCATACTTGTTGGCCACGGCGCGGCTGACCGTCGAGGGATGCACGCCGACTTCCTCGGCGACTTCCTTGATCATCATGGGCTTCAGCTCGTCCTGCCCCTTGTCCAGAAATTCCGGCTGCCGCGCGATGATGGACTGGCACACGCGCAAAATGGTGTGCTTACGCTGCTCGATATTCTTCATCAACTGAATCGCAGCGGTGAAGCGCTCCTTCACGTAATTGCGCACTTCCTTGTCGGCAGCGTCGCGAACCAGCAGCCGGCGATATGTCGGGCTCAGGCGAAGCTGCGGCATGTCGTCTTCGTTTAAAAAGACCTGCCACCCATCATCCACTTTGCGGAAATACACGTCCGGCTCAACCAGCCGCGGCTCGGATTTGTTGTAACGCAGCCCCGGCCGCGGATCTAGCTTCTTGATAGAGTCGATCGCGTGCTTCACGATGTCCGTCGGACGGTTCAGCGCGCGCGCAATCTCTTTCAGCTGGTTCGACTGCACCTGCTTCAGATATTCAGAAACAATCTGCTGCGCCAAAGTATTCGTCGGGTCAAACGCTTTCAGCTGCAACAGCAGGCACTCGCGCAAATCGCGCGCGCCGACGCCGATCGGATCAAAATCCTGCACCACGGCGATGGCATCCTCGATATCGTCCTGCGTGTATTTCCCGTCCTGCGCCAGTTCCTCGTTCGAAGCGGTCAGATACCCGTTCTCATCCAGGTTCCCGATGATGTTTTCCACGATCTCAATAACCGCATCGGAACAAATCGAAACGCTGAGTTGCCAGGTAAGGTGATCGGTAAGCCCGGCAGGAGAGGAGAGAAACTTTTCAAACGAAGGCCGCTCGCTGACTTCGCGTTCCTGCGACTGTCCGCCATCGCCGCCGGTATCCAGATACTGGTTAAAAAAGCTGCCGACATCGAACTCATCAAACGGGTTCGCTTCTTTCTTCTCGGGAACTTTCTCGGTTTCCGCCTTCAGAAAAGTTTCATCGCTGTAGTTGTCGCTGACCGTGGGTTCTTCGGAAAGCTCTTCCAAAACGGGATTCGCGATCATCTCCTGGTTGATCATCTCGCGGAGTTCCAGGCGGTTCAGCGCCAGCACGCTGACCATCTGCACAAGCCCGGGCGTCAGAATCTGCTTCTGCGTCACCCTGAGGTTAAGTTTGAGTCCTTGCCAGGCCATGGTCGTTTACGTGCTCTGTCCTTAGCTTAAACCTAATTCAGGCGGAAGTTGTCTCCAAGGTAGACCCGCCGCACTTCCGGATCGTTGCTCAACTCCTGCGGTGTGCCCTTCTTCATAATTTTCCCATGATTCACGATGTACGCGCGGTCCGTGACGTTGAGAGTTTCCCGGACGTTATGGTCGGTGATGAGGATGCCAATTCCCGACCGGCTTAATTCCCGGATCAGATCCTGTAAGTCCTTCACCGTCAGCGGGTCAATGCCCGAAAACGGCTCGTCCAGCAGGATAAAGGAAGGCTGCAGGGTCAGCGAACGGGCGATTTCCAGCCGCCGCCGCTCTCCGCCGGAGAGCATATACGCCTTGCTATGCCGCACAGTTTCGAGGCCCATCTGCGCCAGCAACTCTTCCAGGCGGTCGCGCTGCTGTTCGGGAGTCAGAGGTAATGTTTCCAAAATCGCGAGCAAGTTGTCTTCCGTTGTGAGTTGCCGGAAGACCGACGGCTCCTGCGGCAGGTAGCTGATGCCGCTGCGGGCGCGCTGGAACATTGGCAGGTCGGTGATTTCCTCTTCGTTCAGGAGCACCCGGCCAGAGTCCGGCCGCGCCAGCCCCACAATCATGTAAAAGGTAGTCGTCTTGCCAGCGCCATTCGGCCCCAGCAGGCCAACTACTTCGCCTTGAGCAATTTCCAGTTCTACGTTGTCAACAACTTTGCGTCCCCGGTAGGACTTGCTTAGGTCGACGCCATGGAGTGTGGGCATTCCGCATCACGCGGGATCGCTGGGCGGTCCCTCTATCTTTGAACTCGGTGCTTGGTAAGAGTACGCAAGCCATTTCCCGAATCCACGACGATGGTATCATCCGCTCTATAGAAGGTCAATTCACGGCCGGTTGTAGTACCTTCGACGGGATCAAAAAGCGTCGGGGTCCCTCCGCTCAGGACATATTTTTCTTCCGCCGCAGTGTAGAGGCCGCGCTCGGCCGTGCCCCTGCGGTCGCCCTGTTCCACCACCACGCCTCCTGTCCCCACAGCCCGACTGATTTGTGACGTTCCACCGTTGCCCTGTTTGTCCGCTCCGGTACGCGTGAAGTAAAGCTCCAGTTGAGGCGAGCGCATTTTCTGGTCCGCTGATTGCACGTAAACATCTTTTTCCAAGTGCGCCCGGTTCTCCGTATCCCAATACGTCAGCAATCCGGACGAAACGTGCCACACCGGGGCCGATCCAGGGCTGGCACCCGGTTGCGGAGCCTGCGGAAACACTGCTCGCACATTTCCTCTGGCATTCAGGACGCGCGTCGGCCGCAACAGTTCAATTGCTTCTGCCTCCATCACCGACGGCCCCTGCCACAATCGCGCATGCCCCGTGTAAACCGCCCGCCCCGTCTTCGAATTGGCGCGCATGCGGTCGGCCGAAAGATTTGCCGGTACGGAACTCATCTGCAAGGACGAACCTTTCGAAGCAAAGTCGGTCGATCGCACCGGTCCATCTGCTTCGATATCGCCGCTAGTCTGGTAAAACGTAATCTTCGGCGCATGCGTTTCGCTGCCCGCATCGCGCACCATTGCTTGGCCGGTCAGCACCGTAGTCTGCGCCGCCCGGGCAAATACCGCCTGCTGCGCTTCCGCGTTGCGGTCCGCTTCCTGCAGCCGTACATTTCCCCGCAGCGTAATTTGCGACCAGTCGCCGCCCGCTGAAAGCTGCGCCACGCCCGTCGCTGAGTTCGCGATTTGCACCGGCCGACCCGGAATTTCCCGCTGCGACTGCACCGCGCCCGTCGCATTCAAAAGCTGCGGCTTCCCCTGCGCGCTGAAATCCAGCGCCAGTTTGTCCGCCGCGAGCTTCGAACGCACCGCCGCCGCGTCCAGCCATTCCATCGCCCCGCGCTCCAGCGTCTCGGCGTGCTGCACGCGATTCGCTTCGCCCGCTTTGCCGCCGGCAAACGTCAGTTGCACGGCATTGCTCGTCAAACTGCGCGTCATCCCCGATTTTGGATCATGCCCGTTCACGCGAACGTTTCCGCGCAGTGTCAGCAGCTTGGCCTGGTTCAGCCCCGGCCACATTTCCATGTCGCCGCTCTCCGCCTCCAGATTGCCGCTGGGCGAATTTCCCTGCACTCTTCCCGCCGCCTCAATGCGGCTCGTCCACCCTTGCGGCGCCAGATGCGCGGTCAGTTTGTCCGCCCGCAGCGTCGAGTCCCCCTTCGCCCCGCGATTCTTCACTTCGGGTTGCTGGTTCAATGAGCCGGGCGCCCCAATCAGGGTCTGCGCGCGGAATTCTGCGTCTAGCAAAAGCGTAAATTGCCCCGCTGTAACTTGCTGGCCCGCGCTCGTCGCCGTGGCCGGCCCCGCCAACTGAACCGTGTGCCCGACCTTGTCGATCTCCATACTGCTGCCGCTCATCTCCACCGGTTGCGTCAGCGTGCCCCCTTTTTTTGCCGGGGCGTCGGCGGCCGGCTGCATCAGAATGTGGACATCGCGAATCAACCGCATCTGGCCTTGTTCCGACTGATAGACCGCGCCAATTCCATCGCCGTTGCCATTCGGGAACGAAAACTTCACCAGTTGCACCGTCTGCGCACGCCCGGTCGCGCGTTCGAACGTCACTCCGCTGGTCTCAATGTGAATGATATTCGGTCGGCCACCGGAATTCGCGGCCATGCGCGCGGCATCTTCCGCGCTCTGCAATTCGAATTGCACTTTCCCGTCGCACTGGATGCTGCCGTCCGTCTTCGCGTACCGGCAGCTTTGCGTGTGGATCACGTCATTGCGATCCCCATTCTTGCCGAACACCTTGATCTTCACGTCCTCCAGCAGGCTGATGTCCTGCCCGCGCAAGTCCGTCGACTTCGACGCCTCCAGATCGAAAATCGTCCGGTCGCCTTCCACTTTCTTGAAATGCAGGGTGGTGAACTGCTTCTCTTCGTTTTGAGGCAGGGGCGCGGGAGCATTCTGCTTTTCGCGGTGCGCCACCCAGAGGCGCTGCACATAAATTCCGCCGGTGATCCCGGCCAGCGCGAGCGCCAGCAGCGCGGACCAGCGGGCATATCGAGCCGCGTCGCGTCGATTCATATTTTCAGTTAATCAGAATTTCAGAGGGGTGTATAGACGCCGCGTGGAACGCGGAAATTCAGCCCGCGGCTTCGCCCGCGACGGATCCTTCGATCGGCAGGATACCCATATTCGCCGCCGCCACCCGGTCGCGGTCGGTGTTTTTCACCAGGTACATGGCCTCATCCGCAAGGTGCAGCAGGCCTTCTTTCGATTTCGAGTCTGCCGGATACGCCGCCAGCCCCAGGCTCGGAGTCAGGTGGATATTCAATCCTTCCGCTTTCAGCCAGACGGTTTCCCGAATCAATTTGTGCAAACGCCGCGCGACGTTGATCGCATTGTCTTTCGATGTCTGAGGCAGCAGCAGGACAAATTCGTCGCCGCCGTACCGGAACGCAAAATCAATCAGCCGGCAGTTGGTCTTTAGCGCTTCGCCGATTTCCGCCAGCAACCGCGAGCCCACCAAGTGGCCGTGCGTGTCGTTCACCTGCTTGAAATGGTCCAGGTCAATGAACACGATGGAAAATTCGTAGTTGTAGCGCTGCGAGCGGTAAATCTCCGTGTCCAGGATGAAGCCCATGTGCCGCGCATTGTATAGAGAGGTACAGTCATCCTTGATCGTCAGCTCGTGAATTCGCTTTACGTGCCGCGCGTTTTCCAGAGCAATCGCCGCGAAGTCTGAAAGCGCTTCCAGCAGCTTCAGGTCGCGCGGGTCGAATCCTTCCGGCCCCACGCAATTGATCAGCTCGATCACGCCCAGGCAGGTCTCCCGGAATTTCACCGGCACCGCCACGATCGAGCGGGTCTCCATCTTCGTCTTCTCGTCCACCTTGCCGAAAAATCGCGTGTCCTTCGAAGTGTCCGGCACGATCACGATTTCGCCGTGTTGCGCCACCCACCCGGCGATACCCTGCCCCACCTTCACACGCACGTCCTTCAATGCCTGCGAAGCCTTGCCCACGGCCAACTCGAAATACAATTCCTGCTTCGGCTCGTCCAGCAGCAGCAACGACCAGTTGTCCGGACGCAGAAACTCGTCAATCTTCTCCATGATGGTGCGCAAAACCTGGTCGAGTTGCAGGGAAGAAGTGAGCGCCTTGCCCAACTCCTGAAATACCGCGACCTCTCCGGCCTCGCGTTGTTCCGAAGGCACACCCGGATTGCGGCGGCGGTCCACAGTCGGGAACTGTTTGATCTCCTCAACGCTCACGGAAGTCGGTTTCTCCGGGGTGTGAAACACTCAAGGTTCCACCCGCAGGCCATCGAGTTTCGACACCTGTACCAGCCATTCTCGGCCAGTATAGGCGCCGCACAAAACCTCGCGCAAGCCGCGCGTGGTACAGGCGTTCCCATTTCGACATCCTGAGAGGGCTGGGTGCCGCATCCTTTGCTCTCCAGGGTGAGGTTTGGCTTCCTGCCGGCTGTTCCTGCAATCCATGCACTGCTCGAAGATCCCTCGCTTTCCCAATGTGGCAACGCCCGAGTGTGTTTCATTGTGTACAGAATTATCGCCCGACGCCAGTTAGGCTGAGGCTAGGGGATGCTATGTCATTCGGCCTTTATGCACTTGGGTTCGCAATCGTCATCGGCGGCCTGATCTATGCCGCTCACCTGCTGCACATGCCCGCGCACTGGATTGCGGTTGGTGCGATTGTGCTCCTGGGACTCGAAATTCTGTCTGGAGTAAAGGCTACCCGCCAAAAAGACCCGGTGGGCTGAGCAGATTGGTGGTTAGGATTTCTTAGCAGAAGACGGCTTGGGCCCGGACGGCCTGAACAGACCCGCAACAAATATCAAGAAAAGGACAATGCATGGAATAACCACCAGACCTGCGACGATCAAGAAGTACTCCCGCAGCCCTGCTATCAACCCCGCCACAAGCTTCAGTATAAGTTCCACATTCAAAGTGTAGCCGAAGGCTCGCCAGCTACGAATCTCCAATAACATCCCCCCAATCTCTCGCTGGTCACAGGTCACTGGTCGCCGGTCGCTTCTCGCTGATAGACTCAAGGCTACGGATAGGGGCATGGCCAGGGGAAATTTCGGGGAACGCCTTAAACGCGAACGGGAATTGCGCGAGGTTACGCTGGAGGAAATCACTCAGGCCACGCGCATCGGACCTCGTTTTCTGGAAGCGCTCGAAAACGAAGAGTGGGACAAACTTCCCGGAGGCGTCTTCAATCGTGGTTTTGTCCGCTCTATCGCCCACTACCTCGGCCTGGGCGAGGAAGCATTTCTGGCCGAGTACGATCTGGCGCACGGCGCGCACGCGGAGCAACAGGCGCAAAAGCACGCCCAGAGAATCGAAGACCGCATTCCCCCGACTCCGCTATGGATTCCCGTGGCCATGGTCGCGGGAATTCTCCTCCTCGCCGCTGCGATTATTTTTGGCGGCATTTACGGGTGGCGAAAATTCGTCAAACGCTCCCACCCGAAGCAGGCGGCGGTGTTGCTGGAATTGAACCGCGAAGCAAGGATGGCTGCCGGAGCTCCCGGCACCTCCGGTACAATAACCTTGACCAGAAAGAATTTGAGGCTGGCACCCGTTGGAAACTCTCAGCCCTGAAGTCCTCGACGAATTGCGGCACGGCCGAGCGCAGCGCGAACGGAAAATGGCCGTCTGCACCACCGGCGCGCACCTTGCCCCGGCCGACCGCGCTGAAATTTTGTGCGTCCTTTCCGAAGATCCCGATGAAATGATCTCCACGCGCGCCCAGGAAGCGATGCTTTCGATAGCGCCGGAAGTTTTTGTGGACGCGGTGAAACGCGAAACGGCGGTCCCGGCGCTGTTTTCCTATGTCGCCAAGAAAATCCCTCGCACTCCAGGGATTGCGGAAGCGATGGTCGCCAACAAGCATTGCCCGCCCGAATGCTTGCTTCCCCTTATTCCCTATTTCTCACCCGCGCTCGTTCAGCACCTTCTGGAAGAGCTGGACCGCGTTACCGCGAATCCTCATCTTGCCCTCACGCTTGAACATTCTGCATTTGTCACACCGGAACAGAAGAAAATCCTGGAAGACTTTCGCAGTACGCACATCGACCACGGCCATCTGGCCGATGCAGCCGCGGAAGCCGAGCCGGATGCGGGCCGGCGCCAGACGTTGTTGCAGCAGATCGGGCGCATGACCGTTGCCCAACGCGTGCAATTTGCAATGAAAGGCAGCTCCGAAGCGCGGCGGACACTGATCCGCGACACCAACAAGGTGGTGCAGCGCTCCGTCCTGCAATCGCCGCGCCTGACCGATCAGGAAGTGGAATCGTTCGCGGCCATGGCGAACCTGACCGACGAAATACTCCGCCTGATTGCGGGCAACCGCAATTTCCGCAAGAACTACGTCGTGGTGCGCAATCTGCTCAACAATCCAAAAACGCCCCTGGATGTAACCCTGCACATGCTGCCCGTGCTGACGGCCGCGGATTTAAAAAAACTGACCATGAACAAAAA
>DATHOY010000117.1:0-22442 GCA_035484435.1 Vulcanimicrobiaceae bacterium | reverse complement strand
AGAAGTGGCCGCTCTGCTCCACGACATCGGTAAAGTCGGTATTCCAGATGCAATCCTGCGCAAACCAGGCCGTCTCGACCCTGATGAATACGCCCTGATGAAAAAGCATTCCGAATACGGCTGGGCCGTGCTGCGCATGCTTCCCGGGTTCGAGCGCGCTGCTCTCGATATTCTTCATCATCACGAATCTTTCGACGGCAAAGGCTATCCCGCCGGCCTGAAAGGCACTGAAATTCCCGTAGTCTCCCGCATCGTCTGCGTGATCGACGCGTTCGACGCTATGGTGTCCTCGCGTCCCTACCGGAAGGGTTTGCCTTACGAAGAAGCCGTTCGCCGCCTCAACGAGTCCAGTGGCACCCAGTTTGACCCCGTGGTCGTACGCACCTTCCTCTCCTTCGCCCAGGCAGAAATGTCCACCGTTTTTGCCGCCGCAGGAACTTCCGTCTCCTCGGCCCTGTAACCGCTCGACGTAAGTCCCCGAAAACGACTCCCCGCCTCAGGTACCCACCTTAGGGCCAATTCCGTATTCCCCCTTCTAGGATTTCCCCCCGCTTCGGGTGTATTGTGCACACAAGGCAGATTGTGGTAATAATGAGTTATATTTACACAGCGCCACCTAATTCCGGTGACACTTAATCGACCATAACCTTTTCAAACCGGACTGAATCAGGGCCAAGGGAAAATCGGGAAGGGAACTGCACAGAAGGGAAGACCCCACCCATGAAACGTTACCTATGGCTTGCGGCCGCACTGCTTACCCTGGTCTCCGCGAAACCAGCCCACGCAGATAACCGCTTCATTGTCCGCTCCTCGCTGGGCAGCACCCTTCTTTCGCGGCTCTGTCTGTTGCAGAGTTGCACCGTCGTAACGGCCATCGACGGCACGTTGAATCAAGTCTTTCTGCTCACAACTCCCTCGATCATTGATCCCACAATCTTTCTGAATCTCTTGCGTCGTACACCCGGCGTCGTCGACGCGGAACTCGATCAGGTATTCAGCCTCGTCGGAGGCCTGAACACGCTTACCGCCCCGCCCGCAGGACTCACCGACAGCGCGCCAACAAATTATTTTGGCACCACAGTCTGGAATGGTTATGCCAACCAGACCGCTTCCAGCATTGTCCACGTTCAGGACGCGCAGAACGCCTTTCAGGTATCGGGCACGGGAATCGTGGCCGACATTGACACCGGCGTTGACCCGAATCATCCCGCGCTGAACAGCGTCCTTCTCGCGGGATACGATTTCACACGCGATCAGACCGGCGGTTCGGAGATGACGGACTTTACTTCGCCCCCGCCCCCGCCGTGCCCCAGTTGCCAGCCCGCAATCGTCAATCAATCCACGGCGGCCGTGCTCGATCAATCCACCGCTGCAGTTCTCGACGGCAACGTGCAATACGCGGCCTTTGGTCACGGCACCATGGTGATGGGCGTGATTCATCTCGTTGCGCCGAATGCGCAGTTGCTGCCGCTCAAAGCGTTCCATTCCGACGGCACCGGCTATCTTTCCGACATTCTCCGCGCCATTTATTACGCCGCGCAAAATAACGCCAACGTGATCAACATGAGTTTCGATTTCAAGACGCCGTCCCAGGAACTCTCCAGCGCCCTCGATTACGCGAACCAACTCAACATCATCTGCATCGCCTCGGCGGGGAACGATGGCGCAATGGAAACGGTTTATCCCGCCGCCCTGCAAACCGACGTGATGGGCGTCGCGTCCACCAGCGATCTCGACACGCGCTCCACCTTTTCGAATTTCGGCAACGCCATCGTCCGGGTCGCCGCTCCCGGCGAAGCCATCATCACGACTTATCCCTTCAGCACTTACTCCGCCGGATCGGGAACCTCCTTCAGCGCCCCCTTCGTCTCCGGCGGCACCGCACTCCTTCGCTCGCTTAGGACAAGCATCAACCAATCCCTCGCGTCCGCCGCAATCGCCCACGCGCAATTCGTCGGCGCCAACATGGGCAATGGCCGCTTGGACTTGCTGATGGCCCTCACCGCGTTGCCACCGCACTAGATTCTCCCGCCAATGTTCCGTGGCTGTTTCGCTTGATTGCAGCCAGCTACGCGTTTCCACGCGCGGCATTGCCGCCCCTCGGGTTAAACTGGCTGCACACTTGTTAGCACGAAAGGGGATTTCCATGAGCAATGGTGGCGGCGGGCGTTCGGCAGGGGTCGGCGTCTGGGGATTCGGTAGCATGCTCTCGATCACTCTGTCCTGGAGCGTTCACCACTCGATTTTGTGGATGATTATTCACGGCATCTTCAGCTGGTTTTACGTTGCTTACTACGCGTGGATGAAGTGAGCTTCGCCCGGCCCCAATGACCAGTAACGGAAACCACGCGCCGCCAGGACCCAAAGGCTTGCCGATCCTCGGCCTCGCGCTCGACGTCCGCAACGATGCGCTCGGGACTTTGCAGCGTATGGCGCTCCAGTACGGAGATATCGTCAGCATGCCCGTGCTGCGCATGAACCGCATCCTGCTGAATCGTCCGGACTACATCCAGCAACTGCTGATCCTCGATCACGCCAAGCTGCACAAGAGCATCCTGACGAAACTCGTCGTCGGCCCATTGCTAGGGCAGGGCCTGCTGATCAGCGAAGGCGACTTTTGGCGCCGCCAGCGCCGCTTGGCGCAGCCCGCTTTTCATCGTTCGCGCACCAACGAGTATTCGCCGGTGATGGTTGCGTGCGCGCTGGAGCGAATGCGGCAGTGGCGCGGCGGAGAAACGCGCAACATCGCCGAAGAAATGATGAAGTTGACTCTGGAGGTCGCGGTGCGCACGCTCTTCGGCACCACACTCGCCGGCGATTCCGAGGCCATCGGAAAGGCCATGACCTTCCTGATGCGCTATTACCTGCGGCGCGGACGATCGCCGTGGCGTGTTCCGGCAAGTTGGCCGACCCCGGCGAACCGGAGGGCGCGGCTTGAAGTTGAATACATGGATTCGCTGATCTACGGCATCATTTCTGACCGCAAGAAAGATACTCAGCCGCGCAACGATCTGCTTTCGATGCTGATGGCCGCGATGCACGAAGACGGCAGCCAGATGACGGAGAAACAGGTCCGCGATGAATCGATGACTCTCTTCGTTGCCGGACACGAGACGACCGCGCTCTCACTCGTATGGACCTGGTATTTGCTCAGCGAGAACCCCGATGCTGAAGCACGCCTACATGACGAACTGCGAGCCATTCTCGCCGGGCGTCCCGCGGAAGTCTCCGACCTCGAAAAACTTCCTTATCTGAACGCAGTGGTGCACGAATCGCTGCGACTTTACCCGCCCGCGTTCATCATGGCGCGGATGAATCTGGAAACAGTCAGCGTCGGCGGCTACGAAATTCCGCCGCGCAGCACGTTACTGGCGTCGCAGTGGGTGATGCATCGCGACGCACGATTTTTCGACCAACCGGAGCGATTCCTGCCGGAGCGCTGGCTCGATGGCCTGGAATCGCGTTTGGCACCCGGCGCTTACTTCCCGTTTGGCGACGGGCCGCGCCGCTGTATCGGGCAAGGTTTTGCGTTGCTGGAGACAGCGCTGGTCATCGCCGCAATCGCCCAGAAATTCCGTTTCCGCCTGACCAAGGGCTTTCCGGTTGTCCCAGAGCCGCTGGTCACCCTCCGCCCAAAATACGGAATCTCGATGTCTATCGATTCGCGTTGAGTAAGCCCCAGACAGCAACTCCTCTTCAAATTTTGAGCGGTGAATCATCTCGGGAAACCGTTCCGAAAACCCTCGTTGACCTCCCTCCTCGCCCGGTCATATTGTTTCAGCGGAAAGCTCCTTTCCAGGAGGAATTCCCGCGGGAGCTATCCCAACTTCCAGCGCTGGGGGTACTCATGAGCGATTTCCAGTTCCGTTCGTTTGCCTGCTCGATCAACTGCCAGTGGACCCCGCGTGTCTGGAACAAACGCCGCTCACGCGCGCCCTGGCGGCGAATTCTGATGCTTGGGTTAATCGTCACTTGTCGCGCAACTCTCCTCGCAGCCGGGTCCCGGGCCCAGACGCCGCAAGAGCTGCAGAAGGAAGTCCAGCAATTGAAATCGGACTACGAATCCAAAATCGCTGCGCTTGAAAAGCGCCTCGCGCAATTGGAAGCTGCCTCGGCGCCCTCCGGCGGCCCTACAGCCGCAGCCGCGGTTGCCTCCTCGGTGCAATCTGCCGCTCCAACTCAACCTCCTCCGAACACGGCACAAAAAGTGGCGCAAGGCACCTGGAAGATCGTTCAGGGTGGGCAAACGGACACCGCGGACTTGCAAGAGCAAGTCGGCTCAGGTCTCGAGTATGACCAATTACGCGATGCTGATGTTCGCCTCAAAAACCTCGAAGCGCAATCCAAGGCCTTTGAATTTCACGGTTACCTTCGATCTGGTTATGGGTTGAACGGTGACGGCGGCCAGCAGGTTGCCTTCCAGGCGCCAGGCGCGGGGGCGAAATACCGCCTTGGCAATGAAGCCGAGACCTACGCGGAATTGATCTTTGTCAACAACTGGGTCAATCCGGCCCACGATTCGGGCAAAGCTTGGTTCCGTACCGAATCGTTGGTCGAGGCCGATACGACCAATTCATCCAACTACAACAACACGGACAAGTTCCGCTTCCGCGAGGCATTTGTGCAGGCGGGAAACGTCTTGGATTTCCAGCCGGACGCCAAATTCTGGGCCGGAGAACGTTACTACCGCAGACAGCACATCGAAATTGACGACTTCTACACGCTGGACATGAGCGGGTATGGCGGCGGAGTGGAAGACATTAACACCAAATTTGGGCACATGGCCGTTTCCTACCTTGCCGGAGCCAGTAACACCATCACTACTCCCAGCGGGGCCTTGGCCAAGAGCAATCTCGATGTGCGCCTTTACGACATGAAGGCGCTGTCCGGACGTTTCGCTGTCTGGTACAACTACGCTTCTTCCAAGGGAGGCGTATCCAACGGCACGCTTTACCCCAGCAATCAGGGGAATGCCATCGGGTTCTACTATCTCCATCCGGAATTTTATGGCGGCTACCACAAATTCACCTTCCAATATGGCAATGGCGCCGCCAGCGATTTCAACACTTTCATCGCCCCGCCGACCTCTTTCAGCCATAACGCCAACAACTTTCTCATCACGGAACAAGTGCTCGTCCAACCCAACAAGCGCTGGTCCATGATGCCGATCTTTCTGTATCAGAGGTCGAAGGACGGGAATCCCGCGCATGGCGTCGACACCTGGCTCTCCTTTGGCGCTCGCCCCATCTTCAATTTCACCGACCATGTCTCGCTGGCGTTTGAGCCGGGAATCGACCACACCACCAGCGGGCAAAATTTGTACAGCGGCTGGCTGGCAAAATCCACCGTCGCGCTGCAAATCGCCAGCGGACGCGATTTTTTCAGCCGTCCCGTGCTTCGCGCGTTTTTTACCTATGCCAACTGGACGGACGGCTACAAAGGGTTCGTTGGAGGGATGCCTTACCTGAATCAGAACGCTGGCCTGTCATTCGGGCTCCAGGCCGAGTCGTGGTGGTAAACGAGGACCGTTGTCCTGGGTTCAATAATAATAAGCTACACTCAAGCTTACGTCGCAGCTATTCCAGGTAGCACAGCCATTCCTGGCTGTGCTCTTGGGATTCTCATCGCTCCACCCTCACTCAATCCCCAGCTTGTGCTGCAACTGCTCCAGGCTGACGCCCTTGGTCTCCGGATAAAACAGCAGCACCACAAAAAACTGCACGATCATCATCACGCCAAACAGCAAAAACGGCGCCCCGCCCGAGGACTTCGCCACCTGCGGGAAGTAATACGCGATCAAAGCATTCATTACCCAGTGCGAAGAACTTCCGAGCCCCTGGCCCTTTGCGCGCACGCGGTTTGGAAATACTTCTCCGATGTACACCCAGATCACCGCGCCCTGCGAAATCGCGAAGAACGCGATGTACGCCACCAGCAGCCACAGCAGGGAACTGCGATGGCTTTGCGTGTAGAAAACTCCCGAGACTCCAAACAGGCACACCGCCGTTCCCACCGCGCCGATCAGCAGCAGCGTTTTTCTTCCCAGCTTGTCGATCATGGTCATTCCAAGCAGGGTAGCCAGCAGGTTCATGCCGCCGATCGCCACCGCCTGCAGGCTGCCCGAAACCTTGTCGTAGCCCGCTGCTTCAAAAATATCGTTCAGGTAGTAGAGAATGGCGTTGATGCCCGCGAGCTGGTTGAACATGCCGATTGTGATGGCCAGGAAAATCGGCAGCCGGTATTTCCATTGGAACAACGGCTCGGACGTTTGTAGCTTGTCCAGGTGAATGGATTCCACGATTTCGCGCAATTCGCCTTCCGCATCTTCCGCGCCCATCAGCTTAAGCACGCCGTGTGCTTCCTCCACGCGATTTTGCGTGACCAGCCAGCGAGAACTGGGAGGAATGCCAAACAGCAGAATCAGGAAAATAAACGCCGGCAGCGCCGCGATGCCCAGTTGCCAGCGCCACTCCGCGGCTCCCAATCCGAAGCTGGCGATGATGTAGTTCGATAGATACGCCATCAGGATGCCGATGACGATGTTGATCTGGAACATTCCCACCAGCCGCCCGCGCATTTTTGCCGGCGCAAGCTCCGCGATATACACCGGCCCAAGCACCGACGATCCCCCGATGCCGAGTCCGCCGATGAAGCGCGCCGCCAGCAGCACATACCAGTTCCAAGCAAACGCGCATCCCAGCGCCGAAATCACGTAGAAGATGGCGAGGATCCGCAGCGTTTCCCGGCCGCCGTACTTTTGCCCCGGGATGCCGGCCGTCATCGCGCCGATCACCGTTCCGATCAACGCCATCGAAACCGTCAAGCCAAGCTGTTCGGGCGTGAGGTGGTACACGCCCGTAAGCGCCTGAGTGGTGCCGGAAATAACCGCCGTGTCAAACCCAAAGAGGAATCCGCCCAACGCTCCAACCGCGGCCGCCTTCGCCAGATTTTTGTTCAACGTTTTGATCCCTGCTCACCGGGGGACATTTGTGCACCGGAAAGCCTCAACCGCACTGTCTTGATCTCAAACGCTTTCGTCTCCACTTTCACCCCGCCACTTTCAATCGCCAGTGTCTTTAGCGGTCTTTCCATTAAATCCGTCTCCTCCGCTTTCGTCGGTCCGGAATCTGGCCGCAACACGATGTCGCTATCTTTCCCCGCCCACTCGTAAAAGCGAAAAATGATCGCGCCGTCGTCCTCGGCTTTTTTGACGGCGGTGAGCACGACATTGTCGCCTTGCACCTGCAAAAACGAATGTTGTTCGGGCAAATTTCCCGAGTGCACGGCGGACTGACGAGCCAGAAGCGGGTAGTTGAACTCATAGCCGCTCCGGACCGTGAGCGCGTCCTTCCAGTTCCCGGCGTGCACGTAAAGAGAGTAGGCGAATTCGTGAAGTCCCTCGTCGGCATGAGGGTCGGGCCACTCGGGAGAGCGCAGCAAAGAAAGGCGCAGCACGTTGGCCTTGGCGTCGTAGCCGTATTTGCAGTCGTTGAGGAGGCTGAGACCGTGTTTGGTATCCGAGAGGTCGGCCCAGTGGAGCGCGGGAACCTCGAATTTCCCCTGCTCGGCTTTTGTGTTGCGCGTGGTGGGGCGCTCGATGGCGCCGTAGGGAATTTCGAAGGTGGCCTTGTCGTTGTGCGCGCTGACCGGGACGGCGACCTTCAGCAAGATGTGCTTTTCGTGCCAGTCGGCGGTCATTTTCACGTCCACGCGCGGGGAGCCGGCGGTGAGAATGATGTCCCTTACAAAGGTGGAATTTTGAAAATGATTTTTTAGCCGGAGGATGGCGCGCAAAGGGCCACTCTCGATGAGCTTGACATCGTCGGCTTGGGTGAGGTCCCAATGCTCCTTTTCGAAGTCGGCGTCGATGTTCCAGGCATCCCAGCGCTTTGGTTTATCGCGAAAGGCCTGTAGCAAATTGCCGCAAACGGCGTCTTTGGGCCCGCCGGTGTCCGATTCGGAAGGGGCCAGCATTTCGGTGTTCGTGCGCTTATCGAAAAGGTTGGTCATACAGCCGGTCTTGGGATCAACCTCCAGGCGAACAAATTCATTTTCCAGGGTGTCCGCGGACGCCTTCACGGCCGGGGGAAAGACCGCGGGCTTCTTGCCGGGGAGCACGTAATACGTCGCGTAGCCCAGCGAGGGAACATTCACGGGAAAGAGCAAGTGGACCCTCCGACTTGCACCATAGACGGACAGGACTTGGGCGGGAACATTTTTCCCGGCCGCATCGAGAACCGCCGCCGTGTCCGCCGGCGAGGGCAGAACTATCTCCGTATCTAT
This sequence comes from Vulcanimicrobiaceae bacterium, assembly GCA_035484435.1. Taxonomy (GTDB): domain Bacteria; phylum Acidobacteriota; class Terriglobia; order Acidiferrales; family UBA7541; genus Acidiferrum. Next base: position 14,159 of record DATHOY010000117.1, on the reverse strand, counting down.
CAAGGCCGTGCGCTGCCAGGAAAGGGAATTGAACACTACGATCGGAACGCCGGCGCCCCGGAGATTAATGTTGGACATGATTTCGTCAAGCGAAGCGCCGAGGACGCCGTTGCCGACGCGCTGAACGTCTTCAAGATTTTGCTTTGCGTCGCTATAGTTCGCGGCGATGCCCGAGCCCGGAAAAATGTCGTGGAAATCATCAAAGAGCAGGTCTTTCCAGCCACGATCGAACTCTTCGGATGGGTATTTGCGCCCGAACCGCATGGAAAGAGCGGAGAATTTTTCGGCGTTGAGCAGGAGTTCTTCCGTCGTGCGAATACGCTTTTTGGTTTCCGCCTGGGTCGTGAAGACGCCGCGGTGGTATTCGAAGTAAAGCTCGTCGCGCCACACGGGCACGTTCATGGCCGGCAATTTGGGCTGGAGGTTAGTGAAGAAATCGGCGGCGGTGCTCAATTGCAGGCTGGGAAACACGACATCTGGCTTCTCCCAACGCGTTGCGGCATCCAGCATCGTGCGCGTGGGGCCGCCACCGTGATCACCAACGCCGTAGAGGTGCAGCATTTCCGCGTTTTGGGGAGGCGCCGTTCCGTAAAGCGCGTTAAACCACACGGAGGTGTCCTTACCCAACTGCACGGGATCGATCCCACTCGCATAGTCATGGGGAAAATAGGTCAGGAGGCGGCTGCCGTCCGGCGATTCCCACCAAAACAGCTTGTGCGGGAAAACGGTGAACTCATGCGCCCAGACCAACTTTTGCGTAACGAAGGTGTCGATGCCCGACTTTTTGTAGATTTGCGGCAACTGCCAGCTGTAGCCGAAGGAATCGGGATTCCAGCCAATCTTCACGTCCACGCCGAACTTTTGCTGAAAATAGCGCTTACCCACGAGGATTTGACGGACCAGGGATTCCCCGCCGGGCATGTTCAAGTCCGGTTCAACCCACATTCCTCCGACGATTTCCCAGCGTCCCTCCTTCACGCGCTGCTGAATTTCACGGAATAAATCCGGATATTTGTCCTCCATCCAGGCATAGGTGCGCGCCGACGACATGGAGAACTTGAAATCGGGATACTCGCGCATCAAGTCCAGAGCGCTGCGGAAGGTGTTGTGAACCACCTCCACGGTTTCCGTCCAGGGCCACAGCCAGGCCATGTCGATATGGGAGTTGCCCGCGGCGCGTATCGTGAACTGTTTCATCCATGGCCGAAGGGCGTCCAATTTGCCTTGTGCCAGGCGGAGCGAGGAATCAAACGCTTGCTGATCACCACGGTCCAAGGCATTCAGATCCACGGTACTGACGGCGGCTGCAAGAATTGCTTGGTGCTCTGACCGGCCTTCGGGAAACGTGTCCACGATGGGCTGCGCGGCGAGGAGTTCTTGACGCAAGATGCCGGGATCAGGCGCCCCGGCAGGGGGCGTAATCAGCAGACGGCTGGCGTGGACTTCCGTGTTCTTTTCCGCGGCTTGTACGCGCACGGCGATGAGGAATTTTTGACCGGGTTGCGCGTTGTCGGTGAGCAGGATCGGCTGGAGGGTGTCCTCGTCGCCACGAAAGATCATTGAGCCGTTAGAGAACACCGTAATGGTAACGAAGTCGTCGCTGTAAATTTTCAAGTCCAAGCGGACCTGGGCTCCCTTCAGACTATATCCATTCAGGGCCACAGGGATTTCGATCCGGTGGCGCAGGACGCGCGGGCCGTCAGTCCACTTCTCGGCAATTTTCAGGCGCGGCCAGGAAGAGTCATCGAGAGACGGATCTTCCGGGTGGGTAATGTCCGCGTGAAAACGCCATTCGTCGAGAGGAGAGTTGACGAGGGATTCGAGCCGCGCGAGAAGCGTTTGCAGGTGCGTGTCCGGCGGCTGGCTCTGCGCGGAAGTGCCTTGCGAAAGACAATGCAGAAGAAGCGCGAGGATTCCCAGACGGCGTGTCATCCTGTGTCCACAGAACATGTATCTCTCCCGAGACTAGAAAAAGCTGTCAGTAATTCTACACGTTGGGGGATATTTCGCGTCCGAGCAAGGACAAGTACTTAATAAAATTTTTCGGTTGTCAGGGGACCGGGAACATGGCATTGTCTCCCCGCCGGGCAACCGGGACACAACGGAGTTCCCATATCATTATTCAGGGACGGGTGTACGAGTGCGCGGTCGACGGGCAAATAAAAACGGAAAGCTGGGGCGCGGAAAGGCGCAGGCCAAGGCCGAAATGCTTGTAAAGCTGGAGCTGCAGAGCAATCCGGAAGCATTGTGCCTCGTGCGCGCCACCGTGGAACGCGCCGCCGAAGTGTTGCATTTTCAGGACGCCGAGGCGCGGGCGATTGTGCGTTCCGTGGATGAGGCGCTGGCCAACGTGATGCGCCATGCCTATGGTGGGCGCCCAGGTTTGCCGATCGAGATGAGTTGCCGCCGCGTGGAGCCGAGCGGGCAAAAAGCCGCGCAGGGCGGAATCGAGATTTTGCTGACGGACAAAGGCGTGCCAGTCAAACCGGCGGAACTGAAAGGCCGGCCGTTCGAAGACATACGTCCCGGAGGCCTCGGCCTGCACTTCATCCACGAGAGCATGGACGAAGTTGAATTTACGCGCAAGAAAGGCAAAAATCTCTTGCGCATGGTTAAATATTTATCGCCAACTTCCCAGGCAGCAGCATCAGAGGAGAACAGCAAGTGCAGATAGCGGCCCGTCCGGCAACTGGTGGCACCATCCTCGATATTACGGGGGACATTGACCTGGCGCATTCGCCGGCCATGCGTAAGGCGTTGCTGCTGGAAATCAGGGAGAAGAAGACACCCAAGGTGTTCCTGAACCTGGAAAAAGTTCGGTATATCGACAGCTCCGGCATCGCTTCCCTGGTTGAAGGGCTGAAGGCCTCGCGCGACATGGGCTCCCGCCTCATCCTCTATGGCCTCAGCAAAACTGTGCGCGAAGTGATGGAGCTTTCCCGCTTGCAGAAAATTTTCGAGATTCACGAAAGTGAAGCCCAGGCGCTTGGTTCCTAGCGCCCGAGCCAGGTCTTTTCCCCGCAAAGGTAGCCGAAACACGTGGAATTCTTTGGAAAAATAGGCAGCTCTGTCGAGGGCAGTCTGGCCTACGTCGGTGCGCTGACGTCGCTGGCGGGCCGCGCCGCGTATTTCACGTTCATCGGGCCGTTTCAGGGGAAGCCGCTGCGGTTTCAGCGCGCCGTTTCGCAGGCGATGGAAGCGGGCGTGCGCGCACTGCCGATTCTTTCGTTGATCACGTTTTTTATCGGATTGATTCTGGCGCTGCAGGCGGCATATGAGTTGAAAAGGTTCGGCGCTATTAGTTTCGTTGCCAGCGCCGTTGCGCTTTCGATGACCCGCGAGCTAGGGCCGCTGATTACGGCGGTGATAGTGATTGGCCGCTCCGGCTCGGCGTTCGCCGCGGAACTTGGCACCATGAAAGTTTCCGAGGAAATTGATGCGCTGGAGACCATGGCCATCAATCCGGTGAGCTTTCTGGTGGCGCCGAAGTTTGTGGCCATGATCCTGATGCTGCCGTGCCTGACGATCTGGGCGAACTTCATGGGCATACTGGGTGGATCGTTGTTCGGCGTCGCGCAAGCCGACTTTACTTTTTGGCGGTACATCATCGCTTCGCTCGACGCGCTTTTCATGCGCGACGTCGTCACCGGCCTCATCAAGAGTTTCATGTTTGGCGTGACGATCACCGCGGTCGGTTGCCTGGAGGGATTGAACACCACGGGCGGCGCGGAACAGGTCGGGCGTTCGACGACCCGCGCGGTGGTGATGTCCATTTTTCTTGTGATTCTTGTCGACCTTGTCTTTACAATGCTTTTCTACTTCCTGGGAGAACACTAGGGTTATGGCGGCCTCAGCGGACATTTTCGGTACGGACACGTCGTTTGACGGCCCAATGATTTCTCTGCGTAATCTCCGGGTCAGCTACACCGGCAGGGAGATTCTGCACGGGATTAATTTCGACGTGCAGCGCGGTGAAACGCTGGTGATTCTCGGCGGCTCGGGTTCCGGCAAGAGCACACTGCTGCGCACATTGGTCGGTCTGGAAAAGCCTACGTCCGGTGAAGTCTGGATTCGCGGCAAGAATTTCTCCGCCATTTCCGAGGTCGAACGGGATGAAATTCGTAAGCGGTTGGGAATGTCGTTTCAGGGTGGCGCGCTTTTCGGTTCGATGACCGTCGGCGAGAATGTCGCCTTGCCGCTGCAGGAGCACACCAAGCTGGAGCCAACGACCGTCGAAATCATGGTGCGCCTGAAACTTGACCAGGTCGGCCTTTCCGGATTCGAAAATTTCCTTCCGTCGCAGCTGAGCGGTGGCATGAAGAAACGCGCCGCGGTCGCCCGCGCGCTGGCCATGGACCCGGAAATTCTCTTCTTCGATGAACCCTCGGCCGGGCTCGACCCGATCATCGCCGCGGGCATCGATCAGCTCATCCTGGAACTGAAGAAGGCGTTCCACATGACCATCATCGTTGTGACGCACGAATTGGCCAGCGCGTTTCTGATTGCCGACCGCATGGTGCTGATCAACAAAGGAGACGTGGTCGCGCTCGCCACCACCGAAGAGATGAAAAACAGCAAGCATCCCAAGGTTCGGCAGTTTCTGGACCGCATCCCCGAACCGGCGGTTGCCCAGGAATTGGATTATCTGCAGATGCTGACGGAACCCGCCACAAAATCCGGCGAAGGCCGTCAGGGGAAGAGCAGGTAGCGATGGAAGCAAGACGCGAACAGTTCTTTGTAGGATTATTTGTGGTCGTCGCCGTGGCGCTGCTGATTGCCACGGTGTTTTCGCTGTCCGGCGCGTTTGCCGGACCGGCGCGCCACTTTCACGCGAAGTTTAACAGTGTCGCGGGGCTCGAACGCGGCGCCAGCGTACGCTACCAGGGCAGCCCGAAAATCGGGCGGGTGGAAAGCGTCAAGATCGATCCGAAGAATCCCACGCTCATGGACATGGAATTCAGCGTGAAGGAAAATCTGCCCATCAAGACGGACAGTCACGTGGCCATCCTGAGTTTTAGCCCGCTGGGCGACAATCACCTCGAGGTCAAAGCAGGTTCGCCCTCGGCACCGCTTGCGGCCGATGGCGCGGTTTTGCCGGCGGACCCGTACGTGGGCTTCAACGAATTGACCGAGCAAATCAACCGGGTGATGCCGCAGGCGCAGGAGTTGATGGGCAATCTCAACGTGCGTGTGAAGGAGTTGAGCGTAACGATCGCCCGGGTCAACGACTTGCTGAACGACGAGAACCGTGCCAATGTCTCCGCCAGCATTGCCGAACTCCGCGGCATGTTGAAGGAAGACCGGCCGGTAGTGAAGTCGGCGCTGAATAACGTGAACAATGCCAGCGCCAAGCTCGGCCCCATGCTGGACGACCTCAAGAAGACCTCCGCCCAGGCCGACGAGACCCTGAAGAAACTCGACGCCATGCTCGGTGAAAATCGCGAAGATCTCCGTGCGTCGATCAAGAAACTTCGCGAATCGTTGAACAATGTGAACAGCATCACCCGCCGCCTCGACCAGACCCTCGACATCAACACGGAAACCATCGACGAACTGTTCATGAATATGCGCGATGTTTCGGAAAACCTGCGGGAATTTACGGACATCATCAAGACACGGCCCTCGGAACTTATCCGATCCACCGGTCCGAAGGAACATAAACCCGGAGAGCACCCATGAGACTCAGCGATTGCAACAATCCCAAGAAACTTTCCGTGCCCGCATCCGGCCTGCGGCTTAGAAAAATCAGCAGAACGTTTGTGATCGGCGCGTTGTTGGCCGCCGGGCTATCCGGCTGCGGCAGCATGAAACCCGTAAAGTATTACCAGCTGACGCATCCTCCCACCTCCACGCTCGGCAACTCGCCATCCGCGGCCGACGTCTCGCTTCTCGTCAGGCCGTTTCAGACGTCGCACCTCTATCGGGAAGATCGGATCGTGTACGGTGGGGAAGGCGAGCAACTCGGTTTGTACGAGTATCAGCGTTGGGTCGAGCCGCCAGTGGAGTTATTGCAGGATGCGCTCGCTCGGGGACTTCGTTCTTCAGGCAATTTCAGAAGCGTTACGAAGCTGCGCAGCGACAGCAACGTCGACTTCAGTTTGATCGGCCATCTCTATGCCTTTCGCGAGGTGAGCGGTGGCGCCGTGGTTGCCCGCCTGAATTTCGAGGTCGAGCTGATAGACCTGAAGATCGGCAAAGCCATCTGGCGGCATACGTATAACCACGATGAACCGAGTTCCGGAAAAACTGTCGCCGACGTTGCTGCTGCGATGGACAAAAATGTTCATCTCAGCGTCCAGGAAATTCACGACGGAGTTTTGCAAGCCATCGCCAACAACCCACGCAAGTAGGGGTGCTCCAGCATTTGTATCGGCCAGCTGCCCTGAGCGTGGCCGAAAGGTCCGCGGCGGGCGCTTTTTCCTAGTTCCTAAATGTAGCGCTGGCTTCTATGCCAGCCTGCTTGTCTGCGAGCCGCGCAGCCCTCACACGAGCGTTCACATGCCGTACAATAAATACAGGAGCCCATTCGAATGTCTTCCCCCGCCAAACGCGCCGAGGATTCCCCTGTCACAAAAGCACGCTTCGATTTCCTCGATCTCCGCGCGCAATTCGCTACGATTCATGACGAAGTCATGCAAGCCGTTGCCCAGGTATTCGAATCGCAGTATTTTATTCTCGGTCCCGAAGTAAAACTTCTGGAGGACGAAGTCGCCGCCAAGCTCGGCGCGAAATATGCCGTGGGATGCGCCTCTGGCACCGATGCTCTGATTTTGTCCCTCCTCGCCGCAGACATCCGGCACGGCGACGAGGTCATCACCACGCCGTTCAGTTTTATCGCCACGGCTGGCGCCATCGCCTACGTCGGCGCCAAACCCGTCTTTGTCGACATCGATCCGGTTACCTACAATCTAAATCCCGCGCTGCTCGAAGCCGCCATAACCCCCGATACCCGGGCGATCATGCCTGTGCACTTATTCGGGCTACCTGCGGACATGGATCCCATCCTGGCGGTTGCCCGCGGGCACAATCTCGTGGTCATCGAAGATGCTGCGCAGGCCATCGGCTCCCGGTATGGCGGCCGCTACACCGGCACTTTTGGTGAATATGGCTGCTTCAGCTTTTTCCCTTCGAAAAACCTGGGTGGCGCGGGCGACGGAGGGATGATTACCACCAATGACGCGGCCATCGCCGAGCGTCTGCAGATGCTGCGCGTTCATGGCAGCAAACAGAAATATTTTCACGAAATGATCGGCACCAACAGCCGCCTGCACGCCCTGCAAGCCGCCGTCCTGCGCGTAAAGCTTCGCCATCTGGACGCCTGGCAGCAGGGCAGGCAGAACCGCGCTCAGCGCTATCGCCAGTTGTTCGAATCCGCAGGTTTAACTTCTTTCGTGGCCGCGCCGCCACCCCCGCCCGCGAAATTCGAGCACGTCTACAATCAATTCACTATCCGGTCGTCGCGGCGTGACGATCTGAAAGCTTCCCTGCAAGCCGCGGGAGTTCCTTCGGAAATTTACTACCCGCTGTGCATACACCTGCAGAAGGCGTTCGCCTATCTGGGCCACAGAGTTGGCGATTTTCCCGAATCCGAAAAAGCCAGCAGGGAAGTCCTCTCGCTACCGGTCTACCCCGAACTCCCGGATTCTCAACAAGACCGCGTAGTCCAGGCCATCGGCGACTTCCGCTCCGCAAAGTAGCGGCCACCTTCAGGCCTGCCCTGACGAAGGAATGGGTGGCCCCGTGAACTCTCAGTGGCCGAGTCATCCAGGCAATTTCTACGCAGCCACTTCGTCGCGGGCCTTTTTGCGCGGCACGATGCTCCGCACCACCACATACAGCATGGGAATAAACAAAAGATTCAGTGTGGTTGCGGCAATCATCCCGCCAAATACCGTTGTGCCCACGGAGACGCGGCCCGCCGCTCCGGCGCCGCTTGCCACCATCAGCGGCACTACGCCCAAAATGAACGCCAGCGAAGTCATCAGAATCGGCCGCAAACGAATCCGCGCCGCTTCAATCGCGGCGTCAATCGTGCTCAGCCCGTCATCCTGCAGTTGCTCGGCAAACTCCACGATCAAAATCGCGTTCTTGCTGGAAAGTCCGATCAGCATCACCAGGCCGATTTGCGCGTACACATCGTTGCTCAAGCCCCGCAGCGCAATCGCGCCCAGCGCGCCCAGCAACGCCACCGGCACTCCCAGCAAAATAATGAACGGCAGGACGTAGCTTTCATACTGCGCTGCCAGCGTCAGGTACACGAAAACAATTCCCAGCCCGAACAGGATCATTGCCTTTCCGCCGGACTCGATTTCCTCCAGCGAAAGCCCGCTCCACTCATAGCTCATGCCCCGCGGGAGCTTCTTTTTCGCCAGCGCTTCCATCTCCTTCAAGGCTTGCCCGGAACTCAACCCGGGCGCCGCCGAGCCGTCGATTTCAGCCGCGCGGAACAGGTTGTAATGGCTGATCACTTGCGGATTTTCCGTCTGCTCAATCTGCACGACGTTGTCCAGCGGAATCATCTTCCCGGTATCGGAGCGTAGGTAATAGCTGCGCATATCCTTGGATTCCGAGCGGAATTTCTGGTCCGCCTGTACATAGACTCGATACGACCGATTATTGAAATCGAAATCGTTCACGTAAACGGATCCCATGAAAACTTCCAGCGCGTCGGTGATCTGGCTGAACGGAATCTGCAGGCTCTTGGCTTTTTCGCGATCGATCTTCACCAGCACCTGTGGATCATTTGCGGTGAAGCTGGTGAAAAGGCCAGCGAGCTTCCCCGTTTGATTTCCCGCCGCGGACAACTGATTCGCGGTGTCGGCCAGTGTTTGCAGAGTGTTCCTACCCAGGTCCTCCAGCTCAAACGTAAACCCGCCGAACTGTCCCAAGCCTTGCACCGATGGCGGGTTGAAGGGAATCACCAGGCCGCCGGAAATCCCCGCCAACTGCGCACGCATCTTCTCCACAACCGCGGGGCCAGTGTGCCCGTTGCCCTTGCGGTCCTTGAAATCCGCCAGGTTCAGGAAGACCATCCCGCGGTTCGAAGCGTTTCCGGTGAAACTGAAGCCCACGACGGTAAACGCGCCCGTGACCTCCGGAATATGCGAGACGGACTCTTCCACCTTGGCGCAAATGTCCTGCGTGTATGCAAGAGATGCTCCCTGCGGCGCTTGCACGATCACCATCACATAGCCCTGATCATCTTCAGGAATGAAGCCTTGCGGGACGCGCAGGTAGAGATAGATCGCTCCGCCAAGCACAACAGCAAACGCCAGCAAAGCGGGGATGCGATTTTCCGCCACCCGCCGCACCGTGCGCTGGTAAAAGCCCGCGCCGGCATCAAACACCCGGTTGAACCAGCGAAAAAATGTCCATTGCGCCCTTTCCCGGTGATGCCCGAGGAAGATGGCGGAGAGCGCGGGGGTTAGAGTCAGGGCGTTGAAGGCGGAGATGGAAACCGAAAAAGCAATGGTCAGCGCGAATTGCCGGAACAAAATGCCAGTTGTTCCGGGGAACAGTGCGACCGGCACGAACACCGACACCAGCACCAGGGAAGTCGCCACCACCGCTCCGGCCACCTCTTTCATGGCTACGCTAGCCGCGTTGTGCGGCTCGGAGATGCCTTCCATGATGTGGCGCTCCACGTTTTCGATCACCACGATGGCATCGTCTACGACGAGGCCTGTAGCCAGCGTGATGCCGAACAACGTAAGCGTGTTGATCGAGAATCCCAGAAGCTTGACGAAGATGAAGGTACCGATCAGCGAAACAGGGATAGTGATGGCCGGGATAAACGTGCTGCGCCAATCCTGCAGGAAAATATAAATCACCAGCACGACCAGAAAGACCGCCTGCAGCAACGTTACGAGCACGTCGCGGATGGACTCCGCGATCACCTCTGTGGTGTCGAACGCCACCGCATATTTCAATCCCGGCGGGAAATTTCTGGAAAGCCGCAGCATTTCCGCTTTGGCCGCGCGATCCACATCCAGCGCATTGGAGCCCGGAAGCTGCGTCACGGCAACACCAACAGCGTCATGTCCGTTAAACCGCAGTATCGAGCTGTAATCTTCCGCGCCCAGTTCCGCGCGCCCCACATCTTTCAGCCGCACCAGCGTGCCATCCGTGCCCGTCTTCAGGACAATGTTTTCAAATTCCTTGGGGTCGGAGAGCCGCCCGATCGCGCGGACGCTGATTTGATAGGACTGCAGCTGATTGGAAGGCGGCTGGCCAAGCTGCCCCGCGGCCACCTGGACATTCTGCTCGTTCAGGGCCGCCAACACGTTGCTGGCGGTCAAACCGCGCTGGCCAAGCCGCGTCGGATCCAGCCACAGCCGCATGGCGTATTTGCGTTCGCCGAAAATATCCACTTCGCCGACGCCCTTGACGCGTTTCAGCGAGTCCCGCACATATACGTCCAGATAGTTGCTCAGAAACAAGCTGTCGTACTGCCCGCTCTCCGAATAAACGCCGGCGGCAAAGACGAATCCGGAAATCTGCTTGGTGATGATGATGCCGGTATTTTTCACCGCGTTCGGCAGGCGTCCGAGCGCTTGGTTCACACGGTTCTGCACGTCCACCGACGCCAGGTCCACATCGCGGGTAACGTCAAACACCACGGTGATGCTGCTGGAGCCGTCGTTGCCGCTGGTCGAGGTGATGTACTTCATCCCGGGCACGCCGTTGATGGCCTGCTCCAGCGGAATCGTCACTGCCGACTCCACCGTTTGCGCGTTAGCGCCGATGTACGCACTGGAAACCACCACTTGCGGCGGGGCCAAGTCGGGGAACTGCGCAATCGGCAGCGTGGGTATGGCAATTGCGCCGCCCAACACGATCAGGATCGCGCAAACCGTCGCGAAAACCGGACGCCGGATAAAAAAATCGACAAACAAGCGCGTTTCCCTCTTTTACTACTTCGTGTTGATTGCCAACTACACTTCGCAGAAGCTGGACAATCTGTCACCCGAACTCGACTGTTGTGCAGAAACCAGACAAGCTGTCATCCCGAACCCGCGTTTTTTGCGGGTGAGGGATCTGATTTTTCTTGGAACTTTATTTCCCGGTCTTGGGCGCGTTCTCCGCCTTGGGCCCCGGCGATTGCATTTGTTCGCTCACCGGCGCTCCATCCTGCAGGAATTGCGTTCCGGAAACGATCAGGTGGTCGCCGGGATTCAAGCCGTCGAGAACGGCGTAGTCATTGGCGAAGATATCCCCCACCTTCACCACGCGTTGTCGGGCGAACGTCCCCTTCGGTTCCTTGTTGGCCACGAACACAAAAAATTGTCCATTGATCCGCGTTACGGCCAGCACCGGCACAACCGGCCCGGAGGCGGTTCCCCACACCACCTGCGCGCGCACCTGCTGCGCGATGCGTAGATTCGCCTTCGGATTCGGCACCGCGGCCTTGGCCAGCACGGTCTGCGTGTCCGGGTCCACCTGCGGCGAAATAAACGTGATTTGCGATTCGGTGCGTAGATTTCCTGCTTCATCCAGCAGCTTAACGGGCAGTCCCAGCCGCAGATTCTTCGCGCGCGCCGCGGGGATGTAGAGATATACTTCGAGCGCTCCGGGCTCGTCCACCGTCGTAAGCAGCGTCGAGACGATTACGCGGTCGCCGACACGCACGGGAATGTCGCCGACGATTCCGTCCATCGGCGCGCTGACTTTGTAATACCGCAACTCCACCTTCTGCTGCTCCACCTGATGTTCCAGCGATTTCAGTTGCGCTACGGCCGTGTCGTAAGTCGTCTGCGCATTGTCCAGGTCGGATTTGGCGATCACTCCGGCTTCCGCCAATTTCTTTGCCCGGTCCAGATTCACGCGCGCAAGATTGACATTCGATTCCTGCGCCAGCCGCGTGGCCTCCTGGCTGTTCACTGTTGCTTCCTGCTTCAACGGGTCAATCTGCAGCAGCGCTGCCCCGGCCGCCACGCGGTCGCCGGACTTCACAAAAATCCTGGTGATGTAGCCTTCCACCTGTGGATTGATCGTTGCGGAATGCCGCGACTTCAAAATCGCCAGGTATTCGGTGGTATCCGCGATCGGCTTCGATTCGACCGGTTGCACTTGAACAGGCATCGCCGCTTCCGGCCCGCCTTCGCCGCTAGCACTGACCGATGCCGGTTTCGCCCCGCATCCCGCCACCGCCATCGCCGCCAGGCACAACACCGCCAGGCGGTCTAAGGGTGTGCCATATCTGGTCTGTTTTCTTACACCGAGGGTCATCTGTTTACACCGGCGCGGGTTGCGCAGCTATTAATATTACGTCACTGAAGACGGAACCGAAACGCCTAACTGTAGGGCTATTGGACGCACCGGGATCCCTTTCGTTTAACGAACCATAGGAGGGATTTGCCGAGGTGGGCCGGCCTCCCACTTTCTTTACGAAGGAAGCGGGCAGCACATTTCATCCAGGCAAGAATCTCAATACATATCCGTCGGGTCGATTTTTTTCCCGGAAAGCCCCAGTTGCAGCACTTCAATGTTTTCCGGACGGTCAAAAACCTTCCCGGGAAACAGCCGCTTGATGATGACGCGAAACCCGCCAAAGGCAATTCCGATTCCCGTCGCCACTCCCAGGAACAATCCGGTGAACAGAAAAATCTTATACATCATCAACATGATCGGCGGTTCGGTCGCCTTTTGTCCCCGCTCGTTCCAGGTCACTTGGGTTTCATAGTTCACCGCGTCCCGCATCGCCCGCGCGTATTCCGCCGACGTGGCCCCGAACACCAAGGACAGCAGGGAAGCCTTGCGCTCCACGGTCACGCCCGCCTTCTTCAAGGCATCCGGCAGTGCCTGTTCCAGGTGATGCAAATGCTGTTCCGCCAGTTGCGGCGTCGGGTAGTCCAGAAGCACCAGCACGCCGGCCCCATGCGCGCCGTGATAGTTCGCCAGCATCGCTTCCGCGCCGTTCTGAAAGCCTACGGCGTCGGTCAGTTCTTTGGACACCTCTTGCCCCAGCGAACTCATCGCCGAGCGAAATCCTTCCGGCCCCAGCGCATATTTCTCCGATCCAAACGTCCTCCCGCGCTCCGGCAGGTAATTCTTTACCGGCGGCAGCGGAGTCTGGTCCGCTTTCGCCTGGAGCGCCGTCAACAATTCCTCCAGCCCTTGTGCTTTGGCATTGGGCGAAATCTCAGCCTGCACCACGATGCTTCCAACCTGGAAACGCGCGTCATGGTCGCTTCCCGCGGAGTCCCCGCCCAGCCCGGAATCCTTCAGCCCCGGCGCCAACAGAAACGTGTACAGCTCAAACGCGCTGCTTGGGTCGCGCAAGACAAACGCCCGCAGCGTAATCTCATCCGCGCCATTCTTGTACGCGCGCTGCTCGATCCTGCTCACGCCGGCCTCGGCCAGCACGCGTTCTCCGTTCGGCCACTTCGCCCAACCCGCGCTCAAATCCTGCGCGCGCAGCGTCTTCGTAGGGGCTTCCGCCTGCCACTGTCCAAATTGATTGGGGAGGATGGGAGCGTCCGCCGCAACGCCCAAAGCGCAGAGCACGCCGGCAATGACGCAACCAAGAAGGATTCGACGCATACCTGTCAGTATATTAGACGCCGCAAAGTTATTGTTGGTTCCTTGACTGTTCGACCGTGGCCACCGGGACCGCCCGCCCAGGCTTGGCCGTGCCATTAACCGCCATGCTGTTCAGGCTTTGCAGGTAGTCCGAAACGCCCTGGTAAAGCCCCTCCGCCACCCGTTGCCGGTATTCCGGCTTCTTCAGCAGTTGCTCGTCGGCGGGATTGCTGAGGAACGAAATCTCCGTCAGGATCGAGGGCATATCCGCGCCAATCAGCACCACAAACGGCGCTTTGCGCACACCGCGGTTTTTCACCGGCTTGGTTGTTTTCTGGATGCGCTTCGAAAGGGAATCCTGCACGTCCTCGGCAAGTTCGCGCGACTCGTCGATCTTCTCGGTGCGGGCGATTTTCTTCACCACTTCTTCCAGGTCGTGGATGCCTTGCTGAGATACTGCGTTCTCTCGCGCGGCCACGGCCATCGCTTCGGCCGAACCCTTCATGTTCAGGTAATACGTTTCGATGCCGCGCGCGGCGTGGTCCGGGCTGGAGTTCGCGTGAATAGAGATGAAGAGGTCAGCTTTGGCTTCGTTGGCGATGCGCGTGCGGTCTTCCAGTGGGATGAACGTGTCGTCC
>DATHOY010000116.1:0-12914 GCA_035484435.1 Vulcanimicrobiaceae bacterium | reverse complement strand
CCGTTGAAGGTTGGCACGACTGGGCAGCGCGGATTCTTCAGCGATCAAACTGGAGTGATCCGTTACAACCAGACGGGCACTGCAGTGGTGACCGACCCGGCGTTGCAGTAGTCTAGGCTATTCCAAGAAACCGGTTGAAAGGCCAAGCAGAACGCGGACCTCGAGTCCGCGTTCTGCTTTTTTATGGGAGAAAGATTGCAGAGGTTGGTGAAAAGTCGAAGAGGACGAATAAGGTCACTCACTGCAGCGAGTTGCCGTTTTCTGTCAGAAGTTAACCGCTTCTGCAAATTTGATTGTTAAATATGAACGACTTAGAGGAATATAGGGCAAGTTCGAATGGCCCTTCGGATGCAGTTACCTAGATAGATAAAGTGTAGCTGTTGAAGGATGCCGGAGACGGGGTTAATCAACTTATGAAGCGCCGACAGCTCGGATTTTCACTCATCGAATTACTGATTGTCGTGGCGATCATTCTGATCATCGCGGCGATTGCAATTCCGAACTTGCTGAAATCGAAGATGGCTGCGAACGAAGCCGCGGCAGCGGAATCGGCCCGAACTATTGATACGGGTGAAACGACGTATGCGGCCACTTGCCCGAACATCGGGTATTCCGCGACCCTGGTGGAATTAAATACCGGCGCTGTTTGCCCAAGCGGCAAGAATATCCTGGACAATATACTTGGCGGCTCAGATCCGGCCGTTAAATCCGGGTACCAGTTTACTTATGTGCCCATACCAACAGCTGGCTTAAACTCAGCGTTCACGCTGAGTATAGTGCCGCTGAAGGTCGGAACAACCGGGCAGCGCGGATTTTATTCCGACCAGACGAATGTCATCCGATACACGCAAAACGGCTCGGCGCCGACGGCTGCCGACCCGCCGTTGCAGTAGAAGGATAATGGGCGTTTGATTTCCACATGCCTCCGCGGGCATTCGCCACAAGATAGGAAAAACCCAAGAGGGCACGATTTATCGTGCCCCTACCGTTAGGGCGCGATATGCGCGGACCTAAGTCATTTCGGAAAGGCGCAATGGGTGGGCTACCTCGGAAGACTTCGCGGCCCAGCGAGACCGAAAGTTCGTACCTTCAGGCACCTAGTTTGAGTTAACGGAAGCGCGCAGTCCCGTAGATTTCTGTTTGCAACCCGCCAGCCTCCACTATAGCTTTGGATTCAGGACATGCCGGGTGTAATCATTCAAAGCCCTCTCACGCCAGTTGTTGCTCCAAAGTCCCTCCAGGAGCCTGGAGGAATGTTTCGTTCTCCCGGTAAACGCAATGTGGTGCTGGGACTTTTGCTGGTGATGGTCGTCCTGGCCGTGTACAACCCCGTGTCTCGCAATGGTTTTGTGGGCTACGACGATGAAGGCTATGTCACCGACAACCGCCATGTGCAATCGGGTCTGAGTTGGGACACGGTTTCCTGGGCCTTCACGACCCGGGAAATGGCGAACTGGCATCCGCTGACATGGCTCTCGCACGCTCTCGACTGCCAACTCTTCCGGCTCAATGCAACGGGCCATCATTACACCAGCCTTTTGTTGCACGCCATGAACGCGCTGCTGCTGTTCCTGATTCTGCAGTGGTTCACGGGATACACCGGGCGCAGCCTGATGGTGGCTGGACTGTTTGCACTGCATCCCTTGAATGTCGAGTCGGTGGCGTGGGTGGCGGAACGCAAGAACGTGCTGTGCATGCTGTTTTTTCTGCTGGCGCTGGCTGGCTATGGGTGGTACGTCCGCAGGCCGGGAGTCGGGCGCTACCTGGTGGTGGCAGTTTTGTTTGCCGCGGGCCTGATGTCCAAGCCGATGGTTATTACGTTGCCGCTGCTGCTCCTGCTGCTGGATTATTGGCCGCTGGGAAGAATGCGCTTCGCCGGCAATGAGGAATCGCGCGATCCGGCTTCCCGCAGCGGGCAGCCGTTTGCCGCCAGCACTCAGACCCTGAGCAGGTTGTGTCTGGAAAAGATCCCCCTGCTGGTGCTGTCGGCAGGCAGTGCAATGATCACCATGATGGCGCAGAGTGTGGGCGGGGCCGTGGTTTCGACCGGCGAAGTTTCCCCTGTGCTGCGGGTTGAAAACGCGATCGTTTGCTACGTGGTGTATATCCAGAAAATGTTCTGGCCGTCGCACCTTGCCCCGATTTATCCGTTTCCACACGCACTGCCGATCTGGCAGGTGGCATCGTCGGCAATTTTTCTGGTTGCAGTCACGTGGGCGGTATTGAAATATCGCGAGTCTCGCTACCTGTTGGTTGGGTGGTTCTGGTTTCTGGGGGCGATGGTTCCGATGATTGGTTTGGTTCAAGTTGGAAACCAAGCGATGGCGGATCGCTATGCCTATCTGCCAATGATCGGTCTTTTCGTGATGGCCGTGTGGATTGCGGGAGAACTGGCCAGCGTGCGTCCTATTGAAGCGAAATACCTGGTCACTGCCGGATTGTTAGTCCTGTGTGGATTGTCCGCCGTTACCTGCATGCAGCTGCCTTATTGGCAAGACGGTTTCAGCCTGTGGACGCACACATTGGCCGTCGGCCCGCAGAATTTCGTAGCGGAAAATAACCTTGGGGTGACACTGATCAAGCATGGCAGGCGCGACGAGGCGATACCGCATTTCCGTACTGCCTCGGCGCTGGAACCCGGTGATCCCACCAGCCAGCTCAATCTCGGAATCTATGCCCAGGAGCAGGGTGATTTAAAGCAGGCGGCGACACGGTATGAGTCGGTGTTGCAACTGACGACCAACGCTCAACTTCGTGCCTCTGCCTATGACAACCTCGGTTCGGTTTACTTTGGACTTCGTGATTACACGCGAGCGCGGCAGAACTACGAGTCCGCGCTGAAACTAAACGTGGCGTCTCCCATAGTATTTCGCGATATGGGGCTGATCGCGCAGAAAACCGGTGATTGGGACCAGGCCATTTACTACTTTGCGCGTTTCGTCGCGATCGAGCCCAGCGACGTCGGGTATCTTCTGCTGTCACGCGCCCTCGACCAAGGCAAACGCGACCGGGAAGCCAAGTTGAGTTACCAACAGGCAGTACGTTTCTCGAACGACATTGTCCAGGCCCAGCAAAGGGCGAGTCAATTGATGGCCCAATAGCACGCGAGAAAGCGGCAAAGCCAGTGATCCACGGCCGGGGCAGCTTAGCAGGTTGCAGAAAAGCGGCGGACAGGCTGTCTTCAGGGGTTAAAGCCCGTTGAAATTATGGCCTTTGCGCCGGGGCTGAAGCCCCGGCCTCCTGAAGAAACGGACTTTTTCAGCAGCCTGTTAGAAAGAGGAGTCAAAAAGTGATAAATGGCAAGCGCGTTGTCGTTGTGATGCCAGCCTACAACGCAGAGAAAACGCTGGAGAAGACCGTTCGCGAACTCCCTGAAATTGTCGATACGACTATCCTGGTCGACGACCAAAGTCGGGACGAGACGGTGCGAATTGCAGAGAGCCTGGGCTTGCAGGTGTTTGTGCACGATAAGAATTATGGATACGGCAGAAACCAGCAGACTTGCTACCGTGAGGCCTTGACCGCGGGGGCTGACATCGTCGTGATGGTTCACCCCGATTACCAGTACACGCCGCTGTTGGTAACCGCCATGGCCAGCATGATTGCTTATGGAGTCTACGATGTTGTGCTGGGCTCTCGAATCCTGGGCGGTGGCGCTCTGCGAGGCGGGATGCCTTTCTACAAGTACGTAGCGAATCGCTTCTTGACAGCGTTTCAGAACATTTTCACGGGGGCGAAGCTGTCCGAATATCACACTGGTTTGAGAGCCTTCGCGAAGGAGGTTTTGACATCGTTGCCCCTTCTGGAGAACTCCGACGACTTTGTCTTTGACAACGAAATGCTGGCGCAGTGCCTTTGTTTCGATTATCGGATCGGTGAGATTTCGTGCCCGACGAAGTATTTCACGGAAGCTTCGTCTATCAATTTTGCGCGGAGCGTGAAATATGGATTCGGCGTTTTGGGCACAACCTTGCAGTGCTGGCTGCAAAAAAAGGGAATTGCCCGTTACCAGATCTTCAATCCTGCCGGCAGAAAACTGTTATTCGATTACTATCAGCCTGTTTCCATGAAGGAAGCAGAAGGAAGCAGCCGGAAAGCGTAGCCCCATCACTGGCGGTTACCGGCGGAAGTCGTGGGCGATTCCGGGGCACTTGCTATAATTTGGGAATGGCATTCCGCCCCTTCCGCGAACAGTCGCTCAAGAACGCGTCGCTTGCGGCATTTGTGGCACTCGTCTGGGTGGGATTTCCCGCACAATTCTGTGGCGCGAATGGTGCTTCTGAAGGCGGCCCGCTCGCGGCCCTGGAAGCCCGCTACGGGAAGGCGGCTACGCTGCAGGCGACTTTTCTGGAGCGGTATTCGGAGAATGGGAAGCAAGTGCGCGTGGAAGCGGGGAAGGCGTATTTTCTACGGCCGGGAAAAATGCGCTGGGAGTATGAGAAGCCCGAGAAGAATTTGTTTCTGGTGGACGGAAAATACGTGTGGTTTTACGCGCCAGATGACCACACGGCCACGCGGATGCCCGCGAAAAAGAGCGAGGACTGGCGCACGCCGATTGCGTTCCTGACAACCGGGATGAAGCTTGCCCGCATCTGTTCTGAAGTGGGCCCGGCGAAGGACGCGAAGCCGGCGACGGCGGGGGACGAAATTTACCGGTGCTTGTTGCGCGGGGCGGAGGAAGAGAAGGCGCAAAAGGTTTTGTTTGAAATTACACCGCAGAACGAGCTGGCACGCATTGTGATCCCGCAAGAAGGCGGGATGCAGATTGAATTCGAGTTCAAGGATTGGGAGTGGAATCCGGCGCTTCCGAAGGAGCTCTTTCAATTCGAGCCGCCGCCGGGAACCGTGATCGTAAATGGCCTGCTACCGGAGGCCCCCGGGATGCGTCAGTAAGGATGTAGGTGCTACCAAGTCGAGGCCCCGGGCCCGCTTGCCGTTGACCGAGTAAACCCACCAGCCCCAGACCCTTTTTGGGGTACTCTTCGAATGAGGTAAACTAAGGACTATGGGGGAGTTTGTCTGCCGTGTAGCCGACGCCAACGGGCGGGTTTTCTCGCACGTGGAAGCGGCTGCGAGCGTTGAAGAAGCTCGCCAGAAGCTCTCGGATCGAGGGCTGTATATTTATTCTGTCGAGACCCGCAGCAGCCTGATCAGCGGCATGCTGGGGGTCCGTAAAGAGCGCAAGATCAGCGGCAACGACTTCCTGATCCTCAACCAGCAGTTCAATACGCTGATTAAGGCGGGCCTGCCGATCTTGAAAGCGCTGGATTTGCTGGCCACGCGGGCGACGGCGCCGAAGTTGCGGCCGATTCTGGTCCAGGTGCGCGACCGGGTGCGAGAAGGGAAGTCGCTTTCGGAAGCGATCGAGGAAGCGGGCGTTTTTTCGAAAGTGTATTCGACGGCGATTCTGGCGGGGGAGAAGAGCGGCAATCTTTCCGGGGTGCTGGATTATTACATCGCCTACCAGAAGGTGAGCACGGGGGTTAAGAAGAAGATTGTGGCGTCGCTGGTGTACCCGATCTTGCTGGTGGTGGTGGCCACGTCGGTGGTGACGTACCTGGTGACCGGCGTGATTCCGAAGTTTGCGACGCTGTACAAGGATTTGGGAGTGCCGCTGCCGGGGCCGACGCAATTTTTGATCGCGATTACGGTGGATTACCGGATTTACATTTTGTCGGCGTTGGGTGCGTTTCTGGTGGGAATCGTGGGGGTGTTTTTCTGGTCGCGGAGCGAGGAGGGCGGCGTAGCGTTTGACCGGATCATGTTCCGGGTGCCGCTGCTGGGCGACACGTTGCTGAAGTTTCAAGCTTCGCAGTTTTGCCGCACGCTCTCTACGCTGTTGACCGGGGGAACGCCCCTGGTTGCCGCACTGCAGACCGCGGCGGATTCCATCACCAGCCGACTGGTGCGCGGGTCGGTGAAGAACGCGACGCAGATGGTGCGCGAGGGCGAATCGTTGCATGCAGCGCTGGCGACGGGGCGCGTAATGCCGGAATTGGCTCTGGACATGATTGAAGTGGGCGAATCGAGCGGCGCGCTGTCGCCCATGCTGAACAGCGTGGCGGAATTTTATGAAGAAGAAGTGAGCCTGCGGTTGGGAGCGATGGTGGCTTTGATTGAGCCCGTTATTCTTGTATTTATGGGCTTGGTGGTAGCGTTCATCCTGATCTCGCTGTATTTGCCAATCTTCTCGTTCTCGATCAATGGGTCAGGACCGGGAGCCTAAGGAAAAGATTTTTTATGGCCACGCCAGATTCCAATCTGCACGATCCGAGTTTGCCGGGCGGTCCGGCGGACGCGGCGCAGGAACGCGAGCAGGCGCGAAAGCTTGCGGAGCGCTATCGCTGCGGGTTCATTGACCTGAGCGAGCAGCGGATTGATCCGGAGCTGTTCCGCACGATCCCCGCGGATCTGATGTTCCGATACAACTTTGTGCCGCTGCTGGCGAACAACAACACGCTGGTAATTGCGGTGGCGGATCCCGGCATGGTGATCCTGAGCGACGAGCTGCCGCTGCTGCTGGGGAAAAAGCTGGCGTACAAAGTGGCGACGCCACGGCAGATTGGCGACCTGCTGAAGAGGACGGAGCAGTCGCAGCGCGTGCTGGAACAGGCGACGGAAGCCTTTACACTGCAGGTTTCGAAGGAAGAGGAAGAGGGCGAAGAGACAATCTCCGGCGACCGGTTGACCCGGGACACGACAGTCAGCCCAGTGGTGCGATTGGTGGAGACGATTATCTTTACGGCGCTGGAGCGGCGAGCGAGCGATATTCACATTGAGGCACGAGATTCGGAAGTGGCGGTGAAGTACCGGATTGACGGGGTGCTGCAGCATGCGATGCAGCCGATCGCGAAGGAGTGGCATTCGACGGTGCTTTCGCGCATCAAGGTGCTGAGCGACCTGGACATTGCGGAACGGCGCGTGCCGCAGGACGGGCGATTCCGGGTGAAGTACAAGGGGCGCTACATTGATTTGCGCGTTTCGATCATGCCGGCAAGCCACGGCGAGGATGCCGTGCTGCGCGTGCTGGACAAGGAAACGCTTTCGGAAAAATTTCAGAGTTTGAGCCTGGACGTGGTGGGATTTTCGGCGGACGAGGTGAAGAGGTTCCGGCGGTATATCCGGGAGCCCTACGGCATGGTGCTGGTGACGGGGCCGACAGGGTCTGGTAAGACGACGACGTTGTACGCGGCGATTAATGAGATTAAGTCGGACGAAGACAAGATCGTTACGATTGAAGACCCGGTGGAATATCAGTTGCGCGGGATTACGCAGATTCCGGTGAACGAGAAGAAAGGGCTGACGTTTGCGCGCGGGTTGCGTTCGATTCTGCGCCACGACCCGGACAAGATCATGGTGGGAGAAATCCGCGACCAGGAGACGGCGCAGATTGCGATTCAATCCGCATTGACGGGGCACCTGGTATTTACGACGGTGCACGCGAACAACGTGACGGACGTGATCGGGCGTTTCATCAACATGGGCGTTGAGCCGTACAACTTTGTATCGGCGCTAAACTGCATCATGGCGCAGCGGCTGGTGCGGTTGATTTGCCTCAATTGCAAGCGGCCCAAGAAGCATTCGCCGGAAGAGTTGCGGGAATCAGGGATCGATCCCGCAAGGGCCGTTGATTTTCTTTTTGCGGAAGGCGCGGGATGCCTGGAATGCTCGGGGACGGGATATCACGGGCGCTCGGCGATCTGTGAACTGCTGGATTTGACGGATCATATCCGGGAAATGATCGTGAGCCGGCGGCCGACGTCGGAAATCAAGCGGGCGGCTATCGAAGAAGGTATGATTACGCTTCGCGAGAGCGGGTTGGCCAAGGTGAAGAGCGGGCTGACGACGCTGCGGGAGATTAACAAGGTGACCTTCGTTGAGTAACGCAGGCGCATACCAGGGCGGGCTCTACAAGATAGACGCCATGCGGCGGTTCATGAGGTGGCTGGACGCGACGCCGCATCCGACGGTGGCGATTGAGTTCACGCCGGAGCAGGTGTCCGGGGCGCGATTTACGCGCACGGGCGGGGTCGATGGCTTTGCGGTGGAAACGCTGCCGCCGGGGGCGCTGGTGCCCTCCGCGATTGAAACGAACATCGTGAATCCGATTGCGGTGAAGGCGGCGGTCGCCGGGGTTTCGAAAACGCTGAAATTGAAGGACGAAGATGCGGCGTTGATCGTGCCCGACCCGGTGATACGCGTTTTTGTGCAGCATTTTGACGAATTTCCGCGTTCGTCGGAGGAAGCGATTCCGATGCTGCGGTGGAAGCTGAAGAAGAGCGTGCCGTTTGAAGTGGACGAGACGCTGCTTTCGTATATGCGGCAACAGCCGCGGGGCGACGGCGTAGACGTGGTGACGGCGATTGCGCGGCTGCGGATCATCAAGGAGTACGAGGGATTGCTGGAGCCGCAAGGCGTACGCTCGGGCGTGGTGCTGAGTTCGACGCTGGCGGCGATTTCGCTGCTGGAGGATTCGAGGCCGACGCTGCTGGCGCGGCTTTCCGGTACTTCACTGACGGCGGCGATTGTGCGCGAGGGAGTTCTGGCCGGGTACCGCTGCACGGAGTTGCCGACGACGGCGTCGGAAATTACGCCGAACATGCTGCTGGAGGAAGTTTATCCACTGGCGGCGTATTACCAGGACACGTGGCAGGAAGGGATTCAAGCCGTGCGCGTGGCGGGATTGCGGCGGCGGTTGCCGGAATTTGTGAAGCCGCTGCAGGACGAGTTCAAGTGTGATGTGGGTTCGCTGCTGAATTCGGCTGTTTCGGAGGGGCATTTGCGCAGCGATGCGCGGCCGCTGGCTGACCGGGATCTGGAAGGCCTGGTGGGCTGGATGATGCACCGGAGTTGAGGGAGAAAGCGATAGCACCATGTACGTCCGCCTGAATCTAGCGACGAATCCGCTGTTGAGCCACCGGCGCTTCCTGGCCGGCTCGGCGGTGGTGGGAGTTATGGGTTTTCTTTTGTTGCTGGGGCTTGGGTGGCGGGCTTACGATCTGCGCAAGGCGGAAGAGAATTTGCGGGGGCGGGAGAGCAAGATCGAGAAAGAGACGGCGACGGTAGAGCAGCAACGCGAAGAGTTGCAGCGTTATTTCGCGCAGCAGGAAGCCGCGGGGTTTCAAGATCACGCGAAATTCGTGGTGGGCGTGCTGCAGGCGCGGAGCATCAACTGGACGCAGATGTTCATGGATCTGGAGCGCATTCTGCCGGCGGGAGTGCGGGTTATCCGCATCGAGCCGAAACTGGATAAAGGGATCGTGACCGTGCACTTCATCGTGGGGGCCACGAGTGAGGACGCGAAGCTGAAGCTGCTGAAATCGTTTGAGAATTCCACTGCGTTTTCGCACGTGGCATTGCAGTCCGACCATGCGGCGACCCAGGCGGGCGCGGACCCGCTGACAGTCGAATTTGTGGCGGAGTATTCGAACATCTGACCATGAGCGAATTCAAAACAAAAAAACGGCTGATTCTGACCGGGCTCGGGCTGCTGCTGGCGATGGACGGAGCGCTGGCGTATCACAATTCGCGGCTGATGGTGAAGGACGCAAACCCGGAAGCGATACTGAAGGGGAAATCGCTGCACTTGGCCCTGGTGAAGGCGGACGTGGACCGGGTGAGCAAAATCAAGGCGCGGCGCCCCGAGGACCAGAAGTATTTCGACCAGTTCGAGACCACGCTGCCACCGGCGGGAAAAGGTTATTCGATGGTGTCGCAGGAAGTTGGCGACATTGCGCGCGAGACGCATGTACTGGTGCGGGACCTGAAATTCCGCGAGAAAGAGGTCGCGGGCCGGAACGTGAACGAGATCGAGATGGAGGCGCTGGTGGACGGGGATTACGCGGGGATTGTGCGATTCCTAAACCGGTTGCAGCGTTCGAAGAATACATACGTGCTGGACTCGTTGGGGCTGGATTCGGCCACAGGTGGGACGGGCCAAAGCCAGGCGCCTCCGGGCACGGTGAAGGTTTCGTTGCACGTGCGTTCGTATTTCAGGAAGACTTGATGGCGGCGACGAGACAACAGAAAGAGTTGATTGCGCTGGCGGCGCTGGTGGTGGCGGCCGCGTCAGTGTGGTATCTGCACCTGGGAAAATCGGCGGAGAAGAACGGCGGAATTTCCGCAGGCAATTATTCGGAGATCAACGCGCAGGATTTCGGCAAGATATTGGTTGACCTCTCCAAGGCGCAGGGCACGGAGTACAAGAGCGCGGGGCGGAATATATTTGTGATGGGTGCAGCGAGGGTGGAGCCGGGCAAACAGGTGGCAGTCAAAGAACCGTTTCGAGTCGTAGGACCGATGCCGCAGCCTCCTCCGAAGCCTCCGGAGCTGCCGTGGGTGTTTTTTGGTTACGGGATGTTGCCTGCGGGTGGAGCACGGCAGGCGTTCCTGAAAGAAAACCAGGATGACGCGGTGGTGCATATCGTCAGCGAGGGCGACGTGGTGCTGAATCACCTGCGGATCCTGCATATCGGGAATGAGAAAATCGAATTTGAGGACACGGAGACGGGGCTGAAGAATTCGAAACCTTTGGAGGTAGCTCCGGCGACATGAAGATTCGCGCTTCAAACCGGCGGAGGGTGCGCGGGCAGGAAGGCTACGCGCTGGCGCTGATGGTGTTTATGCTGGCGCTGATCGTGGTGGCGAGCGTGGCGGTGGCGCCGAACATCATCACGAACGGGCGGCGGGAAAAAGAAGAAGAGATGATCTGGCGCGGGAAGCAGTACGTGCGGGGGATCCGGCTGTTTGTGAGGTATTACCAGACGCACGGCGGGACGACGCGGTTTCCGACTTCGATGGAAGACCTGACGAAGAACAAGGTGGGAATCCGGTTCATGCGGCAGGCGTACAAGGATCCGGTGAACAGTGTGGACGGCTCCTGGCGGATGATTTATGTGGGACCGAACGGACAGTTGATAGGCAGCCTGAAGAACCGGACGCTGGGACCAGACGGGCAGGTCACGGGGACGTCCGGGAGTGGTAGCAGCGGTGGATTCGGGTCTTTGTTTGGCGCCGGGCAATCGCAGACGGGGAATAATTCTTCGTTTGGAAGTTCGTCGTTCGGTAGCTCTTCGTCTGGGAGTTCATCTTTTGGGAATTCCTCGTTTGGGAATTCGTCTTTTGGCAATTCGTCATTTGGGAATGGCGGGAATACCGGCGCGGCGAATACGCAGGGGCAGACAGCGGGGCAGGGAAGTCCGGGCGGGCTTTCGCCGGATACGATGTCGACACCGCAGGCCATTGCGAATGATGATGGGTCGACAGACGTTCTGGGCGGAAATATTATCGGGGTGGGCAGCAAGGTCAACAAAGCTTCGATTATCTGGTACGACAAGGCGAAAAATTACCGGCAGTTTGAGTTTATCTGGGATCCGTCGAAGGAATCGGTCAACGGGGGTGCTGTTCCGACGATTGTGGGCGCGCCAGCGGCGAATCCGCAGAATGGATCGAACTCTATTTTCGGCAATCCCGGCGGGAATGGTGGAATCGGCCAGCCCTCCGGGCCGCCTACAAGCACGCCGCTTCCCGGGAATGGCAGTAATCCTCCGCCAGGACAGATGCCGCAGTAGGCCTCAAGAACTTCAGCGAACCTTCTTCCAAGTAATTATTCAGAGCATTTCAAGGTAGAGACAGACCGGTTGCGGCGTTGGCGGGATTTGCCGCGTCGGCCTTCAGCTTCGCGTAGGTTTTCGCAATGCGCTGGACGTATTTCATGGTCTCGAGATAAGGAGGGACGCGGCGGCCGTATTTGTCGACGGAGTCGGGCCCGGCATTGTAGGCGGCCAGGGCGAGGGTGATGTCGTTCTTGTATTTTTTCAGCAGGTCGCTGAGATAGTGCGAGCCGCCGTCGATGTTTTGGCTGGGGTCGAAAGAGTCTTTCACGCCCATGAGTTCGGCGGTGCGGGGCATCAACTGCATCAGGCCACGGGCGTTTTTTCGGGAGACGGCCTTGGGGTCGAAATTGGATTCGATCGCGATGACGGAATGGATGAGCGTGGGGTCTAGATTGTAGCGGGCGGCGGCCTCGCGGATTAGTTTTTGAAAGGGCGTTTTGTCGGTCAGGGGCTCAGTGCTGGGCTCGAAGATCTCTTCGGGCTCGATGGCTACTATGTCCGTGACGGGAACTTCCGCGACGCCGCCCCGCAGGTGCAGGCGGTAACGGTCGCCGAGGATTTCATAGCCGGTGACGTTGAGGCGGGCGCCGCTGCGGAGGACGACATAATCGGCGCGGGCGGGAACGGACGCGGCGAGGAGAATCAGTGCCGCGGCGAAGAAATATTTTGGAGGACTCAGGCGCACTCGGGCAACTCCGGCAGGGCAAAGCGTTCGATGGCGGCGGCGACTCCGTCGTTGTCATTGGTCTGGGTGATGTGCCAGCCGCGCGTTTTCAGTTCGGGTACCGCATTTTCCATCACCACGGGTATTCCAGCGAAGGACAACATTTCCTCGTCGTTGTGATTGTCGCCGATGGCCAGGATTTCTTCCCGGGCGATGCCGCGGAGAGCGGCCCACTCGGCGAGCGCCACTCCTTTGGATACGCGCGGGTTGAGCACGTCGATCATGGAGAAATCCTTGCTCTCATAGGCGGTCACAGCCAGCGAGAATTCGCCTGAGTATTGGACGCTGCGAAGGGCTTGTTCAGCTGCCCGCATGGGTTCGACGGAGCCGGAAAGCATGATCTGGATGGGGTCTTCGTTGAGGCAGGATTCGAGAGGCTTAGCTTCGCCGAGAAAGGGTTTGTTCCATTTGTAGTAGGCGCCGCGGAGGCCGTCTTCGAGGTCGATCTTTTCCAGCATGACTTGATTGGCGAGGGGGCGGTCGAAGACGACGGAGGCGGCGTCGCGCCAGGGATGCGTGGCTTGGAGGACGCGAAGCGCGGTTTCGCGGGGCAGGAGATGGCGGACGAGGGTTTT
>DATHOY010000115.1:0-6942 GCA_035484435.1 Vulcanimicrobiaceae bacterium | reverse complement strand
AGCCGCGCCCCGTCAATAATCGACGCGTGATTCAGCTCATCCGAGATAATCAGGTCCTCTTTCCCCAGCACCGCCGAAACCGTTCCCGCATTCGCCGTGAATCCCGACTGAAACACCACGCAAGCTTCCACATTCTTGAACTTCGCGATCTGCTCTTCCAAATCCATATGCAGCTTCATCGTTCCGGAAATCGTCCGCACCGCTCCCGCGCCCACGCCGTATTTCCGCACCGCCTCAATCGAAGCCTTCCGCAACCTCTTATCCGAAGTCAGCCCCAGATAATTGTTCGAAGCCAGGTTAATCACCTCGCGCCCGTCAAACACGCACACCGGCTTCTGCTCGCCCTCCAGCACCCGCAACTTCGGCGCCACTCCCTTCGCCCGCAACTCATTCAAAGTCTCCGTCACATACCCCAACGGATTCTGCTTCGTCACCATCGTTCCCGTTTCACTCATACCCGATCTCCCAATTCTCTGCGAACTCTGCGAACTCTGCGAGCCTCTGCTCACTCTGTGGTAAATCTTTTCCTTCGCTATTTTCCCAACCCATTCGGATAAAGCAAAATCTTCCCCGCCAATCCATTCTGCAACTTGCTGAACGCATCCTCGAACTTCTCCAAAGAAATCTTCTCCCCAAACAGCGGCTCCAGGTTCAACCGCCCCGCCTTCAGCAGCGC
The DNA here is from genome assembly GCA_035484435.1 of Vulcanimicrobiaceae bacterium. Lineage (GTDB taxonomy): Bacteria > Acidobacteriota > Terriglobia > Acidiferrales > UBA7541 > Acidiferrum. Next base: position 6,266 of record DATHOY010000115.1, on the reverse strand, counting down.
CGTCATTTGCACCCACGTCTGATACATCCGCCGCCCATAAATCCCCTGCACCGTAGCGCCCTTGAAAATCACATCGTTCACCAAATCCAGCGGCACATTCTCCGTCGGTATTCCCAGCAGCGAAGCCCGTCCCCCAGCCCGCAGCGCCTTAAACCCCTGTTGAATCGCCGACGGCACGCCGCTCATCTCCAGCAGCACGTCCACTCCCGTCCCGCCCGTCTCCCCCAGAATCTTTTTCACCGCATCTTCCGCCGCCGGATTGATCACCACATCCGCGCCCATCTGCTTCGCCATCTCCCGCCGGTGCGCATTCGTCTCCGTCGCAAACACCGTCGAGCTCCCGCAAGCCTTCGCCACCGCAATCGACATCAACCCAATCGGCCCGCAACCCGTCACCAGCGCCGTCTGCCCCGCAATCGCACCCGCCAGCACCGTATGCACCGCGTTCCCCAGCGGATCCAATATCGCTCCATACCGCTCCGGAATCGCCGCATCCAGCTTCCAGATATTCGTCGCCGGAATCTTCACAAACTCCGCAAACGCCCCATCCTGATCGATCCCGATCACCCGCACATTCGTGCAAATGTGCGCCTCGCCCAACCGGCACTGGTGGCAATGCCCACAGCTCACGTGCATCTCCGCGCTCACAAAGTCGCCCGCACGCACCGCCGTCACGTCCGGACCAACCCGCTCCACCACGCCGCAAAACTCATGCCCCAGCGTCACCGGAGGCTTGATCCTCCCCTGCGACCACCGGTCCCATCCATAAATATGCAAGTCCGTCCCGCAGATCGAAGCCGCCGTCACCCGCACCAGCACGTCCCCATGCCCCACCTCCGGCACCGGCACGCTCTCAATCCGCAACCCTTTCGCCGCCTCAACCTTCCGCAGCGCCTTCATCGTCGCAGCCATTCCACCAAGCTCCTCACTACGTCCCCAACCCATCAACGCACAATCTCAAATCCTAGCACACGCCCTTGCACGATACATGTCACAGCTGCGCTCCTTCAGGCTGTCATCCCGACCGAAGCGACCCGACTTTTTCTGTCGCGCCGCATTTTGGCGCGTCGGGTCGCGTAGTGGAGGGACCCCGGTACAATTTCCACAACTCAGGGCTTACGATCTAGGGGCATGGTCTGCTCTGTGTTCCGGCTTTTTTCCTTACCTCTTTACTTCCTTACTTCTTCACTTCGTCTTCTCCACCACCCCAATCTCCTCCAACGCCTTCAAATACTCCACCACCAACTCCAACGGCACCGGTCCATACTCCGCCGACACCACATCCCGAATCTCGTACGCATTCCTCTTCCCATCCGCAAAATTCAAAACCTCGTACGCATACTCTTCCCCGCCACCCCACAATCCGTCGTACTCTAACAATTTCGGCTTAGTCGCATGCCCCCGCTTCGTCCACTCCACCTCAAAGTAGTCGTACCCAAACACTGCCAATGGCCCCTTCAAACTGTTTCTGCGCCTGAAAACGATTGCTCCCTGTCCTGTAGCTTTCGGGGGAACGGGAAGTTCTTTTAGTCCACAGAATTCTGTGATTGCCTCAGAGAGTGAATCCTGACCCTGCGGTGAAATTTTTTCGAGCGGACCAAGGGAGTGTGCCAAATCAATTGTGTAATTTATTTGTTGTCGGAGAAAACTAGCGCGTTCGTCATCCTTCAACTGCTCAGCAACCTCGACTCCCTTTGCGAACCTTTGGCTGGCCGAAGCGTGCAACAAAACATAGAGTGACGAAGAAACTTCCTTAAGTGGATTCGCCAAAAAATACCCGCTCGCCGCCCCAATAAATCCCGCCCTCTTCAACTTCGTCGCATCAATATTCACCGCGCTGTCCAGATTCGTATGAATAAACCGGTCCGGCCAATCATTCAAATAAATCGCAGGTATCCCAAACGACGAATCCTGATACACATCGTGGTCGCTCCCCATCGTGTATGCCGAATACTCCGCCCGCAGCGGCTCCTTCCCGCCCTCGGCCGACACCATCGGATACTCCGCCTTCCCCGTCGCCGCAAATTTGTACGACTCCTCGTTCACCCACTCCGCAAACGCCCAAGCCACATCCTGCACAAATGACGGCAAACTCATCGGCCCCCTCGTCACATGAAACACCGCCTTCGTCTCGGGTCCCCCGCCCACCATGTCCATGTGCACCACAGCCTTGATTCCCTGTGTAAACGCCAGCGGCATTCGCGCCGAAGCTCGCACTGGATCACCGTCCGCTCCAATTCTGAGAATTTGTTCGGCCACTGCCTCTTTTGAGGTCAGCAGCGCCATCGTCCCCTCGATCTCTGGCGGAAAAATAAAGCGTATCGTCCTTGCCGGCCGTGCCAGTTTTCCCTCGTCAATCAATTTTTGAAGCGTCCGAGCCACCTCCAGAATCGTCGCGCACCCACTCGCATTGTCATTCGCCCCCGGCCGCTGGTGATCCAGGTGGCAGGAAAACGCAATCTCCTCCTCCTTCAACTTCGCGTCCGCTCCCGGAATGGTCGCCGTCACCACCTCATAATTCCCCGCATGCTGCCCCGCCTTCACCACCGCATGCAGGAGAATCTTTTCTCCCTTTGCCAACCGCTCCTGCAACGACCGTGCCGTCCTTAACGAAACCATGAACCCAAACGTCTTGTTCGCCGAAAACGTCTCCAGATGTCCCCATCGAATCGCATCTAGATTTTCCCCCGACCAAGCCGTCTTCTGGTTCTGCGCATAACTAACAATCCCCACCGCGCCGAACTTGCCGACCGCCAAATCCTGCACCGCCCCCGGCTGCACACTCACCAAAACAATCTTTCCCTTCGTATCCTTTCCTGTGTAGTCACTCTCTTTCGTTCCCTCGCCCACATCCACCAACTCCGTCGTCACATCCGCGCTTTCGCTGTCCTCCGCCAGCGCCACCGGTTGCGCGGCGTAACTTCCAATCTTGCGTTCGAGCAGGGCAATGCAAGTCACGCCGCCCATCGACGAACTCGTCTCCTTGCCTGATTTTTTGTAGCAGTCGTCGTCGGGATCGATTCCAATGCCTGTTTCGATCAATTCCCCCATCTCCGCTTCCCACGCCGGCCGCGATCGTTGCGTCCCATAGAAAATCTTCCCATCCGCCGGAAACTGCAAAATCGCCACATCGCTCAATCCATACGCCCGCAACCGCTCCGCCACCAACTCCGCCGCCTCATGAAATCCCTTCGATCCGCGTTGCCGGTGAAACCGCGCAATCCCCTCCAGATTCCTCTTCGCCGTCTCCCCGCTGATCTCTCCCGCAATCGCCGCCACATCCTTCTCCCCCAGCAGCGGCGGCTTCTGCCCCCACGCACCCGCCCCCATCACCAGCCCCGCCAGAATCAGAGCGACCCTTTTCATTACCTCTCCTTTGTCCAATGCACAGATGCGATTGTCATCCCAACCGGAGCGACCCGGTTTTTTCTTCCGCGCTGCATTTTGGCGCGCCGGGTCGCGGAGTGGAGGGACCATGGCAAAACTTCTACAAAGTTCTCCCCGTGTTTCTTACCTCACTTTTTTCCTTGCTGCTTTTCCTCTCCTCTTATCCATATCCACCTTCATCCCCTTCACCGGCTTCCTCTTATTCAACCTCGCCGCTTCCACAATCAACTTCTTCAGCCCCGGCTTCTTCACATCCGCCGTCGTCCGCACCTTCACATGTCGCACACTCTTCCCCGTCCCTTCGAGCAACCCTTCCGGGTCCGGCAGCACCGCCCCACGCAGGAAAATAAACGTCACATGCTCCTTCCCGGTCATGAATCCGCACACCGTCCCGTTCGAATCAAACGAAGGAATCTTCCAGGGATTCACATACTCCTCGCAGCCCGGAACCGTCTTCTTCACCAGCGCCCGCAGGCCTTTCATCACGCCCTTCATCTTTCCCGGTTTCGCCACATACTCATCGATCCACACTCGCCCTTCTTTTCCCTCAATCGTCGGCATTTTCTTCTCCTCTCCGTTCGCTCCAATCCCGCCACATTCTATTCCTTTTCCGTTGTATCTATTCACTCTCTCGTCTCATCGCATCTTTATACTAAGGATTCGACTTTTCCCTATGCCAGACATCACCGCCTCCGCCATCGCCGACCCACTTCCAGAAGCCGCCGCCCCACCGCGCCCTCTCGAACGCTCCGCCGGCACCGTCGCCGAAATTCTCCCCACCGTCTCCTTCACCTTCGTCTGCTACTTCACCATCGGCATCCTGCTCGCCATTCTCCCAATGCACGTCCATCTGCAACTCGGCTACGGCACCGTCCTCGCCGGACTGGTCGTCAGCACCCAGTATGTCGCCACAGTCCTCTCCCGCCCCCGCGTAGGCCGCATGGTCGACGTCCTCGGCCCCAAGCGCATCGTGGTGCTCGGCCTGTTCATCTGCGCCGCCAGCGGCTTGTTTACCTTTGCCGCCGCCTTCTTTCATCTCCCCGCGTCCGTGAGCCTCGCGCTTCTCCTTCTCGGACGCTTGCTCCTCGGCGTCGGCGAAAGCATGGTCGGCACGGGCGCCACGATGTGGGGCATCGGCCGCGTCGGAGCGCAACACATCGCCAAGGTCATCTCCTGGAATGGCGTCGCCACGTTTACCGCCCTCGCCGTTGGCGCTCCCTTCGGCGTTCTGCTGCAGCAGCATTGGGGATTCTCCTCCGCGGGCCTGGTCATTTTTGCCGTGTCGCTGGCTGCCGTCGCCTTCGCACTTCGCATGCCGCGCATTCCGGTCTCGCCTTCGCGACATCTTCCGTTCAAGCACATTTTCTGGAGCGTCGCTCCCCATGGCACCGTGCTGGCCCTCGGTGGAATCGGCTTCGGAGTTCTCGCCACCTTCATCACCCTCTATTTCGCCAATCTTCATTGGGCCGGCGCCGCCTTCACGCTCTCGCTCTATGGAGCCTCTTTCGTCGTCACGCGCATTTTGTTCAACGGACTGATCACGCGCGTCGGCGGCTTCCCCGTCGCTCTCGTTTCGCTCTTCATAGAAATCTTTGGCCTCATGCTGCTCGGATTCGCGCGCGTCCCCTCCGCTGCGTTTGTGGCCGCGGCCCTGATCGGCATCGGCTATTCCTTGGTTTTTCCCTCGCTAGCAGTAGAAGCCGTCCGCCACATCCCCAATGAAAATCGCGGCACCGCTCTCGGCGCCTACAACGCCTTCATCGATCTCTCCCTGTTCCTCGCCGGGCCGATCGCCGGCGCGATCATCAGCCACGCCGGCTATCGCAATCTCTTCCTAATCTCCGCCGCAGGCGTCTTCCTCGCCTTCTGCCTCACCATCACCCTCGCCTCTCGCCACCACACTCCCCCCACCACCTGACGCCGCCCCACAAAAGTATTTGAGGGTTTACCCTGAGCGTCGAAGGGTGCCCCACCCTTGGTTTGTAAGGGTGGGCTCTTACGCTCTAACGCCTCCAACTCTCCGTTCCCCTTCTTCTTTCCGTTCCTTTACTTCCCCTCACCTTCCCGCATCAAACTCACATGAAAGTTTTTCTTCCCTTCCCGCGTATCATGAATTGACGCCACCTCCATGCCCACCGCCGATTCCGCCATCCAACTCGACCGCATCTCCCGCCACTACACCATGGGCGAAACCTCCGTCCGCGCCGTCAATGAACTCTCTCTCTCCGTCGCCAACAACGAATTTCTCGCGCTCCTCGGCTCCTCCGGCTCCGGCAAATCCACGCTGCTCAATCTCATCGCCGGCCTCGACCGCCCCACGTCCGGCTCCATCTTCGCGCACGGCCAGAACATCGCTTCTCTCAACTCGCTCGAGCTAGCCCGCTACCGCCGCAACACCATCGGCATGATCTTCCAGTCCTTCAACCTTCTCCCTCGCATGACGCTCGAAGAAAACGTCGAACTCCCGCTTCGCCTCGCCGAAGTCGATCGCGCCGATCGCCCCGCGCGCGTCCGCGAATCCCTCGAGCGCGTCCGCCTCACCCATCGCCTTGGCCATCGCCCCACAGAACTCTCCGGCGGCGAACAGCAGCGCGTCGCCATCGCCCGCGCCCTCGTCAATCGCCCCAAAATTCTTCTCGCCGACGAGCCCACCGGCAATCTCGATTCCGCCACCGGCGAAGCCATCCTCACCCTTCTCCGCGAGCTGCAATCGCAACTCGGCATGACCATCGTCATGGTCACGCACGAACGCCCCCTCGCCGAAGCCTTCGCCGACCGCCTCGCCATCATGGGCGACGGCAGACTCCTCTCCACCGCCAACGCGAAAGGCCCTGCGCAATGAAGCCCCGCGACCTCACAGACCTCGCGCTTCGCAATCT
>DATHOY010000114.1:0-19917 GCA_035484435.1 Vulcanimicrobiaceae bacterium | reverse complement strand
GGGCTGTCTTTCAAGAGGCCTAGACGCACCAGGCTTTCCGCGGTGGCGACGATTGCCTCCTCATTTGAACGCGGAGCCCAGCCGAGCAGGCGTAACGCTTTTTCGTTCGTGGCGTTCTTTTTCTTGCCGAGTTCGGGCAGGATCAGTTTGATAGCCGGATCGCGCAGCGCAGCGAGGCGGATCATCCAATTGGGAAATTCCCTCGACGGCACACGCTTGGCTAAGGGGCCGAGGCGAGCTTTCAAGATCTTCGCGATGTCGAGCATCGTTAGGAAATCGCCGGCGACCGCGAGGAAGCGTTCGCCACTGGCGGCGGGATTCTTCACGGCTCGCAGGTGCAAGTCGGCGACATCGCGCACATCCACTGCGCCAAAGTGGAGCCGCGGCGTGCCGGGCATCGCTCCATCCATCATTTTTTGCACCAGCAGGATGGAAGCCGAATAGTCTGGTCCAAGGACGGGCCCAAAGACCGCAACGGGATTGACGACGGAAAGCTCCAAGGCACCGCCTTCCCGCGCAAGAAAATCCCAGGCCGCGCGCTCCGCTAAGGTCTTTGATTTGGTGTATGGTGCGACGTCGTCGCCATTCGGATCCGTCCAGTCCGCTTCCGTAAACGGAGCTTCCCGCACCTTGTGGCCATAGCCGATTGCCGCAAACGAAGAAGTCAGCACCACGCGCTTCACACCGGCGTCGCGGGAGGCGCGCAGCACACGAAGCGTGCCTTCGCGCGCCGGGACGATCAGTTCGTCCTCGTGTTTCGGAACGCTCGGCGGCAAGGGTGATGCCACATGCAGCACAAAATCGCACCCCGCGACCGCTTCACTCCAGCCCGCGTCGTTTTCCAGATCGGCGGCAAAGAAGGTCAAACGATTACCCGGTTCCGCGCCGCCAACTTTCAGCATGGCCCGCACATCGCCTTCACGCTTCAGATTTCGAACCGTTGTGCGCACCTCGTAGCCAGCGGCAAGAAGCTGAATAATGCAGTGGGCGCCGATGAATCCCGACCCGCCGGTTACCAAAACTGTTTGAGGCATCGCGCGTCCTTTCGAATAGGCTATGCGAATTAGAGACGTTGAACAATCATTCGGTTAGATACCGACTGAAAAAGAGAATCGTGTTAAACGCACTGAAGCGGCGGGCGCGATGATGGCTGGCCGAGGATCCCGAGTTGCTCCAGGCTCATACCAAACGGATACACTATCAACAGGGGAGTGCAGATGAGCGAGCCGCATCGGTTGTCGGTGGAACGCATTGAGCAAGCCGCGAGCGTCATTGACCCGGTCTTTCTGAATTCACCGCAATTCCGCGCGGAGCCGCTGGAGCAGCAACTTGATTGCCGCCTCGTGGTCAAAGTCGAAACGTTGAATCCAATTCGTTCCTTTAAAGGGCGCGGCGCGGAATTCCTGATGGCGACGATGAAGGGACGCCATCCTTTGGTGTGCTCCACCGCCGGTAATTTTGGACAGGGCATGGCATTCGCAGCGCGGAAGCGGGGCATTCCGCTGACGATCTTTTCCAGCCTGTCCGCCAATCCGCTGAAGGTCGAACGCATGCGAGCGCTTGGCGCGGATGTTCGCCTGGCCGGAGAGGATTTCAAGGCGGCGCATTCGGCAGCGAAGGAGTTCGCGGCAAAGACCGGTGCGGAATTGATCGAAGACGGGCGCATCCCCGCGATTACGGAAGGCGCGGGCACGATCGGCCTGGAATTGCTGCGATGGCCCGGGGCGTTCGATTCGATCCTTGTTCCGCTCGGCGACGGCGCATTACTTGCCGGCGTGGCTCGCTGGGTGAAGGCCCACCGGCCCGCCACGAAAATGATGGGCATTTGCGCCGCGGGAGCGCCCGCGATGGAACGCTCCTGGCGCGCACGCCGTGCGCAGGAATCGGGACCAACGAATACGATCGCGGACGGGATTGATGTACAGTGTCCCTATCCGGAAGCTGTCGCCGATCTGATTGGCCTGGTGGACGACATCCTATTGGTCGAAGAGCAGGCGCTGCTGTCGGCGATGCAACAGGCACATCGTGGACTCGGCGTAGTGCTCGAACCATCCGGAGCGGCGGGCCTGGCAGCTTTGGCGGTTTATCGCGAGCGATTCAAAGGTCAGCTGGTGGCCACAATTCTTACCGGTGGGAATGTCACTCCTGAGCAGATGCGTCAGTGGCTCTCCTCCTGAGGAATCGTCATAGCTTGCTACCGTGGCTTATTCCAGTATACTTGAGTGACTACTCATCAATAGAGGTTCCCATAGCGCGCCCCAAGAGCGAAGGCAAGCGAAACGCAATTCTCGACTCCGCAACCCGCCTGTTTGCAGAACGCGGGCTCACGGCGGCCCCCACGTCTGAAATATCCCGGCGCGCCGATATTGCCGAGGGAACGCTCTTCACCTACTTCAAGACCAAGGATGAATTGATCAACTCACTGTACCGGGAGATCAAGCTTGAGCTTGCCGACGCGATGATGTCGGATTTCCCGAGGAAAAAGAATCTTCGCGCAAGGCTGCGGCATGTGTGGGATCGTTATGTAAATTGGGGCATTGCGAATCCCAGGCAGCGCAAGGTGCTGGGGCAACTACTGGTGTCAGAGATGCTCACCAAAGAGTCCAGAGAGGCCGGCAGCGCGCCGTTTGTCGAGTACCAAACCATGATTCGCGACGCGATTGAGCAGCGTGTCTTCCGGAATGATCTTCCGGAGGAGCTTATTTCGAAGGCGTTAGGGGCCATGGTGGAGGCGACAATAGACCTTACGATGGCGAACCCATCCAAGGCGAATAAATACCGGGATAGCGGCTTTCAAATGTTCTGGGCCGGCATAACCAGGTAACGAGTCTGTGCATCGTATAAATGAGTGAACACTCACAATGAAACCCACTTGGAAGACCGGCTGGCAGGGTCCAGGTCTATCTAAGAACGGGAATGGAGGATTTCGCAATGGCGAAAGTCTGGTTGATTACGGGAAGTGGCAACGGTTTGGGGCGGGACATTGCCGAGGCGGCGCTGGGCGCAGGCGACAACGTAGTAGCCGGAGCGCGTAGGACGGAAGAGTTGGCACCTCTCGTGGCAGAGTACGGCGAGCGAGTGAAACCCGTCAGGCTGGAAGTGCGCGATGAGGCAGCAGCAAAAGCGGCCGTGCAGCTGGCGGTGGACACTTTTGGGCGGTTGGACGTTCTGGTCAACAATGCCGGTTATGGGCAGTTTGCGCCCTTCGAGCAGATGAGTACCGAGGACTTCCAGGCGATCGTGGACACATGCTTTTACGGCGTGGTGTATTCAACACGCGCAGCGGTGCCAGTGATGCGTAAGCAGAAAAGCGGTCACATCTTTCAGGTGTCTTCGGTCGGTGGTCGTATCGCGGTTCCCGGTAATACGCCGTATCACGCGGCCAAGTGGGCGGTGGGCGGTTTCAGCGACTCGCTGGCTGTGGAAGTCGCGCCGTTCGGGGTGAAGATCTGCACACTGGAGCCGGGAGGTATTCGGACCAACTGGGCGCGGCGCGCTGGCCAGGATGCGCCGGACTTGCTGCCGGAGTATGAGGCCACGGTGGGTTCGTTCCTGAAGATATTGCGAGGCCTCGAAGGGCGCGCGGAAGGAGATCCGAGGAAAATCGCGGACGTAATTGTGCAACTGGCCAATAGCGGCGAGGTGCCGGTGCGGCTGATCCTCGGTGTAGATGCTGCACAGCGAGTGCACCAAGCAGAAGCCGCGCGTGCCAGCGAGGCCGAAAAATGGCGTCATCTTACTGTTTCGACGGTTTTTGAAGATGGGCGCTTCGACAGCCGATTGTATGCGGCAAAGAGCGGAATCAATTCCTGAGTTGCTGAATCATTAGCTCACAATGGAATCGTGCCAATCCTGCCAAGGTGACTCAGATCGTCCTTCGCCTGGCTGCCAGCGACCACCTGCTTGCGCATCTTTTACTGAGCAGCAATGCCGTTCAGTACGCGGGCCAGGCCGAGGCGACACGCGCCACCGAAGCGGATCGTTGGCACGAGGTAAGCATCTCTACGGATGTCAACGCCTTGGCATCGCTTCCCAACTTAAAGTTCTGATTGAATCGGGATGCGAGCCAGCGGCTGCGGCAAAAATTGAATTGCCTTGTGCGGGTTCAGCTCACAAGTCGATCGCCACATCGCCCTTGGGTCGTGAGCAACAGATCAGCAGGTTCCCTTGCGCGGGGGCTTCCAGTGGTTCCGGATCATACGCCACGCTGCCGGAAATTAATCCGCTTTCACACATGTGACACACGCCGGTCCGGCAGGACCAACGTACTGGCACATCGCAGGCCTCCGCGAATTCCAGGAGGCTTGCATATTTTGGATTCCAGGGGACGTTGAGGCCGGTCCGCGCAAATGACACTTGTGGGCCGGACCCGGCGGGCCCTTCCGGCGGGTGCGGGCGCGCGGGAGAGGATTCGGCGATGCCCGGCGTAATCGCGCTAGCCGCTCCGAAAATCTCTTCATGCACTCTCTCGACGGGTACTCCCAGCGCCGCGAGGCCAGAGGTCACATCTTTCAGAAAGGCACTCGGGCCGCATAGATAGAAATCCGCATCGAGAGGAACGCCGAGTCTTTTGAGGGCGTCGGCTGCAATACGTCCAGGCGAATCGAAGTCTGAACCGAGCCGATCCTCCGGGCCCGGGCGGCTGTACCAGACATGGCTCTTCCCGCGCGCCAACTGCTTGATCAGGCCGCGTGACTCTTCCGCAAAAGGATGGTCCCTGCGATTGCGCGCGCCGAACAACCACCAGACTTCGCGCGGCGAATTCCCTCGCGCGAGTGCGTGCAGCATTGCCAGCACGGGGGTCGCTCCCACACCCGCGCTCAACAGCACGACCGGGTTGACGCCGGATTTCAACACGAAGCCCCCGCGCGGTGCCGCTACATCTACTATGTCGCCCACCCTGCTTTGCGTGTGCAGATAGGTGCTGGCGACTCCGTTCGCTTCCTGCTTGACGCTCACGCGGTAGTGGTCTGTCGAGGGCAAGTCGGAGAGTGAATAGTTGCGAACTACGGCGGGGCTGGCCGCTGAAGGTTTCAAGCGCAATACGACGAATTGACCCGGCAGCGCGGCGACAAGAGGACGACCGTCCGCCGACTGAAATTCCAGGGACTTTACGCTGCTGCTTTCGCGATCGATTCGCGATACCCGGAGGGGGCGAAATCCCGGCCAGCCGGGCGGCGGACCCGCATCCGGCACGAGTCCGGCATTTCCTGTCGCTTCGGCGCCCTTCGCTGCTTCCTGCAGAAGGGCCTGAAACGAGCCGCACCATCCTTCGCTCAGCGCCGGAATGCGCAGCGCGCGCTCCAGTTGTTCGCGGGTGTGGCCGCCGAGATAGAGCGCGGAGTCAATCTCCGCGACGCTCATGCGCTCGGGTCCATCCGCGACTTTTATAATCTCGTCTCGGGCTCCAACTTCCCCTTCTTCCAGAACGCGAAAATAAAATCCCGGTCGGTGATGCGCGACAAGCTTTGCAGCCATCTGCGGATCGTTTATTCGGATTCCCATGCGGTAGCAAGTAACCCGCGGCTGTGAAATTTCGAACAGCGCGGAACCGATCCGGTAGCGATCACCGATACACACTTCCGCATCAGCCAAGCCGTCCACCGTAAAGTTTTCTCCGAATTGTCCATAGGAAAAATCGTGGCGCGCGAGTTCGCGTTCCCAGTACCGGTAGGAATCCATCTGATAGACCATCACGGGGCGATTCGGACCACCGTGGCCGGCCAAATCTCCCTGGCCATCGCCATCCAGGTTGAGCCGGCGAACCTTCACCCGGCCCTGGACAGGGCTTTTCCAGATTCCCGTGTGCACGGTCTTCCCGCGCCACGTAATATCACGCGGGAGCCCGACGTTGACCGATACTAGCCGTGCAGCCAATGCCCCTCCCGACGGTCTGCCGCAACCGATTGAACTGACAGAGATACTTCTTGATTCTAATACCTACTTCATTCGAATACGCGCTTATCCGGCAAGGACATGAAAACCAGGTTGCCTCAGTGGCCCCTATCACGAGAAAATAGAGGAACCCCAGTCCTTTCAGAACACTTTTAGTTGATGATCGGGGCCGGTCTTGACCTTCCCTGCGAATCCAGCCAACCACCCAGCAAAGCGGACCCAGTTGCTGTAGTTACGCTCAGGGCAAGTTCCATTGCCAGCCCCAGCCACAAGTGTTTTCTAGAAGAAGAGAGCTTTCGTTTGCGGAGGCGTTCGACAAGGGGTGCAAGTGCGCAGGATGAAGGTCCAATGGGAAGCGAGTGGCGCGCAGGGTTTTGCCCTTGCTCTTGGCCTCGTGTGCCTGATGAGGGTGTCACCGGCAATGGCGCAAAACGCAGATGCGCCGCGGGAAAAGCCGCCTGCTACTCGGTTGCTGACGATCGATGAGGGGCGCTCCATCGCAGATCTGGCGCTGGGGCAGGAGCTGCCAGCGCGCGGGACGCAGGATTGTTCGCACCTGATTGATGAGATCTACGGGAGCGCCGGATTTGAATACCCGTATGCCAGTTCGTTCGAGCTGTTTGCCGGGAACGAGAATTTTGCGCGCGTGCGATACCCGCACCCCGGAGATTTGATTGTGTGGCCGGGGCACGTCGGCATCGTCGTCGATCCGTTGCAACACAGTTTTTCCAGTCTGGTGAGCACGGGATTCGATGTGCAGGACTATGAAGGAGCCTATTGGAAGTCGCGGGGGAGACCGCGGTTTTACCGGTACAGAGTGCCGAATAGCGGCGTGCTGACCGCGGCGAAGAGCGGTGCATCGCCATCGCGACAGGTCTCGAATCCGAACCGGCCGCCAAGCCATCGCACGCCGATCGAAGAGCGATCCGGGGAAGAAAATTCCTCGATGAGCCGCCCAACGAAGGCGGCATCCGAACGAACGGTGTTGATCTATGGGCCGATGGCTCCCGAGGAAGTGACGGAAGCGAGCGAGCCATTTGAAATCCCAACCAGCACGATCGTCGCGGCGGGCGGCAAGCCGCCAACGCGCGAGGAAGTGGCTGAGGGCATCTCGGAATTGAGTGATGCGGCCGGGAATCTACTGCGTAAGGATGATCCCTTCAAAGCGCACTCGCCGCTGGTGATCGTGGAACAGTTCAACGTGGTGCGAGTGGAAATCAAGCGCGACCATGGCTGGGCGCGTCTGCAGGTTGAGTCCAAGGTTTCCATCGACGGCGGAACGATTCAACGCAAACTCCGGCGAGACAATGTGCGCTGGGAGTTGCGGCGTGTGCCGGCGGGTTGGGAGGTCGTTACTCCGCAGGACCGGACGTACGTACCGCATGACGTGGCGGTGAAGGGTTTGGCGGCACAACTTGCGCAACTTACGCAGGGCGAGGGCGCCACCGATTATCGGGCGACAGTTGTCCAGCAGGAATCGCACATCGCGAATCTCCTCAGCGCGTTGCTGGTCCAATAATGGATCGATTCGGCCGGCAAGCGTTGAAGGACTAAGAGCGAACGTCCTAATTCCCTGAACCATTTATGATCAATTTTTTTGTGGTGCGCCCGGCGTGATTCGAACACGCGACCTCTTGCTTCGGAGATAAATCTACAAGTGCTATCTCGTTGCTTCTTCTTGGCTCTGCGTAACTCTTGGACCACTATTCTGGATAGTATTCGGGCAATATTGGACCCAAGTTGGACCCGGCTCTTCCGACTGCACCCCAATAGTGAGACAGTTTTCGATGGGCACACTTGCAGTTCTCTGAGTTTTCTTTGCGTCTCCCGAGGAAGCCAAGGATCTGGGAGAGGGGAGCTTAATTCAGACTTGCCAGAAGGCCCATCTTGCAGGATCCGTGAGCGCGAGTTCTCAAATCTCCGATAAAGTCTTGAAGCGATTCTTGTCGATTTTCAGCGACCGAATCTTCGATTCCAGCGTCGATCGTGGTATGCCCAACTTGGCCGCGGCCCCTGTGGGTCCAAACACACGTCCGCCGCTTGCTTTCAGAGCGTCCTCAATCATGTCCTTTTCCTGGTCCTCGAGCCTTCGAGGGAGCTCACTGTGGCTTTTCGATTCGGTTGCCGCGCGCGGTGGCAGCCAGCCTTCGTCGATTGAGAAAATCTCTGTTTCGCAAAGTATCACTGAACGTTCGATGACGTTCTGAAGTTCGCGGATGTTTCCCGGCCAGGGATAGGACTGAAGCAATTCCAGCGTCTTCTTGTTGACCCGCTTTATGTTCTTGCCCGCTTTGCGCGCATAGCGATCGATAAAGTATTCGACCAGTAGAGGGATGTCCTCTTTCCGCTTTCGAAGGGAAGGTATGGCAATGGGGAAAACGTGCAGCCGGTAAAACAAATCGCTGCGGAAGGACCCCGCGCTGATGGCGGCCTGCAAGTCGCGGTTGGTGGCAGCGATCACCCGGACGTCGGCGCGGATTCGGCGATTGCCGCCGACGCGTTCAAGCTCATGCTCCTGCAAAACACGCAGGAGCGCGATCTGAGTCTCGGGGGGAAGTTCCCCGATTTCATCGAGGAAAATCGTGCCTCCATTCGCCAGCTCAAAGCGACCCAGGCGCTGCTGAGTTGCGCCGGTGAAGGCGCCCTTCTCATGGCCAAACAACTCCGAAGCGATCAGATCACGTGGAATAGCCGCGCAGTTCACACAAACGAAAGCGCGCGAAGCACGGCTGGATCGCCGGTGTATGGCGCGGGCAACAAGCTCTTTGCCGGTTCCCGTTTCGCCCGTGATCAGCACCGTGGAATCACTCGGTGCGACTTTGGAGATAAGCGAGAGAACGCATCTTAAAGCGGGAGAAGTTCCGACGATCTCTTCATACATCGAGGCCTTATCGACTTCTTCGCGCAGCGCGACGTTTTCATGCTGCAGTCTCTCCTCAGCTCTTTTGCGATCGTCAATATCTATGGAGGCAGAATAAAAACGTTTAATCTGCCCCCTTTCGTCCCGCAAAGGGACGCAACGGGTGAAGAACCAGCGATAAGTTCCGTCACCTTTGCGCAGTCGCAGCTCCATCTCCTCAACGGAGCCGGTGGAAAAAGAACGATCAAGAGAGTCGAGCACCCGTTGCCGGTCATCCGGATGAAAGTACACGCCGCGGTCGGAGGCCTGCCGCCACTCTTCAAGACTAAGGTCGAGGTAGTCGAGCGCAACGCGGTTGGCATAAACGCGCTCGCTGTTGGGTCCGTATACCGCAACAACTTGAGGCGTGAGGTCCAGCATCTGCCGGAGCTCCATTTCACTTCTGCGTAGTTCCTCCTCTGCTTGATTACGCTCGGTGACGTCGATTACAGTCCCTGTGAATTCGATGAGGTCGCCGGACGGACTGAAAACAGGGTGACCAATACTGTGAATGTCCCTGACGGCGCCACCCGGATGAACAATCCGATAATCCACTTTTTCGTCTAACTTGCTATGCCTGGCCCTTTCGACAGATTCCCGGAACGCCGGTTGATCGTCGGGATGAATTCGCTGGATGAGTTCTTCGATTCGGGGCGCACCATCGCGTGGATCAAAACCCAGAACGCGGTAGCATTCCTCTGACCAATGCCTGACGTCGTTGCCGAGATTCCAGGCCCAACTACCTGTGTGGCTGAGCCTCTGCGCTTCCGCCAGGTACGCTTCACTGCTCCTGAGGGCTTCCTCGGCCGCCCTGCGCTCGGTGATGTCGGTGACCGCTCCGACAAACTCGCGATTGCCAGACGCATTCTGTAAAGCGCGAGCTTTGGCGTGGACGTGCTTGACTCGCTCGCCAGGCAGCAGCAAACGATAGGCGTGCTCGAAATCTGTCGCTCCCCCAGATGCGCCATCGATGACCTTCTGGAAGGCGGCGCGGTCCTGCGGATGGACGCGCTGCACCACTGAATCTATCGTTAGCTTGACCGAGAGGTCATACTCGAAAATGCGATAGGTTTCCTCGGACCAGACGATCTCACCTGTGTCAGGTTTCCATCCGAAGCTGCCTGTGTGGCTGAGTTTTTGGGCTTCGGCAAGATAGGCCTCTCGCCGCCGGAGCTCTCGAGCGAGAAGCTCGTGATCCGTGACGTCCATGACCGTACCGATGACTTCCGTGACTTCACCCGAATGCCTGACAGGGTGAGCAACAGAGTGAAGGTACTTTAACGTTCCGTCTGGAAGGACGACTCGGAAATCACCGTGCGATTCTGTCCAGTCCGTGCCACCGGCCTCCATTTTCGCCCGTTGCTCAATCTGTGCCCGATCCTCAGGATGAACTCTTTTCAAGAACTGCTCCCAAGCGGGACCGGTTTCTTGCGGGCTCAAGCCATAAATTCGAAAAATCTCTTCCGACCAGAACAGAGCGCCGGTCCGGACATTCCAAGCCCAACTACCCGAGTGGGCGAGACGCTGCCCCTCGGCAAGATAGAACTCGCTTCTTTGCAGTTCTTCGGCGTTGAGGTGGAGTTGTCTTTCGGCCTGTTTGCGTTCCTCAATATCGAAGCTCGATCCATACCACTTGACGATGTTGCCGTCCGCATCGCGAAGCGGCACTTTCCGGTGGAACATCCATCGGTATTCTCCGCTTGCGCTGCGGACGCGAGTTTCGTGCTCGAAAATTTCTCCGGTCGCCAAGCAGTCTCGCCACCTGGCCACAATCCCCTCAACGTCTTCAGGGTGAATGTAAGCGGTCCAGTTCCAGCCGGTCACTTTATCCAGAGTGACGCCGAGATATTCCAGCCAGGGTTTATTGAAGTAGTCGAGGTAGCCGTCGGGCCTGGCGGTGTGGATCAGGGCTGGAATCGAGTCGACTAGAATCTGAACGTCTGACAACTCGGATTCCTCTCCTGGCGAGATCATGGCGCGCATCATACACCCGCTCAACCGGCCCAGCGATAAGGTCGATTGCCCTTACCTTCCTTGCCTAGCAACATGGTCCACGATTGCAGGACCGTCCTACTTCAAAGCCCCTCACCTCACCGAGCTTTACCAAGTTTCGATTCATAGCGGCCGGCTTGGATGCCTCCTTTTTTCGGCCCATAGGCCTGAAAATGCCGATGAGTTTTGTTCAGGGGCTCGCCAATTGTCGAATCTTTGGCGTTGGCACAGTCACGAAAGGCTTGCGTTTTCAGCCACTTGCGATTGGGGCTTCGATTGCCTTCTACCTTACTGGGTTGTGAAGTCGTCGAGGAGCCCGATGCTGAGGATCACCAGAAAGGCAAACGGCGGAGTGGTCTTTAAGGTTAGCGGCCAACTAACAGAGGAAAACGTGGAGGAGATGCAGGCACTGATCGCAGCAGAAGGGAAAAGCAGACGAATTGTCCTGGACTGTACAGATCTGAGGTCAGTAGACGGCGAGGCCGTTAAGTTTCTGGAGAAGTGGGAAGCCGACTCGATCAAGCTGAAGAACTGCGGGCTTTACATCCGAGAGTGGATCAGGAGAGAGCGGCTGGAAAGAAAGTCCGGCAACAGGTCGGAGACATAGGTATTGAATGCGGCCCGTTTGCTTTGAAAGCTTGCGGTCGAAGAGGGAAGTTGCTCACGGGAATCGTTGGAACGAGCGTGGGAGTGAAATATGAGCTCAGCTTTTAATTCCGTGGTTCAAATTAACGAAAAAGCAGGAAACATGCCGATGAACGCCATTGCGTATCGAAGTGACGAGCTGCACACTCACAAAGACAACCGCGAGGAGCTTCCGTTTGCGGAGACAATTGTGGGCCGACGCGGAAGTCTCCGTGGAATCCTCTCCCTGGTCGAAGCCGTTGCGCCAACAAACACTACAGTCCTGATCACGGGTGAGACCGGCACCGGCAAGGAGATCATCGCACGCGCGATTCACGAATTCAGCCCGCGCCGGAATCGAAGCCTGGTAAAGCTGAATTGCGCCGCAATCCCCGCCGGCCTTCTCGAGAGCGAGCTCTTCGGCCACGAACGGGGTGCGTTTACAGGCGCCGTCAACTCCCATGTCGGCCGCTTCGCGTTGGCGGATCGCGGCACACTCTTCCTCGATGAGATTGGGGACATGTCCTTGGAGCTTCAAGCAAAGCTGCTGCGCGTGCTGCAAGAGCGGGAGTTTGAGGCAGTCGGGAGCACGCGCACAACGCGAGTCGACGTTCGCGTCGTTGCGGCAACCAACCAGGACCTGAAGCGAATGGCTCAGGATCGTGAATTCCGCGAAGATTTATTCTACCGGTTGAACGTTTTCCCAATTTATCTGCCGCCATTGCGCGAAAGGAAAACCGACATTCCGGACCTGGTGGAGTATTTCGTCCACCAGTTCGCTGCTTCGATGGACAAATCGATCGAATCGATTCCTCAGGAAACCATGCGGTCCCTGGTGCGCCATCACTGGCCCGGTAATATTCGAGAGCTGCAAAACTACATCGCGCGGGGCGTCATTCTTTCCAATGATGGGGTCTTTGAACCCGCGCCTCTCGAGAGCGATCAGCCGCCGGAGTCCGCGATTTCAACTCCCACGCTTGAAGACAAGGTGCGGAGCGAAATTCTGGCTGCTTGCCAGCGCGCCAATTGGAAGCTCGGGGGGCCGCGCGGGGCAGCTGCCAGGCTCGGTCTGAAGCGCACCACGCTGTTCTACAAAATGAAGCGTCTTGGCATTACGCCGCCGGCAGACCATCGGCAGGACTAAGCCGGGAATCCAAAGCGCAGCTCCGTTGCCTCTACCCGGATGCCACGTAGAACATGGAGGCAAGAGCGTCATTCGAGCGTGACTCCGATCGCGTGAACGATCGGCTCTATTTGCTTCTCGACCGCGGGCTTGCCTCGTCTCAACAAAAACAATTCACACCTCCCTCTGGGCAAGGGGAATTTCGGCGGTAAGCTGTACATCCAACATCATGCTGGTGCGCCGCTCCAATTCCAGGAAGGCCGCCACTTTCCTTCCAGGCAGCACCTTTCGAAAAATCCCCGCGAAACGCTGAAGCAGCTTTGTTTGTTCGACGTCCGTCTCAAGCCAGCGACAAATCAGATCGCCGGCTAGGTCGTCTGTCAATTTGTCGTATTCCTCTGAATACCGCTTCAGGATGGCAGTTTTCGTGCCGTTGATCTTGTCCATCTCTTCCAGGTATTGCTCGTATACTTGCCACGCCCTTGTCGATTCGCTGTTCGTGAATCTCAGATGCGCGGCAATCAGCTCCTTCTTCATGGAGCTGACATCCCTGCGCAGCAAAAACTCAGCAAGCACGAAGCCTTTCAAAGAGCCCTCTCTTTAGATCCCTTCACGCGATATGACGCTGGCGCTTGGTGCCGGCAGGTGATCGTGCAACCTGTTGGCCAACTGAACTGCAACAGCGTCAACCGAAACTTGCAGGCAGAACACGCCCTTGCAAAAACGACGGGCATCAAGCCACACCTAAGTTTCTTGGCGCTGCCAACCGGCTGGCGCTTTCGCCATGCCCTTGACGCCGAAACTTCCCCACAGGTGAAAATTTGTTGGCCCGGTTTGACGATGAACATCAGTCGAGTCCTGGCAAGCTCCGGAGCCCCTTACGTTTCCATGATTCGGTGGATGAAGCATTCTTCCTGTGCTTTGGTGACACAATGGTCCGTTCCGCCTGGGTCATGATCTCCCGTCTTGCACGAAAGAGCCGCGCCTTGAAGGTCCCTGTTGAAACACCGAGCCTGGCGGATGCTTGTCGGCCCGACAATTCGTCGAAGTAAGTCATCGCGAAAGCCTCCCGCAGCACGGGTTTCATTTTTCCCAGGATCCCGTCGATAAGTTGAAGAGTCTCGCGTTCCGAGTGAATCATTTCCGGATCCGGTTGCGAGTCTGGAATCGTCACCGTCCAGTCGTCGTCATGCGAGACACCGCTTTCGGAAAGCGCCCTTACCGCCGAAGGTCGACGTTTCCGCTGCATCATCAACGCAGCATTCATTACGATACGCGTCAGCCACGTTTTGAGAGCAGACCGTCCCTCGAACCCGCGCAAGTGGCGAAACGCGGAAAGAAACGCGTCTTGCACGGCGTCTTGAGCGTCCTCTCTATTCCGCAGAATGGAGTACGCAATCGCCAGGAATCTTTTGCGCGATGCGACGAACATCTCCTCCAACGCTTCCTTTGTCAGGACCTCCCCTCGTGTCTCGACCAAGCCGCGGGCGCCGTAGCTTGCCGGCCTTGACGCGGACGCGCGAACATTTTTTTTAAGCGTCCGGAATATGGGCAAGGGCCTGCCGGCTACAACTTCGTTGCTCTGTCCACTGGAACCCGTGCTTCCCGATGCGTAGTTCACTTGCGATCTCCCTTTCCTCACTTGCTGCGTCATGCAAATCCGTGCCCATTACGGAGTTCGCTTAACAATTCGGCTAGACGTTTTGTTTTCAACGAGAAGAACGAATGCAGGAGCGTAGCGCGAAGGCGCGAGACATTTTGACGACGTTATTCATGCCGGAAAGATGACGGTAACGTCGAACTCGCGACCAGTGCGCAGGCCCAATAGTGCCTGACATGTTTCTTCTCTTCATGCGCCTCCCCACAGTTGTCCTTCGAGATGCTTCCCGGCGAACCCACTAGGACGCAGAAGTGTCCATGCAGATTTAGTTCTTGAAGCAACCTGCTCTCGCGTCCGCTGCCGCCGTGCGACAGATTCTCGACAATTTCGTCAATCAAGAGACGTAACAGGCGCTCTCAGCGATTCGTCACCTTTTGTTTTCTTCGCCCGAAAGAGGCTCAATCAATGCAGTTTTGTGGTTCCGCGCTCCCACGCAATCACTTGGAGGCTGCATTGCATGGTACGAGCGTGCGGGCGATTTCGTCTTCGAGTGCGCTTGGAGTTACCAATCGCTGATTCACCTGAAATTCTTATTGGGGATGCTTGATGAGGATCGTCGAGACAATGCAAAAGACGGATTGGCCGGCGATCTTCAGCCGAGTTACGGGTGCTGCGCTTCTCCTCGCGGGCGTGCTTCTCGCCGCGGGGTTGT
This sequence comes from Vulcanimicrobiaceae bacterium, assembly GCA_035484435.1. GTDB lineage: Bacteria > Acidobacteriota > Terriglobia > Acidiferrales > UBA7541 > Acidiferrum. The sequence goes on along the minus strand of DATHOY010000114.1, from coordinate 5,072 downwards.
ACGCCGCCAATCCGCAAGCCAACTCCGTTTTTAACATTTTCGATTCGCACTCCACGCCGGCGGATTCGATCCGTCGCCTTTCTTTCTTCGTTCTTGGCGTTACCGGTCTAATTTTCCTTGTGGTTTTCAGTTTGCTGAGTTACGCGATTGTGAAATTCCGCCAGTTTTGCTTGCATTGCTCGCGTTGGATAAGAAATGAATATGAATTGTTGAGCTCAGCGGGTGAAGCGCAGATCTCGAATGCCACTTGCTGCGTATGGTTGCGGGCGCGCCCTGTTGTGCCAACGGCTTGACGAAAACGCTAGACGCTTGACCAACATAATTGATCCTCCGTCGTATGTTTTGCATCTAAAGGGCCTTGCGGCACTCCCTTAGTGGAAGGCGAGTTGCTATATCTCATTCCGCAAGATATGGCCAAGAGCCAAAGGAAGGTACCAGCATGACTAAGAAAGTGGCGGATCTGTTGGTGGACGTGCTTGCGGAAGCGGGGGTCCAGCGAATCTACGGCGTGGTTGGCGACTCGCTGAACGGCATCACTGACTCCATACGCGTAAAGAAAAATATTGAGTGGGTGCACGTGCGGCATGAAGAGGTGGGAGCTTTTGCTGCGGGAGCCGAAGCGCATCTTACGGGGAAACTGGCCGTATGCGCCGGGAGCTGCGGGCCCGGGAACATGCATTTGATTAATGGCCTTTACGATTGCCAACGCAATCGCGTCCCGGTACTCGCGATTGCCGCGCACATTCCGAGCCGGGAGATCGGCAGCGGATACTTTCAGGAGACTGATCCCAAACATCTCTTTGCGCAATGCAGCTACTACTGCGAACTGGCCTCCGATCCCGGACAGATGCCCCGCATCCTGGAAACCGCCATTCAGACCGCAATCTCAAAACGTGGCGTCGCCGTGATTGTGTTGCCCGGGGACGTAGCTCTGAAAGACGCCGTCCAGGGGCCGCGTGTACGATTCCACGAACCGAAATCCAGCGTTTGTCCCTCGGACGAAGAACTCAACATTCTTGCCGAGCTCCTGAATCGATCGGAAAAGATCACCATCCTCGGCGGCGCGGGTTGCACCGGCGCCCATGCGGAGTTGATAGAGGTTGCCGGCAAGCTCCAGGCTCCCATTGTGCATGCCCTGCGCGGCAAAGAATTTATTGAATACGACAACCCGTTTGACGTCGGCTTGACCGGCCTGCTCGGATTTTCCTCCGGCTACCACGCCATGATGAATTGCGAAGTTTTGTTGATGCTCGGAACGGACTTTCCCTACCGGGATTTCTATCCCAAGGACGCGACCATCGTACAGATCGACCTTCGCGGTGAGCACCTGGGACGCCGCAGCAAGCTGGACTTCGGCTTCATTGGAGATACGAAGACCACGCTGCGAGCCCTGCTTCCGAAGTTGGAGCAGAACTCCTATCAAAAACACCTGAAAGATTCCGTGGAACACTATCGGAAGACACGCAAAGATCTGGATGACCTGGCAACTCCCAATTCCAACAAAGGGCCGATTCATCCCCAGTACGTTGCGCGTGTGCTCGACAAACTCGCAAGCGAAGATGCGGTTTTTACTTGCGACGTAGGTACGCCCGTAATTTGGTCCGCGCGCTATCTCACCATGAACGGGAAACGTCGTCTCATCGGTTCCTTCAACCATGGATCGATGGCCAACGCATTGCCTGACGCTATTGGAGCGCAGGCAGCCTATCCCGGCCGCCAGGTCATTTCGATGTCGGGCGATGGCGGTTTCTCGATGCTCATGGGCGATGTGATCACGCTGAAACAAGAGAAACTGCCGGTGAAGGTGATTATCTTCAAGAACGAATCCCTGGCGTTTGTGGAACTGGAGCAGAAGGCGTCTGGCTTCCTGGAGTTTGCAACCGACCTGCAGAGCCCGGATTTCGCGAAGATCGCCGAAGGGGCCGGAGTGCTGGGATTGACGGTCAGAACACCGGACCAAGTTGAGCCCATGATTGCGCAAGCTCTGAAACACGACGGTCCCGCGGTGGTTGAGGTCTACGTCGCGCGCCAGGAACTCGCGATGCCGCCGACGATCACCGTGGAACAAGCGAAGGGCTTCAGCCTGTTCATGATGAAAGCGGTACTCAGCGGGCGCGGCGATGAAATCATCGACCTCGCCAAGACCAACCTGTTTCGCTAGCGAGGCTGAAAGCGGCTCTTCCAATGACGACAAAACCAATCACGGCACCTCTTGCTGCCGACGCAACCAGCGCATGGCGAATTCGCGGGTACCAAATCGCCTGGGGACTCGCCCTGTGCTTCTACTTCCTCGAGTACGCCTCCAGGTCGGCGCCGGCGGTGATGATCGAGCATCTCGCAACCGCATTCGGCACCACCGCTATCGGCGTCAGCGCGATTCTTGGAACCTACTACTACACTTACTCAACCACCAGCCTTATCGCGGGTGCTGCGCTGGACCGAGTCGGCGCGAAGAAGGCGGTGCCCGTCGGCATTTTCATTTTGGCGATCGGCTGCCTGCTTTTCAGCGTGCCAATCGCGACAGCAGGATATGCCGGAAGACTGCTACAAGGCGCGGGTTCAGCATTTGCTTTCACTGGTGCGGTTTATCTGGCCTCGCACGGTTTCTCCGCGCGCTGGCTGGCTACGGCAATCGGCGTAACCCAATGTCTCGGCATGCTCGGCGGGGCCGCGGGCCAATTCGTGGTGGGCCCTTGGCTCGAGCGGGGTGTCGGATGGCAAAGCATCTGGCATTGGCTTGGCATCGCCAGCCTCGTGGTCGGCGTACTCCTGTTCATGACTACTCCTTCCGAAACCCGCGCGCAAACCGCGAGTTCCGGTTGGGCGGCCGTCTTGCATCCTTACTCGGTTGTATTTCGCAACCCCCAATCCTATCTGTGCGGCATTGTGGCAGGACTTCTCTTTGTGCCCACCACAATTGGCGACATGACCTGGGGCGTCGCCTTTTTTCAGCGCGACCGCATGTTCACCTTCCACGATGCAGTGGTAACGGGTTCTCTGGTTCCGTTGGGCTGGGTGATTGGTTGTCCGCTACTCGGCTGGCTCGCGGATTTTGTGGGGCGTCGCAAGCCTGTGCTCATCGGAGGCGCCTTGGCCATGTTGTTTTGCGCAGCGGGGATCACCTTCAGCGCGGGTCACGAAGCCGCGGCAATAGGCTGCTTCCTATTCGGCATCGCCTCGGGTGCCGCGATGATTCCGTACACCATCGTCAAGGAAGTGAATCCGGACGAGGTAAAAGGGAGCGCGACAGGTGGAATAAACTTCCTCACGTTCGGAGTGACGGCACTGATTGGACCCATTTTCGCCGATTTGCTCGGCAAGGGTTTCGGTACCACGCAAAACCATCTCACCCACTTTCGTTCCAGCGGCATCTTCTGGATGAGCTGTATTGCCCTCGCCATCCTGCTCAGTATGTTCTTGCGCGAAACCGGCCATGCGCGGAAGAGTGCATAGGAATCTCTGTCGATATGAAGCCAATCCACATCCTTTTCGTTTGTCTTTTTTTTCCTGTGGTGGCACTGGGGCAATCCAGCAACGCGAATCCTGATTCCCCCGCGAACGACACCAACTTGGCTGCGGAGGTCAAAGCGCTCCGCGAAGCTCTCACGCAAACGCAAAAGCAGATGGCCGCGCAGCAGCGGGAAATTGAAACACTAAAATCACAATCGAAGAATGCAGTGACAGTCCCTGCTCCGAGCGAGTTGCCGAGTCGAAGCAACGGGGCCGCTGGCGATTCGGGCGTATCCACACTCGAGCCGACATCTGTCTCTGCAGGGGCAAACATCCAGCAGGAACCGCCAAGTCAGCAAGTTCAGGAAAAAAGCAAACCAGAAGACTTGCCGCTGGGGTCTTTCCGAGTCGGCGCTGCCGTCATGGAGGTCGGCGGGTTCGTCGATCTTGAGAACATTTATCGTACGACGAACACGCAGGGCAACATTAGCACCCCTTTTCAAAACATACCGTTCAACGACACGGCACAGGGACGAGTGAGCGAACTACGCACCACCGCGCAATTCTCTCGCTTCAGCTTCAAGGTCACGGACAGATTTGCTGGAAACGATGTCCTGGGCTATCTGGAAACCGATTTCAGCGGCAACGATGCTCCGGGCGTATACCAGACGATCAATCCCCATACCGAGCGACTCCGGCTCTATTTCATGGACCTCAAACACAACAAGTGGGAAATCCTGGGAGGACAAACCTGGAGCTGGCTGACACCAAACCGCGAGGGGATCGGACCAATGCCCGTCGATTTGGCCATTACTTACAACGAGGCTCCGGACATCGGCGTCGGGGTTCCCTATACCCGGGCGGCCGAGTTTCGCGTGGCCTACCACCCCAACGAGCATTGGGCCATGGGAGTCGGAATCGAGGGCTCTAATCAATTCACAGGCAACTTCGTCGCGCTGCCTGCAGGGTTTACTTCCATCAGCCCTCAATTCGACAACAACGCCCAAATAGGGGCCCCCAACTTTTTCCCGGACATTCTTTCCAAAATCACCCATGACCGGAATCTTGCCGGAAGACACTTTCATGCAGAGGTTGTCGGTCTGTTTACAGGCGCGCACGCTTCGGTGATACCCCTCGGGGCAGCCTCCTTCAAAACACGCTCAACAGTCGGCGGAGGCGGCGCGATCGCCGCCAACTACGAACTGATCCCCAACAAACTCGTCATTCTGGCCAACGCGTTTTGGAGCGACGGCGGCGCCCACTACCTGGTTGGAACGGGCCCCCAACTTGTCGTTCGGCCAAACGCTGCCGGTACGGACGTCAGCCTTTCGATGGTGCATGCCGGCGCGGGCTCCGCCGGTCTCGAATGGAGAGCCAGCCAAAAGCAGGCGTTTGCCGTCTACTATGGCGCAAATTACTTTGGGCAAAATTTCTTTCCCGACACAACCAACGCAGCGCATCCCGGAACCATCATTGGATATGGTGGACCCGGCTCTGCCAGCAACAACAACCGCGCCATTCAACAGGTCACCTTTGATTGGTTACAGACTATCTGGAAGGACCGCCGGTATGGAGCCCTGCAGACTTATGTTCAGTATTCCTATTTGACGCGCGCTCCCTGG
>DATHOY010000113.1:0-8708 GCA_035484435.1 Vulcanimicrobiaceae bacterium | reverse complement strand
TGAAATCCAGCGGCCCTGTCCGCGCCCCGCTTGCCGACGGTTCCTTCCGCGTGGTCAACCTGCAAGTGGGCTCCGAAGTCATCGGCAGTTTCGGTGGTGATCTGCAATCCGATGGAAAACTTGCGCAGCTCAAACTCAACTCTGCCATGAGCGAAGGCGCCATCATCGGCGGCATCACGCTGGGACTTGCCGATCCGCTGCCGCTCGACGGAAAAATATCCGTCCGCAATATCAACTTGGACCCATTTTTGCTCTCGGCCCTGCACCTCGGAAAATTCAGCGTCCACGGCGTTGCCGATGGCGATATCACCTTCCAGGGCGAGTTGCAGCGCCCCGAAACGCTCACGCTCGACGGCAATTTCTCCCGCCTCGTCTTCAACTACGGCAGCGTGCAACTCGAAAACCAGGGCCCGATCCATCTCACGTCCACAAAAGACAGCCTGAAAATCCTTAGCCTCGCGCTCAAGGGCACGGACACGAACGCGGAATTGACGGGTTCCATTCAATTCACCGGGCGCCGCACTGTGGCCATGAAACTTAACGGCTCCGTCGACCTGCGCCTCCTAAGCGGCTACATGACCGATGTGGACGTAAACGGCCACGCCGAAATCAACACTTCCTTTGAGGGAACGCTCGACCGGCCGCGCATCATCGGCCGTGTTAACCTGAACAACGCTTCGGTGCGCTCCGCCGATTTTCCCACGGGCCTCAGCAATGTGAAGGGTGACCTGGTCTTCGACGCCAACCGCCTTTTCTTCAACAATGTCACCGGCGAAGCTGGTGGCGGTCTGATTTCGCTTTCGGGCACCGCCAACTATTCGGAGAAACCTCTTCGCTACGATGTCACCGCAAAAACCGAGCGCATCCGTGTCCGCTATCCAGAGGGGATGAGCTGGCTCGTCGGTGGCTCGCTGCGTCTTTCCGGAACTCCCGACGGCGGATTGCTCTCGGGGAAAGTACAAGTCCAGCGCGTCACGCTGAGCGAAGGCATCGAAGCGGTTGGTGCGCTCACATCCAACTCCGCCAGTGCCAGCACCACTTCGAATTTCCTGCGCAACCTGCAACTCGACGTCGAGGGCAGCTCCACGCCCGACACGCGGCTCGAATGGCCCGGCGCGCATCTCGAAGCCGAATCCAGCTTACGCGCCCGCGGCACCGCCGAGCATCCGATCCTGCTGGGACACATCCACGTGCTTTCGGGCGATCTCTATTTCCACGACAACCGCTACAGTGTCACCCGGGGCGACTTGAATTTCTCCAACCCCTTCCGCATGGACCCGGTGATCAACTTCGAAGCCACCACCAATATCCAGCAGTACGAGATCACCCTCAACTTCACCGGGCAGGCCAGCAAGATGAGCCTGTCCTATCGCTCCGATCCGCCGTTGCCCGGAAACGACATCGTCACTCTTCTCGCCCTCGGCCAGACCAGTTCGGCGACTACGATGCACGGGGGGGTCACCGGGCAAGCCGGAGCCGCCGGTAACAGTGGTGCCACGGCGTTGCTCACGGAAGCGATTTCCAGCCAGTTGGGCGGTCGCGCGGAGCGTTTGTTTGGTATCACCCGGTTCAGGGTCGATCCCGGCCTTGCCGGCTTCGGCACCGCCACTTCCGGCCAGAACCTGGGCGCGCGCGTCACCGTCGAGCAGCAGGTCACCCGCGACCTCACGGTGACCTACGTCTCCAACGTCAGCTCCTCCCAGCAACAGGTCATTCAGGTGGAGTACAACTTGAACCGCAACATTTCGATTGTGGGATTACGCGATCAGAACGGCACGTTCGGCGTGGACGTCAAATTCAAGAAGCGCTTCCAGTAGCGAACTTTACAAAGGAAGTTCGTGGAACCGTTTTACTGAGGATCCTGTTGTTGTGCCGATTGCTGCGCCCCATACGTTTGCCGCGGCAGCCGGCCTTGAAACCGCTTGCCCGGTGTTGCCAACCGCGCATTCTGCCCGACACCCGGATTTTCCTGCTTGGCCTCTTGCAACGCTTCCTTGGCGGCTTTTCCCGAGGAGAGGCGGATCGATTCCTGAATTTCGCGCCCGATCTTCGGCGATTCGGCCGCCACTTTCTGGCCGAGCGGCGAGCCATAGAACTGCAGCAAACCTTTAATCTCTTCGTCGGTGTAGTGCTTGTCGTATACCGAGATCAATTGATCCGTCACCGTGTCAACGTCAAATTTCTTTTCGTAGCTGCTGATTACCACGTTTATGAATGCCTCTCCCTGCTGGTTGTTCGGCACCGTTTCGAGCAGCCGTTCGCGGTACTGCTCGGCCGCGTGTGTCATGGAGTCCTGCACCTGATCGCGCGCGCCGACTAACTCCAGCAGTGCGCGGATGTCTGCTTCCTTCGCCGGATCAATCGCGCCTGCCGCGAGCTCGCCGCTTTGCGCGGGAGAAGAAGCTTGCGGAGCGGCCTGGACCTCCGCCAGCGAACCACCCTGGATAGCTACAAGAAATGTGCCAATGTAAATCAGGATTAGTGCCAGAACCGCCTTCATGACCGCCTCCACAGCTTTGCCAGGGCCTTCTCGAATGCCCGGTGCCATTGCTGCAAGAAGTCTAGGGAGACGTTGTGCGTTTGACGCCTGCTCTGAAGTCCAGAATTGCGGAGTACGTCACTGACCATCGGTGCAGGTCGTGGTTCACCGGAGCAGGCGCAACCATGTCAGAGTAGAGCTGCCGAAAGGGTAGTTGTGCCGAGCGTACCGGTTTGCCAGATTGCATGGGGAGCAATGGCCACATTTCGCCAGGGGAACGGATCGGAGAACGCCAGACTCGCGGAAGAACGCCGGTTGATGGTCGAGAACCAGATCCGCAAACGCGGGGTCGTGAATGAACGAGTACTACACGCCATGACCGCGGTGGCCCGCCACGAATTTGTCCCGCCGGTTTGGACCAACCAGGCTTATGCAGACGAGCCGCTTCCCATCGGCCGGGGGCAGACCATTTCGCAGCCATACATCGTGGCCGCGATGGTGGCTTCGCTCGCGCTTACCGGAGCGGAAAAGATCCTGGAAATTGGCACCGGCTGCGGGTATCAGGCCGCGGTTGTCTCGCTGCTGGTGAAGGAAGTTCACTCCGTCGAAATCCTGCCTGAATTGGCCCAGCCTGCCGCTGAACGCCTCCAACGGCTTGGCTATCTGAATGTGCATGTTCACCGCGGCGATGGCACGCTCGGTTGGCCGGAGTCCGGCCCGTACGATGCAATCCTGATTGCCGCTGCGGCGCCCGCGGTCCCGGAACCTCTTGTGCAACAACTCGCCGAAGGCGGCCGGTTAATCGCGCCAGTGGGGGACGAAGACAAACAGGAACTGCAGTTGATCACCAAGCGCGATGGCCAGCTGATTGTGCGGCTGGGCGGCCCCTGCCGGTTTGTGCCGCTCATGGGGCGCCACGGCTGGCCGAGATAGCCTTTAACTTTGCAATATAAAGTACTTGACACAGCTTCTCACTTTCCCTATCCTTCCCTCGTGCCTATCCCACTTCCCAACCGCACTCCGCTTCCCCGGCCGATTCCCATCGATGCCCGCGCCGCCGATCACCTGCGCTATATCCGCGAAACCATGGAGAGCGCCGCTGAATTCACCGCCGTTCCCGGGTGGGGCGGAGTCGCCATGGGCGCCACGGCTCTCGCCGCTGCCTTTCTTGCATCGCGCCAGAATTCCCCACGCGCCTGGCTGGCCGTCTGGCTGGCAGAAGTCTTCGTTGCGGTCGCTATTGCGGCTTCTGCTGCCGCTACCAAGGCCCGCCGCGCCAATTCATCGCTCTTCCGCGGGCCCGGGCGCAAATTTACGCTCAGCTTTGCGCCTCCCATTATTGTCGGGGGTTTGCTGACTCTGGCGCTATTCCAGTTCGGCGCCTTCTCCGTTTTGCCCGGTGTCTGGCTGCTGCTCTATGGCACGGCGATCGTTACCGGCGGGGCGTTTTCCGTCCGCGCGGTGCCTATCATGGGGCTGTGCCTGATGGCTCTTGGCGCGGCTGCACTGTTCGCTCCGGCGGCCTGGGGCAATGTATTCATGGCCGCGGGATTTGGGATCGTACAGATTGGCTTTGGTGTTTGGATCGCCTTGCGGTACGGCGGATAAGCGAGTAAGTTTTCGAACGAAAGGGACGCATGGCCAAGTCATCTACAGTTCGACAGGAACGCGGGCAGCGCGAAGAGGGTCCTTCGCCCGTTCGCGGCGCGGCCTCGCAGCCCGTTTCCGTGCCGCTCGACCGGCTGATCCACGAACGCATCCGTCTGGGCATCGTCAGCGCGCTCGCGGTAAACCGCTCGCTCACTTTCAACGAACTGAAAGCGTTGCTGAAAACCACCGACGGAAATCTCAGCGTCCACGCGCGCAAGCTCGAAGAAGCGGATTACATCCTGTGCACGAAGTCTTTCGACGGCCGCCTGCCCAAGACCGAATACCGGCTTGCACCGGCCGGGCGCAAAGCCCTGGAGCGCTACCTTGACCATATGGAGGCCCTGATTCGCGCTACCCGCGAGAAGTGAAAATTTTTTGCCTTTGTGCTTTGCAATGTAAAGTACATTACGTCAGTCGGCGGCGGAGAAAGAATCATGCTCGTGCATAACCCTGTTCTCGAAAAATCTGTCCTCCATCCTCGCCCGTCCGTCCCCGCGGCGGCTTCCCAGTTGCACGTCGCCATCATCTGCGACGGCAACGGCCGCTGGGCCACGGCCCGCGCTCTGCCGCGTTCCGCGGGACATCGCGCCGGAGCCGAGGCCGCCCGCCGCGTCATTCGCAGTGCGCCGCATCTCGGCATTCACACACTCACTCTCTTCGCTCTCTCTTCCGCGAACTGGAAGAGGCCCCCCGCCGAAGTCGCCGCGATTCTTGGAATCCTCCAGGAATATCTGCTGGCTGAAACTACCCACTGCCTCGACGAAGGTATCCGTTTGAGCATCATCGGCCGCCGCGACCGTTTGCCCGCGAATCTCCGCGAAACCATCGCCGACTCCGAAGCGCTCACCGCCAACGGCAGTAAGCTCCATCTCCGGTTGGCCATCGACTACTCCGCGCGCCACACCATTTTTCAAGCTGCCAGCAAGTTTTACAAAGTCACCGACCTCTCCAGCGAAGCTTTCAGCGATGTCCTCGCGGAAGTCCAGCGCGGCGGTTCCACCGACGTCGATCTTCTAATCCGTACCGGCGGCGAGCAGCGCCTCTCCGATTTTCTTCTGTGGGAATGCGCCTTCGCCGAGTTCTGCTTTCTGCCCAAGCGCTGGCCCGATTTCACGCCCAAGGACCTGCGCGACATGATTCTGGAATTCGAGCACCGCGAGCGCACCCGCGGTGGCCTGCCGCGGGAATGTGAGCTTTAAACACGCCATCTGGCCGGAGCGCGTCCTGATTCGAGCGTTGAGACCAATACTCTGTTGAAAATGAATCATTTACACGGCGGCTCGTCAGCTGGGCTGTGCCCAGACGTTTGCCCCACTCCCATCGTCTATACCTCAGGAGAAAGCCATGGGATCTGTGGGACTTACGCTGCCCTGGGAGCATAAACTCTCTTCTGTGGCACGCGACGGGGAGCAGCGAGTGGAACCTTTCGAAGGGCAAACGGAACCCATTCGGACGAGTGAAGAGCTTCCCCAGGACGCGGCCATCGCCTCCGCCTGCCTCAGCGGCAACCTTCAAGGCTACGAGCGCCTTTACCAGTGGCAAGGCACGCGCATGAAAAATCTGGCGCGCAATCTTCTGGGTTCGCAATCGGATGCGGAAGATGCGGTGCAGGAAACCTTTTTGAAAATCCAGCGCAGCATTTCCGGTTTTCGCGGGCAATCTTCTTTCGTCACCTGGACGTTCCGCATTCTGGTCAACACTTGCCACGATCTGCGGCGCAGCCGCCTGCGCCGGAAAGACCGGGCGAACGAAGACGTGGACGCACTGCCTCCGCGCATGGAACTCCGCGCGCCTGGAGCTCATCCCTCGCTCCGCATGGCGCTTGAACGCGCGCTTGCGAAAATTACCGCCCACCAGCGCGATGTGTTCCTCCTCTACGAAGTGGAAGGATTTCGCCACGCGGAAATCGCTGGCATGCTGGAAATCTCCGAAACCGCATCCAAGAACACGCTCTTCCAGGCTAAGAAAAATCTTCGCACCATGCTGGAACCTCCCCGCAGTTCCGCAACGGGAGGCGCGCAATGAATGTCACCTGCAACGATCGGGAACGGATTTTGCTCGACGGTTCGCCCGAAGAGTGGGCCGCGCTCCAACAGCACGCCGTCACCTGTGTGGCTTGCGCCGAGGAATTGCGCGCCTGGAAGCAGTTGAGTGCAGCGGCCGAAGAAATGCGCGACTACCAGGAAAGCCCGGCTCTTTGGGCTCGCATCGAAACTTCGCTCCGCCAGCAACAAGCCGCGCCGGCCCCTCGAGCCGGGTTTTGGAGTTCCCTCGATTTCTGGCGCCACGCTGCCACGGCTTGGCAGTCGGCCCTCGTCGGTACCATGGTCGTAGCCCTCGCGGTTTCCAGCGGCTATCTCTACATCCACCGGGGTGGCTCGGCAACGGATCCCGGAAATAAACTGCTCAAGACCAGCGCTCTCGCCGAAGTCGAGCGCGCCGAACGCGAATACATGACTGCCATCGATATACTCGCGGCCGACGCCGGTCCGCAGTTGGGCTCGGACACGCCGTTGATGGCCAGCTATCGTGAAAAACTTCTGGTTCTGGATAGCGCGATTGCCGACCTGCGTGCTCAAACCGGTGAGAATCCTTCGAATACGCACCTCCGCAAGCAACTTCTGGCGATGTACCAGGAAAAGCAGCAGACCCTGCAAGATGTTCTGGAGACGAAACGATGAACTTTGTCCGCGCAATCAATTCGCCGCGTACGTGCGGGTCTGCTCTGCTGATCGCCTGCGTCTTGACCCTTCCGACCGCGGCCGTCGCCAACACTGGGCAGGACGCGGCTTCGCGCCAGTTTCAAAAAACGCTTCCCCTCGCCGCGGGGCAGACGCTGAGCATTGAAAACAAGTTTGGCGAAATCCGCATTCACGGCGAAAACTCCCACGAAGCGGTCATTTCCGCGACCATCCGCTCGCAGGCGGGCTCGCAGTCGGAAGCTGAAAAATTCGTGGAAAGCGTGCAGATCGAAGTGAATCAGGACTCGCAGGGAATCAGAATTCGCACAGTCGTTCCCTCGGAAAGTCCGCTAGTATTGCGAGTGGGTCACAAGAACTCTTACTCCGTCGATTACGACATCGCGGTTCCTTCGGAAGCGAAACTCTGGGTCAAGAACGCCTTCGGCAACGTGGACATTCGCGGCGCCCGCGCCTGGAACGACGTCGAGAACAGCCACGGCCAACTGACAGTCCGCGATGTGGGCGCGGGTAAACTCTCGAATTCGTTTGGCAGCGTGGAGGCGGAGGGCGCAGCAGGCGACCTGACAGTCATCAACAGCAACGGAACGGTCACTGTCTCTTCGGTGAAGGGAATCGTGGATATCAAGGACCGCTTCGGCTCCATCACGGCAAAGAATATCCAGGGCAGCGTCACGATTGTCGGCGGCAACGGTCCCGTGGAAATCACCGACGCGGGCAACTCTAGGGTGAATAACTCCTTCGGCCCGGTGACGGCGCGCAATATTCACGGCTCCCTCACCGTCAGCAACAACAATGGCGCGATCGAAGCGAACACCGTCAGCGGTGCAGCGGATCTGAACGGCAGCTTCGGCGCGATCACGTTCGCAAACATCACTGGCCACGTGAAGTGCACTGCCAACAATGGCCGCGTCACCGGCGGGCCAACCGGCGAGGATGTTTATGTGCGCAACAGTTTCGGCGAAGTGTCTCTGGAGCAGATCAGCGGCGGAGTGGAGATTGAAAATTCCAACGGCTTGATCAGTCTCCGCGAAATCAAAGGGACTGCCACACTAAACACTTCGTTTGGCGCAATCGAAGCGAGCGGCTTGCGGCGCGGCGTCAGGGCCACCACCGGCAACGGCCGCATTTTGTTGAACGACATGGGCGGCGACACCTACGCGAAGACAAGTTTTGGGGCGGTGACCATCACCCGGGTGAATGGCAACCTGACCATCGAGAATTCCAACGGTCAGGTCACGGCAAGTTCGGTGAAGGGCGACGCTTCCGCCAAAACCAGCTTTGCTTCGGTTTCACTCGACGATATCGGCGGCAACATCACCGTGGACAATCAGAATGGTGCCGTAATGCTGACCGCGGCGCGTGGTTCGTCAGCGTGCAAGAATATTTCCGCGAAAACCTCGTTTTCACCCATTCAAGTTCGCCTTCCGGAAAGCGCGGGTTACACCCTCACGGCGCGTACTTCCTTCGGGCGCATCAATACCGAATTGCCAATCACCACCAGCGGCCAGGTTGGCGGCGATTCTCTGACAGGCAAAATCGGTAATGGCGGGTGCACGCTTTCCCTGACAAATTCTAACGGCAGCATTGAGATTCTGAAGTTGATGAAATAAGCAAGGAAGGGGCGAGTTTCTAGCCCGTTTTCCGGCGTTCCCGATCCATGGCAAAAGCGCGGTGAAGCACGCGCATGGCGGTTGACGTCATCTGGAATTTTTCTAATTCCTGTTCCGTCGCATACGCGATATCCGTAACGTCGCTCCCCGCCTGGGCTTTGCCCGCTAGCCGCTCGCAAAGATAGTCCACGATGACGTAGTGATACTTGGGGCGAGACCTGTCGTTCGAATTGGCCGCCGCCGCATCCAGGAAAATCCGGTCGAAGG
>DATHOY010000112.1:0-20826 GCA_035484435.1 Vulcanimicrobiaceae bacterium | reverse complement strand
GATTTCCTGCTGCAGGAAATGCACCGCGAAGCCAACACCATGCTTTCGAAAACGCCGGGTGTGGAGAGCGAAGCACTGGCCATTACCGGGTTATCGCTCGAAATCAAATCGGAGATTGAAAAATTGCGCGAACAGGTCCAGAACATCGAATGAGCGAGACGAAGCGAATTGACCCGCTGGTTCTGATTTTTTCCGGGCCTTCGGGGTCCGGCAAATCCACGCTGGTGCAGAGAGTTCTGGAGCTGCCGGGAACGATGCCCAGTGTGTCATGTACCACCAGGCTACGCAGGGCGACTGAGGCCAGCGGAAAATGCTATGATTTCGTCACGTCGGAGCAATTCGACGCCATGGTCGCCCGGGGCGAGTTTCTCGAGTACGCACGCGTCTTCGGCAAACACTCCTACGGCACGCCCAAGAAGTGGCTCGACGAATCCCGCAGCAAAGGAACCGACCTGGTCCTGGAAATCGATGTCCAGGGCGCGGCGCAGGTGAAGCAAAAGTTGCCGGAGTCCGTGGCAATCTTTATACTTCCTCCCTCGCGCCAGGAGCTGGAGCGAAGGCTGCGCAGCCGCGGGATGGACGCGGACGAAGAAATCGCGCGGCGTCTGGCGAAGGCCAAGGGCGAGATCGAGTTGGCGGAAAAGTTTTACGATTTTTGTGTGGTGAACGACGACGTGGAACGCGCGGGACGGGAAGCCCAGGCCATTGTGACGGCGCTGCGCTGCTCCAGCCTGAGGCGCCGCGAAGTGGTAAAGAAAGTTCTGGGATCATTTGGAGGGTAAGACACTCATGACCGTGCAAACCAAAGCTCCCGAAAGCCAGTTTGCGTATGTTGTTCTGGCAGCGCGCCGCGCCCGGCAGATCATGGCGGGGGCGCCGCCGATGCTGGAAAATCCGCGCACGCAAAAGGCAACGCGCATTGCGTGTGACGAAGTGAACCATGGATTAATCGAATACGATTTCACGGAAGCGTTCCCCAGTGAAGAGGAAAGGGAGAACGCGAAGCGGCGCAAGTAGCGCGCCCGCGAGGTCTCCATGCGCATTACCCTCGGCGTCACCGGCGGAGTTGCGGCTTACAAGTCCGCGGAACTTGTTCGCCGATTGCAGACCGAGGGGCATTCCGTCCAGGTGGTGATGACGCGGGCTGCACGCGAGTTCATCACGCCGCTTACCTTCGCCGCGCTCAGCGGCCAAAAAGTGATCACAGATTTATTTACAGGCGGGGATTCCGGCGATGCGAACCTGGAATCGGCGATTGAGCATATTGCCGTGGCGCAGAGGACCGATCTGTTGCTGGTGGCTCCGGCGACGGCGGACACCCTGGCGAAATTTGCGCGCGGGCTGGCCGACGATTTCCTTTCCACGCTTTATCTCGCTTCCACCGCGCCTGTGGTGTTGGCTCCCGCAATGAACGTGAATATGTGGCGGCACCCGGCGACCCAGGAAAATCTTGCGGCGTTGCGGAAGCGCGGCGTGCGGATTGTGGAGCCGGGAGAAGGGTATCTGGCTTGCGGGATGACCGGGCCGGGGCGGCTGGCGGCGCAGGATGAAATTCTGAAGGCCGTGCGCGAAGTTGTGGAGGCGCAGCAGGATCTGGCCGGAGATACTGTTTTGGTTACGGCTGGCCCGACTCATGAGGACCTCGATCCCGTTCGATTCATTGCCAATCGTTCGTCGGGCAAGATGGGCTACGCGGTGGCTGAAGCCGCGGCGCGGCGCGGAGCAAAGGTAGTTTTGATCAGCGGACCAACGGCACTGGAAACTCCTGAAAGCGTCGAGCGTGTTGATGTGCGTACGGCCGAAGAGATGCTGCGAGCGGTGCGGACGCGATTTTCGCCAGTAACGATTGCGATTTTTGCGGCGGCGGTGGCGGACTATCGGCCTGCGGAACCCGCAACAGCGAAAATCAAGCGGACGAAAGAGCCGCTGACTATTCACCTGGTGCCGAATCCGGATATTCTGGCCACGATGGCGAAAGAGAAGGGCGAACGCCTGGTTGTGGGCTTTGCGGCGGAAACGGATCACGTCGCTGAAAACGCACGCAAGAAACTCGCAGCGAAGAATGCGGATCTGATTGTGGCCAACGACGTGACCGCCGAAGGCGCCGGGTTCGACGTAGACACGAACATTGTTACGATTTTTTCGCGCGACTCGCGCGACCTGCCATTGCCCCGCATGACGAAGGCGGAAGTGGCGCAGCGGATTTTGGACGAAGTTTTGCGGCTGCGCGGCGCGCTGCGCAGCAAACCGGCTTCCCATCGCGCCGGCGACTGAATCGATCATGCCCGAACGCTTCTCCGCATCTCTGCAGCAGAAAATCGAAGACCGCCTGCGCTATTACGAGGACCTGGGCATACGGTTGTTCTACACGGATCGCGGCCCGGTAAGCGCATCCCAAGTGGCTCCAGAACCGATTGTTTCCGCATCATCACCCGCACCTGCTATCGAGGAGACCGTATTGCCAAAGTCCACGCCAAAGCCCGCGCCCGCAAAAGTTGCGCCGGTAGCGCCGCCGTTTCCACTGGTCGTCCCGCCCACCGGTCCTTCGCTTTTCGAAACGATGGAAAAAGTGAAGGGCGAGACGCTGCTGACGATTCGAGAGGACCTGGGCGAATGCACGCGCTGCAAGCTGCACAAGGGCCGCAACAAAATTGTGTTCGGCGACGGCAACCCCAAGGCGCAGCTTGTTTTTGTAGGCGAAGGCCCCGGTGCGGATGAAGATGCGCAAGGATTGCCGTTCGTCGGTCGAGCGGGGAAATTGCTGACGCAGATGATCGAAGCGATGGGCCTGCAGCGCAAAGACGTCTATATCTGCAACGTAGTGAAATGCAGACCACCGGAGAATCGCGCACCCGAGCCGGACGAGGTGGCCGCATGCTCGCCGTTTCTGATGCGCCAGATCGATTCCATTCAGCCCAAGGTGATCGTGTGCCTCGGCGCTACCGCCGCCAAAACGATTCTGAACACCACGCGCGGCATCTCACAATTCCGCGGCGAATGGCTGGAATGGCGCGGCCACAAGCTGATGGCCACGTATCATCCCGCGTATCTGCTCCGCAATCCACCCGCGAAGGCCGACGTCTGGAAAGACCTACAAAAAATTATGGCCGAGCTCGGCCTTCAGCTGCCCAAGAAATCCAAGTCCTGAACCACATTTCTGAGAAGAATGAGTCGTCACTTCTGAAACATCTTCGAGAGAGTATGTCATCCTGAGGCTATCCGACGAGGATAGCCGAAGGATCTCAACGTTGGTATGTTGCACGTGGTTTAAGTTGAGATCCCTCAACGCGCAAAATGCGCGCGTTTCAGGATGACAATCGTTTTTTGAGCGGCAAATTACGGATAAATTGTAATTCGAGAGAAAGGCAGAAAAACATCCCTCCATGGGAATTCTCTTAGGCCTGGCCACCGCTCTGTCCTGGGGATCCGCGGATCTCTTCGCGCGATTTGCCACGCGCCGGATCGGCACCTTTCGCACGATGCTGTACATGCAGACGTGCGGATTTTTTTTGATCACACTGGCCATGCCGCGCTTGGGAGGCTGGGGGCATCTTTTCGACGGCTCCGGCTGGCAGCCCTGGGCTTGGGGAATTCTTGCCGGCCTGCTGAACACTTTCTCGACGCTGGCGCTTTATCGGTCGTTCGAAATTGGAAAGTTATCCATCGTCGCGCCGATTTCCGCCAGCTATCCAGTGCTCACCATGGTGCTTTCCGCCCTGACCGGAGAGCGGCTTACGCCGTTGCGCCTGGCCGGTCTGGCGCTGACGATTGCGGGAGTGGTTGTGGTGGCGCGCGGGGAGCACGAGCCGAGCGAGGCGAATCCAACTGGCGAGCAATTGCAGCCGGCCAAGAAACGATTGGGAGTGAATTGGGCGATTTTCTCCGCGGTCTGCTTCGGGGTGATGTTCTGGCTGCTTGGATTGCGGGTGGTGCCGATGCTTGGGAGCGCGCCTTCCGTGTGGCTTATTCGCCTGACGAGTGCTCTGACCACCGCGGTGGTGATGCTGTTTGCTGGGCAATCACGGGGACTCCCCTCGCGGCGCGATTTGCCGATGCTTCTCGGCGTGGGTGTGCTCGACACTTGCGCCTACATTTTCAATAACTATGGCATGGCGCATGAACAGACGTCGGTGGTCAGCGTGCTCGCCTCCCTCTACGGAGCCGTAACCGTTGCTTTAGCTGCGCTGCTGTTGCGCGAAAAGGTCACGGCGTCCCAGTGGCTCGGGATCGTCGCGATTTTCGTCGGAATCATTCTGATCAGCCGTTGAACTCCTCGTAAGTCGCTGATTTTTTCTGATCGTTCCGCTGCTGCTACACTACCCACGGCATGCCCGCTTCCTTCTGCAACGTCGCGCTTCCAGTTCCTCTCCGCAATACATTCACGTATTCCATTCCGGAAACGCTGCGAGCGCAGGTGCAGCCCGGTTCCCGCGTGCTTGTGCCTTTCCGGAAAAAGTCTCTCGTTGGAGTCGTAGTCGAACTGGTGGAAACGCCTCCCGCGAATACGAAGATCCGCGACGCCACAAAAATTCTCGACCTGGTTCCCGCGCTGACTCCGAAGCTCATCGACCTGGCCCACTGGATTGCCGGCTACTACCTGGCGCCCATCGGCGAAGTATTTCGCGCCATGCTGCCGCCCGTCACAGAACTTACCGCACGCCGGCAGATTGTGCTGACCGAGACCGGGAAAGCCCTCGCCTCCGATCTGCAGCAGGGAAAATTTCTTACCGACTTATCCGGAAGCGAGGCTGCGTTTTTGCAAAGGGTTCTCGAGAAGAAAGGAGTGCTCCAATTTACCTCGTATCCGAAGCTTGGAATTCAACTGGATGCCCTGCAGAGACTGCAGCGGCGAGGTTACGTGCAGATTCAGGAGACCGTACAGGGACGGAAGCGCAAAGTTCACAACGTGATCGCGTGGAAGGGCAGGGAAGCCGGTTCGCCCAAGCCATTGGCCGAAAAAGAAGAACGCATCCGCGCGTTGCTCGAAACAGAGCGCGGGCCGCTGCCCTTGCCGCAACTGCTGAAACTTGCAGGTGTTTCGCGAGCGTTGATCGAACGCATGTTGCGCGAGGGTTTGTTGGCAAGTTGGGAAGAACCGATCGATCCCGCTGAAGACCCCTTCGACGCTGGCTACACACCGCCGGCGCATTCATTGAACGAGTCGCAGGAACGCGCTTTCAGCTCCATTCGTGCCCGATTTGAGCTGGGCGAATTCGGCGTGCAGTTGATTCACGGCGTCACCGGCAGCGGCAAGACTGAGGTCTATCTGCGAAGCGTGCAGGAGACGCTGGCGCGAGGGAAAACGGCCATCATTCTGGTGCCGGAAATTGCGCTGACGCTGTGGATCGGCCGCCAGTGCCGCGCGTGGTTTGGCGCACATTTTGAGGGCGTCGCAGTGCTGCATTCGGCACTGAGCGACGTAGAGCGCGCTCGCGAATGGTGGCGCGTCCGAAATGGGCAGGCACGCGTAGTAGTAGGCACGCGCTCGGCGGTTTTCGCGCCGCTGGAAAATCTCGGCCTGGTCATTGTTGACGAAGAGCAGGAAAACAGCTTCAAGCAGGAAGAGACGCCGAGGTATCACGGCCGCGATGTCGCCATTGTCCGCGCGAAGCTGGAGAACGCCGTCGCTCTGTTGGGCTCGGCAACGCCCGCGCTCGAAACCTATCACAACGCCGCCAGCGGAAAATACGAACTGCTGACGATGGCATCGCGCGTGGAGAATCGCTCGCTCGCCACGGTCGAAATTGTCGATCTGCGAACGGAATTTCAGCAGACGCACCAAGCCAGTCCCATCTCGAAGATCCTCCACGACGGCATCGCCGAGTGCCTTTCGTTCCACACGCAGGCGCTGATTCTGATCAATCGCCGAGGCTATTCCTGGTCGGTGCTGTGCCGGAGTTGCGGCGCTTCCGTGCAGTGCGCCAATTGCAGCATTTCCATGACGTATCACAAGAGCCGCAACCGTCTGGAATGCCATTATTGCGGCTTCGTCCAGGCGGTGCCAAAGGCCTGCCCGAAATGCGATTCGAAGTACGTTTATTTTTTTGGCGAGGGATCAGAACATCTGGAAGAGCGATTGCGCAAGGAGTTTCCCGGAGCACGGATCGCGCGGCTCGACCGCGACGCTGTGCGCACCAAGCAGCAGTATCAGGAAACGCTGGGCGCTTTTGCCGGCGGAGCGCTCGACATTCTTGTTGGTACGCAAATGCTCGCGAAGGGCCACGATTTCCAGCGCGTTACGTTGGTCGGCGTAATTTCCGCGGACTCCTCGCTAACGCTTCCCGACTTTCGCGCCGCCGAACGCACGTTCCAGCTGCTGACGCAGGTTGCCGGCCGCGCCGGCCGTGGCGAACTTCCGGGGCGCGTGCTCATCCAGACCTACTATCCCGAGCACTACGCGATTCAGGATGCCGTCCGTCAGGATTACCTTTCTTTTTACGAACGTGAACTGCACTTTCGCCGGATGATGGCGTATCCGCCGTTCACTTCACTGGCCAACGTAATCGTGCGCGACGCAAACCTGGAAAACGCGATTCGCTGGTCGCGCCTGCTTTCGGAATATTTTTCGCCTTCGGATGGAAAGGGCATCCGCATCCTCGGCCCCGCTTCGGCCCCGCTTGCGCGGCTGAAGAAAGAGCATCGCTTTCAATTTCTGCTGAAGTCGCCAAAACGCTCGGTCATAACCAAACTGCTTGGCGGCGCCCTGTCTTTCTGCGACGCCAACGAAATCCCTCAGACCGCAGTCCTTGTGGACATGGACCCCCTCTCCTTGTTGTAGCCTGGTCCCGTCCGGGCCGCACCCATAGGTCCGGCGGAGGCTCCTCCATTCGAATGCACCCTCCAAAAACTACGTTTCTATTGGGCTTTTTTCAATAATGTCGGCGCGCCGACATGAAATCCACACGGCCACCGTTCCCCGAACTGTTCCTGGAGCGCCCATTGTCCCAGGCCAAAATGGCATACGATTTCGCACCGGAAGCTAGCGACGGATAAGGCAGTCCGCCGATACAATGCGAGGGGCTCGAAAAATCACTGACCGCGAACCGAGGACCGCCATGGAACAGCCACTCCTGCAAACAATCGCACTTTTGGCTCGCACCCCCGCCACTCTCAACACCTTTTTGCGCGATTTACCGGACTCCTTGACGCGCCTGAATGAAGGGGGCGATACGTGGAGCGCGTACGACATCGTCGGCCACCTTGTTTACGCCGAGCGCACCGATTGGATGCCGCGCGTGAAAATGATTCTGGAGTTTGGCGAGATGCGAACGTTTGAGAAATTTGACCGCCTCGGACAGGTAAAGGAGAGCCGGGGCAAATCGCTCGCTCAGTTACTGGATGAATTTGCCGGCGTCCGTGCAGAGAACTTAAATGAACTGCGCGCGTTGAATATACAGAAGGAAGACCTCAACCGACGCGGGCAACATCCCTCGCTGGGCATTGTGACGTTGTCCCAGTTGCTGGCAACCTGGGCCGCGCACGACTTAACCCACCTCCACCAACTCTCAAGGACTATGGCCCACCAGTACCGCGAGGCAGTCGGCCCGTGGAGCGCCTATCTCGGTGTGCTGCAATGCGCAGGCCACAGCACTGCTTAAGCAAGCCTCCGGACGAGCATTCTCGAAAGCGCCAGCCAAATGCTCTCCCCATTTCGCCCTCGAGGGATGTCAGTCTTTGAACCGCGGCGATATAGGTCAAGACCGATTAACCAACGCTTTTCCCGTCCACATAATCGTTGCGGCTCCAAATTGCCCACTTTGAAAATAGCGGATAGGGAACGCCCTCCCAAAACTTTCAGATTTAAGCCACCGCTTGGTTAGTCTTTACTGGACCGATATCCTGAATCCTTTTTTGGGGAAGCAATGTTTGTCCATATTGATGCGCAGTTCTTTGAGAGACGCCCGGGAATCGGTCTGGTATTTGGAGTCATCACACTAGCCATCTTCGCCTGGCTCTGGACCGGCGTTCTCCTCGAGTATGAGGGACTCGGCACTTATCCCGAGCTGGTCGACCTAAAGACAATTCCCCCGCCGCTCCCCGATCACGGAAAGTGGGTGCGCACTGCAGAGGCCGTACAGATCGACTGCAAGAACGGCATCCAAGAACTCAATGATTGGGAGCAGCGTTTCCTTTTTGGCAGAGTTCGTGAGACCTACTACGTTGCCAGGATTTCAAACTCCAGCCGGCTGCTTTTGCTTGAATACGACGGCGAGGCAGGGTGTCAGGCCATTTCGCGGCTTCCGTTAACCGGTGTTTTGGAAGAACTTCGCCTCCTAAGACGTAATTCGTTGCGCGAGGAAGGGCTTGCCTTACCGGCGAACGGCACGGTGTTAAAACTCTGTTTGACATGCAACCCGCGGGGCGAAAAGCGTCTCCTCTTATATTTCTTAATCCTGCCTGTCTTTTCCGGATATTTTATCGTTCGCTATGGCAGGAAATATCGCCAACAGACAGGTACGCTCCGGCCTTAAGCGATTGCCAGGGGCCCCTTAGGAGTTGACTCGGCGGCTCCAGAAGAAATAGCCCGGAAGGCCAAGGAACATCAAGGTAATTGCAAACAGCAGAAAAGTGAACTCGTGCGGATCTTTGACCGCTGCGTAGATCGCATTGCCAACAATGGCCGACGCGGCCAAAACGAAAAGTATAGGCGTGAAGGGATAGCCGGGCACGCGATAGGGAATTGGTTTCCCGGCGGTTGCGCGGCGAATCGGGAAAATGCTGGCCGCGCCGAGACCGTAAAAAATCCAGCCTATGAACACCACACCGCCCGCCAGTTTTGCAAATCCCGCGGCAGAGGCGAGCACGCAGGACCACACGCCCAAAGCAAGGATCGCCACGGCGGGAGTTGCAAACCGCGGATGCACTTCCCCCAGTTTCTTGAAAAACAAATTGTCGTTGGCCATGGCGAAAAAAACGCGGGGAGCGGTGAGCACCACGCTGTTGGTGGAGCTGAACGTGGAAATCAAAATCATCGCGGCCACGAGTTTTCCGGCCCAGGGGCCGAGCACTGCTCGTGCGGCGGTGGCCGCAATCGCGTCGCTTGCCGCGGCCTGTGCAGGCCCCAACGCGACCAGATAGGCCACTACGGCGAAAAGATACAGGCCGATCAAGACCAAAGCGCCGAGAAGAAAAGCGCGCGGAAAACTCCGCTGCGGGTCCAGCACTTCGCCGGCGCTGTAGGTTCCAAACTGCCAGCCTTCATACGCCCAGAGCACGGTGATCATGGCGAAGCCAATTCCAGAGAAGAGTGCGTAACCGCTTTGCGAAGTCCCAAGCGCGGCGGGAATCTCACCTGTGTGCGTCCCCCGCGAAATGCCCAGGACAAGCAAGACGCTGCCAAGAACGACGATGAGCCCGACCTTGATGATCGTCGTAACATTCTGGACGTCCGAGCTTTTTCGCGTGCCCCAGACATTCACAGCGGTGACCACTGCGATCATCAGAACCGTTACCAAAGACGCACCGACGGAAGAGAGCGGAACGATCTCCTGCAAATAAGTGGTGAACGCATGCGCAAGCGCCGCAATCGTCGCGCTGGCAATCACCAGAAACAAGCACCAGCCGTACAAAAACGCGGGCAGGCGGCCGAATCCATCCCGGATGTAGCAGTAGAGTCCGCCGGCTTCTGGATTTGCCGCAGCGAGTTCCGCGTAGGTCAGAGCCCCGAGGAGCGACAGCACGCCGCCGAAGAGCCACACCAGCAGCGACCATCCGACCGAACCGCCTACTTGCCGCTGAATCAATCCAGGCGTGAGGAAAATTCCGGAACCAATCACCGAGCCGACAAAAAGGAAAAGCAAATCGCGTTCCCGCAGGGTGCGGGTCAATTCTTTTTTGGCTGGTGTGGGCATTTGCCGCTACTTTACAGCAATCTTTCGAGGCTTTCGACGGGGTAGGGCATGAAGCAGAGAATAAACACCGCGAATGACACAGCCGCCGCGAATCGCCGGTTGGGATCGAGAGGCGTGGGATCGTAAATCGGGGCCATGCGGACGAACTGCAACCCAAAAAGAATCAGGGCCCAGATCCACCAGCCCTGCCACTGAAAATAACCGAGCGGCACAAGCGCGATGGGCAGCGAAAGCGAAATCCAGCGGTGGAGTTGCGGGCTGACGGACCGCACGATGTGGCCGCCATCGAGTTGCCCGACAGGCAGGAGATTCAGCGCTGTGGCAAACATGCCGACCCAGGCGGCGCGTCCCACGGGATGCAGAAGCAAATCCGATGCATGAGCGTTCGGCTGAAACGTAGCGGTCACGATGCGAAGAATCAGCGGAACGCCGAAAACGAGGTCGGCGTTGTTGTCGGCGGCCAGCGCGGGAATCACTTTGGCGTGAATCACTCCGTAGGACATCGCCGGCAGGGCGACCAGAAAGCCCACCAGCGGCCCGGAAGCCCCGACATCGAACAGCGCGCGCATGGAGCGAATCGGCGAGCGAATCAAGATAAACGCGCCAAACGTGCCGATCAGCGTGGGCGCGGGAATGAAATACGGATAGCTCGCGCGGATATGATGATGGCGGCAGGCGAAATAGTGTCCCAACTCATGCGCCAGCAAAATTCCGAGAAGTGTCAAAGCGAACGGCAGACCCGCCAACAGAGCCGCTGGGTTGCGATACACCAGCCGGAAAGATTGCTCGAAAGCGTCGATCGAAGCGGCCTGATTGTGCGCATAGGCAGCGGCAAAGTGCGTGCCTGCAATCAACGAGGTGACCAGCGTCAAAAGGACCAATCCCGAGGACAAAACCAGCGAACGCGTGGACGGATACGGCTGGTCCGCGGAGTAATACCTTCCTTGCGGCGGACGGCCCTGCCACGCGGGCACTTCCAGAAATGGGGGAGCGCTCCGTTCTGAATCCGGTGGGGTCACAATAAATTATTTGGCTTGGCTGGCGGCGTGGTCTTCAAGTCCCTGGAGTTCTTTCCCGGGCTTGAAGCGCACAGCCTTCCCTGGAGGAATGCTGACTTCTTCGCCGGTGCGGGGATTGCGCCCGATGCCGGTCTTCCGCGGCTTCACGCTGAATACGCCGAACTTGCGCAACTCGATACGCTGCCCGCGCCCCATGGAGTTCTTCAGAGATTCAAAGACCGTCTCCACGGCTTGTTCCGCTTTTGTGCGGCTGATGTTCGTCTTCGCTACGACGGCATTCACAATATCTAGCTTAATCACACCGTCCTCCCGCTCTACGTTGCCCGATGCTAGAGGCTAAGGCCCGGGTTGTCAAGAAGTTCCGCCTCATCTACACTTTAACCTTTTGCGAGCCTGCATTCTAAGTTTTCTGTCAGGAGGATTGGATGTCCGTAAAGCCAGACCGTTGGATCCGCCGCATGGCGCTGGAACACAAAATGATCGAGCCGTTCACCGACCGGCAGGTTCGGGAAGGAGTGATCAGCTACGGCGTGTCCTCGTACGGATACGACATCCGGGTGGCCGACGAATTCCGCATCTTTACCAATGTGAACTCCACGATCGTGGATCCGAAGAATTTTGACCCGCGCTCGCTGGTGGAGTTCAAGGGCGAAGTTTGCCTGGTGCCGCCGAACTCGTTCGCGCTGGCGCGCTCGATCGAATATTTCCGCATCCCGCGGAATGTGCTAACGATTTGCCTTGGCAAATCCACCTACGCACGTTGCGGGATCATCGTGAACGTGACGCCATTTGAGCCGGAGTGGGAAGGCTTCGTGACCCTCGAAATTAGCAATACTACGCCGCTGCCGGCGCGCATTTATGCGAACGAAGGATTGTGCCAGGTGCTGTTTTTTGAAAGCGACGAAGATTGCGAAGTCAGCTACAAGGATAAGAAAGGGAAGTATCAGGCGCAGAGCGGAATCGTTCTGCCGCGGCTGTAATCAACGGACGCGCTTGTGAATTGTAGGGGCCGGGCTTGCCCGGCTCCCTTTTATTGCGAGCGCTAAGATTCTGAGCTCAGCGCGAATCGGGATTTTGTGCTGTTTGTTTGCGCCGTAAAAGCGGCAGCTTTGCTGCCGCACTCAAAAAGGCTGATCAGGCTTTGGTGATAGGCTCGCTTTCTTCGCCCGCAGTCAAGGCCTGCAAGGGGTAGCCGAGGTCACGCCAGGCGTCCAGTCCGCCCTGGAGCGGCCGAATGCGCTTCACGCCTTTGTTCCTGAGGAGCAGCGCCACACGGGCGCTGGTGGCTTCGTTTGGTCAAGTACAGTACAGAATGATTTCGCGGTCACGCGGCAGCCGTTCGCCGCTTTGCTGGAGCTCGCTGGCATCCATGCGGAATGCGCCGGGAATCGTTTCCGGGTCAGCTTCGAAATCAACGGAGTGGCGCAGGTCAACTATCGTAAGAAGTTCGCCCGCGTCCAGCTTTTCTTTCAGCTCTTCCGGACGGATGCGCATGATTCTCAGTTCGCGCAGGAATTTCTGGCGAGCCACGACCTTGTAGCTGATATAGAAGGCCAGGGCGGCGCCCAGCAGCACCATCAGGCCGCTGCCCAGTTGCTGGGCCTTCAGCGCGATCAGTTCAATCTGGCCGCTGAAGACGTAGCCGAGGCCAAGGTACGTTCCGGCCCAGAAGATCGCTCCCAGCGCATCGAACGCCAGGAACCTGCGGAATTTCATGTGGAAAATGCCGGCGAGGGGAGTGGCAACGGTATTCAGGCCGGGCAGGAACTTCGCCACCAGCAAGGATTTTGCGCCCTGCTTTTCAAAAAGGCCCTCGGTGCGGCGCACGCAGGAATCCGGTTCCAGTGAAATCTTGCAGAGCCAGTGCAGAATCCGGATGCCCCTTCGCTTACCCAACTGGTACCAGATCGTATCGGCCGAAACCGCGGCCAAGGTGCACAGCATCAGCGCGACGCCAAAGTTCAGCCGGTGCATTCCGCCGAGCGCGCCGGAGGCCAGGAGCAGCGGAATGGAGGGAAGGGGGAGGCCGGCCTGCTCCAGAAACACCCAGACCACAAGCACAAGATAACCGTGGCTCACCAGGAATTCGAGCGTGCTGTGCATGCCGGGATATTTCCTCTATGAAATTTTAGCAAAAGCGGATTACTTGTGGAGAAAAGTTGCCGCCTTTCCCCAATGGGTGCCCATCACAAACGAGTCCAGCGGTTTTCGTTCACGCGGGGCGTGTTCGCGCTGGCGCAGCGTTTCGGGCAAAGAGTCGGCATTACCCGGATAGCCGATGGTGAAGGCCGCGATGGGCTCCCACCCACTGGGAATTGCAAACAGTTCGACGGCCTTCTGAGGCTCGAACCCAGCCATTTGATGCACAAACAGGCCTCGACAGGTAGCTTCCACCGAAAGATTGGCCACGGCCGCGCCCGTATCGTAAAACGCGTTGCGATTGGGCTTGCCGGTTTTGGCGAAAGCCATTTCGGAGACGGCGATTGCCAGCACGGGGGCGTGCTTGGCCCAACCCTGGTTGAATTCCACCAGGGTGCTGACCATCTTTTCGTGATTTTCCTTGTCGTCGGCTGTGGTGACGAGAAACGCCCAGGGTTGCTCGTTGTTGCTGGAGGCCGCCCATCGCGCGGCTTCAAACAGGCTGCGCAAGACGTCGGGTGGAACGGGCTGTGAGGAGAACGCGCGGGGACTCCAACGATGTTGAATCATTTCGTGGATGGGATGATGTACGGGCGCGGGCTTTTTCATTCTGCCTCCTTGATTTCGTTCAGTTGGCCGCAGAAAGATGCGGGCGGCAAATTTGCCGCCCGCACTTACTGATGAATCGCAACTGGCGATTCGCTGATTACTTTGACTGCGGAGGAATGATCATTTCCACGTCCAGCGTGATGTTTACATCATCGCCGACGACCATGCCTCCGCTGTCCAGTTTCTGGTTCCAGGCGACGCCGAAATCCTGGCGGTTAATCTTCGTGGAGGCGGACACGGCGGTGCGCTGCAATCCCCAGGGGTCCTTGATGGGAGCCTTGGGAAGAGTCGCGGTGAGGGTCGCGGTCTTGGTGACGCCGCGGATGGTCAGATCGCCGGTAACTTTCAGGGTGCCATCGTTGTTGTGCTCGACCTTGGTGGATTGAAACGTGATCGCGGGATACTTGGCGACGTCGAAGAATGCTTCGCTCTTCAAGTGCTTGTCGCGATCCGGCTCGCGAGTATCCACGGTGGTGGCGTCGATCGTGACGTTCACGCTGGATTTGGAAACATCACTGTCGTCCACGACCACGGTTCCGGTGACGCCGTGAAATTCGCCGCGCACGGTCGAAATCATCAGGTGCGTCACGCCGAATCCGGCGCTGGAATGCCGCGGATCGATCTGGTACGTCGTGGTCCCGGCGCTTGCGGGCAGCACGAGTGCCGCCGCCAGCCCTGCTACTATTCCTACTTTTGTTAATGGCCCGTTCATTGTTGCTTCTCCTTTTTGCTTTCTCCAGCTTGATGTCCTTGCCGAAATTTGAATATTGGATGCGAATGCGCCTATTTCGGTGCCTGCGTCGCCACTTCGGAAAGAAGCTCCATCAGGGTTTTCAAACGCGCGGAAGTCATGTGGGCGAACTGGCTCTTGTGGAGTTCGCGGATGGGGGAGTCCATTTTCTTCAGCAGCTTCAGGCCCTCGTCGGTGATTCGCGCCTTTACGACGCGGCGATCTTCCGTCTGCCGCTCGCGGGTGATCAGTTCGCGTTTTTCCATGCGGTCCAGCAGGCGCGTCATGTCCGGGTCGCGCGAGATCATGCGATCTGCAATGGTATTGCAGGGAAGGCCATCCGGGCCGGCGCCGCGCAGGATGCGGAGAACGTTGTATTGGGCGGAGGTGAGACCGTTGGCCTTCATCAGTTGATCGCCCTGGGAGGCCAGGGAATCGGAGGCTTTGAGCAGGGCCACGAAGATCTGGTCTTCGAGGGGAGTGGCGCCGGGGCAGCCGGGCTTGGTTCGTGAATTCATGTACCGATAATAGTCGTGTAAACGACTATTGTCAAGAGGAAAAACGAGCCTCCGAAATATGGCCCCTTGGGGGTTCGGCGGATGGGAGGGCGCCCGCCGCAGGCGGCGGCCGCTACATAGGCAAAAGTGCTTGCAGCCTTGCGGGCAAAGTGAATCCAATCGCAGATGCCTTCGCTACGGCTTGGCTACGGGTCGCATTTGCACTTCGCTGATGAAGCTTTGCGGGCCCTGGGCGGCCACCATGGCTACGGCATGGGCCACGTCGTCCGCGGTCAGCACTTTGCTCGGGTCCTTGGGGCCGCGCCCTGTGAACCCCGTCGCCACGCTGCCCGGGCAGATGACGCTGACGCGGATTCCATGCGCACGCAAGTCTTCGGTCATGCAACCAGATAGCCCCTGCAGACCCCATTTCGACGCGCAGTAAATTCCTCCTCCCGCGAAGGTATTTTTTCCAGCAAGGGAGCTGATGTTGATGATATCTCCGCCGCGCCGCTGGATCATCCCGGGGATCACGGCGCGGGAAACGAAGAAAACGCTCTTCAAGTTTGTGTTCATCACCTGGTCCCATTCGGCTTCACTTTTTTCCTGGATGGCCCCGAAGCCTCCGCCGCCGGTACCCGCGTTGTTGACCAGGATCGTGATTGCACCGAGTTGCTTTTCCGTCGCGTCGACGAGCGCGCGAATATCCGCCTCTTTCGTTACGTCCGCGCGGTGTGCCAGAACTCTTGCGCCGGCAGCTTCCAACTCGCGTGACGCCAATATTAATTTTTCTTCATCTCTGCCGCAGATGCCGACAGCCGCTCCCAGTGAGGCCAAACGCTTCGCGATTGCCTTACCGATGCCGCGACTGCCGCCAGTGATCAAGGCGACTCCGCCGTGTAAGGGTTTTCCTAACGCATTTGTACTATTTGCCGCGCTTATGTTGTCCATTTGTATTCCTCCTCGCCTAAGCCACTCTTTTTATGCGAAACTCATCTTATCTCGTTAGGATGCCACCCCAATGAGAATGCCTCGGAGATTCGCCGGGGCCACGGATTCCGGTCTGCTCCGCGCAAGACCCCAACGCCCCGGGTTTTGAAAGTTCAGATCCCGGCTTGCGGTTGGAGAGTGGCTGCACCTATAATTCCAACGTTTCCGATAGAGCACTTCTGGTCCGCAGGGAATGGCAGCAATTCCGTCAGCGGCATGGCCTCTGGCGATTTACGCAATTTTACTTTCATGTATGGAGCGAGGAGACAAGGAATGAGAGCAATTCGTTGGACGGCAAGCCTTCTGCTTCTTACGGCGCTTGGCCTGAGCTGTACTCCACCTGCCCCGGCCCAGGAGGCCGCGGCCGCGGGTGGCGCTAAACAGCAGCCCTACACGATGGCGGAGTACAACTCCTATCAGGCCGCCGCCGCGGAGAAGAATCCTGCTGCACAGACCAAGCTGCTCGACGATTTCACTGCCAAGTATCCGGCTTCCGCGCTGCTGAATTACATCTACCCGCTCTACTACAACAACTATTTCGGGCAAAAGAACTATCCGAAGGCCATCGAATACGCGGACAAGTTGATCGCGATGGGGGACAAGGTGAGTCCGGGCGATCTTTACAGCGCGTACTACGTTCGCGCCGCCGCGTACAACAACATCCCGAGCCCCGATCCGGAGACTTCCAAGGCCGCGCGCGCCGCTGCCCTGGCTGCGCTGAAAGTAGTGGACCAGATTCCGAAGCCGGATACCGAGGATGCGGACAAGTTTGCGCAAGAGAAGAAGACATCCATCCTGCTCTTCAACGGTACGGCGGCGAATGCCGCAATGGCCGCCAAGGACTACGCCGGCGCCATTGCATCCTTCAAGGCTGTGCTGGCGATTGTGCCGGACGATCTGCTTTCGAACTACAAGATGGGCCAGGCTTACATGGCGATGACTCCAGCTCAGCCGCTGGAAGCGATGTGGTCCTTTGCGCGCGCTGCAACGTCCAAGAGCGCGAACGAGCAGCAGTCGAAGTCGGTGAAGACTTATATTCGCAAGGTGATGGCCAACTATCAGGGTGGCACGGTTTGCGACGCGCTGACCGATGCGGAGATGAACGAACTGCTGCAGCTTGCGCCCAACTCGGTGGAGCGCCCGGCGACCTACAAATTGGTCAGCTCGGCGGATCTTGATGCGGCTCGCAAGGACATGACCATTGCCACCGTCGTCACCGACCTGAAAGCGGGCGGGGACAAGGCCAAGCTGACGTGGACCGCGGCCTGCGGCCTGGAATTTCCGGACGTGCCGGGCAAGATGATCGAGGTTGTGGCAGGGGCGGATACAACGGAACTCAAGAACGCATTCGTCACCAGCGATGCGGAGTTTGAAGCCGCCACCACGCCGAACATGGACGTGATTATCAAGAAGGCCGATCAGCCCGAAGCCGCGAAACTGGAAAAAGGAAATCCGGTCCGGTTCACCGGCACGCTGGAATCCTACGATCCCGATCCGGCATTTATGCTGCACTGGGACAAGGCCAAGGTAAACGCGGAAGACTTGCCGAAGGCGGGTCCGGCGAAAAAGCCGGTGGCAAGGAAGCCTGCGCCGAAGAAGCCCGGGAACTGATTACGACAGATAAGAGGGCACGATGTATCGTGCCCCTACAAAGAGCAACGGCCCCGAATCACGAATTCGGGGCCGTTTTTTTTTGAGTGCGGCAGCCCGGCTGCCGCTTTACGGTTTCCAGAATTACCCACCAAACGTTAGCCGAAAGCGCCGGCCCACTTTAACTACCGCCCCTTTCGCCGCCGGTGGTCCAGCTTGTACTCCGTCATTTTCCGGCTCAGCGTGTTGCGATGAATTCCCAAAAGCTCCGCGGCCCGGCACTGATTGCCGTTGGTGCGCTCCAGAACACGCTTGATGAAGCGTTTTTCGAACTCCCCAACGGCCTCATCGAACAAAATTCCGCGTTCCACCATCTGTCCCACAAGGCCTTCCAGTTGATCTCTCACGTCCGCACTCTCCGTGCCTGCGAATTTTCTTAGGGGGCCGGCTTACGCGTCCAACTCGTGCCCGACCAGGATGCGATAGGCTTCCCGGTACTTGGCGCGCGTTGCGGCAACCACGTCGGGGGACAAGGCGGGGCCCGGCGGCGTCTTCGGCCATCGGATCCGTTCGAGGTAGTCGCGCACGTACTGCTTGTCGAAAGAAGGCTGGGGGCCACCGGGCTTGTATTCGGCGGCGGGCCAGAAGCGCGAGGAGTCGGGAGTCAACGCTTCGTCGATCCAGATCATTTCGCCGTTCAGAAGCCCAAATTCAAACTTGGTGTCGGCCAGTAGGATGCCGCGCGGTTCGGCGTAGGCGGCGGCGCGACGGTAAATCTTCAGCGTGGTGACGCGGACTTTTTCCGCCAGTTCCTGGCCGAGCATTTCCGCGGCGCGCGCGAACGGAATATTTTCATCGTGGCCCGTGGCAGCCTTGGTTGCCGGCGTGAAGATCACTTCGGGAAGCTTATCGGATTCGCGCAAGCCGGCGGGAAGCGGAATGCCGCAAACTTTTCCGGTGGCTTGATACTCCTTCCAGCCGGAGCCGGAGAGATAGCCGCGGGCGACGCACTCGATGGGGAGCGGCGAGGTCTTTTTCACGACCATGGAGCGGCCGGCCAGTTCGTCTTGAAACTGGTCAAACGGAGCGGGGAATTCGGTCGCGCTTAAAACGTGATTGGGCAGGACGTCTTTCAGGAGCTCGAACCAGAAGAGAGAAAGCTGCGTGAGGACGCGGCCTTTGTCTGGAATGGGCGTCGGCATGACGACGTCGAACGCGGAAAGGCGGTCGGTGGCGACGATGAGCAGGCGATCGCCCAGATCATAGATATCGCGCACCTTGCCCCGCGCCAGCGGCGCGATGCCCGGGAAATTTGTCTCTCGAATGACTTTTGGTGCAGGACTTGCGTTCACGACCGTGTCGCCCCCGACAAAGTGCTCAGCATTCTATCCCACCGTTCGCCGATGTCAATGTGACGCGAGGACAATTCGGGCGAAGAAAAGCTTGTGGCAGGTATTGTTTCTTTTAATGAAAAAATGGGGCGAAAGATTTTCGCCCCGGGAGACCTGATACGGATTTGTTATGCCGCGGTCGCGGCTCTGCGTTTGGGCGTGGGTTCGGCGTCGCCTTCCCAGCGGACGCTGACGAGTTTCGAAACACCGGGTTCCTGCATAGTCACACCGTAGAGGACGCTGCCGGTCTCCATCGTCTTGCGATTGTGGGTGACGACGATGAACTGGGTTTGCGCGCTCATGTTGGCGATAAGCTTGGTGAAGCGGCCGACGTTGGCTTCGTCGAGAGGTGCGTCGACTTCGTCGAGGATGCAGAAGGGGCTCGGCTGATATTTGAAGATAGCGATCAGCAGCGCAAGAGCAGTCATCGCCTTCTCGCCGCCGGAGAGCAGCAACACGTTCTGCAGGCGCTTGCCCGGAGGTGAGGCAACGATGTCGATACCCGCGTCGCCGGAGCTGTCGACTTCCGTGAGGCGCATTTCCGCCGTGCCGCCGCCGAAGATGGTTTGGAAGGCGGTGGTGAAGTTGGTGTTGATGGCGGCGAAGGCCTGCTCGAAGCGATCCTTGGTGATCAGGTCGAGTTCCTTGATGGCCTGCTGGGTGTCGGTGATGGATTGCAGCAGGTCGTCGCGCTCGCGGGTCAGGAAGGTGAAGCGCTGTTCGCACTCGTTGTACTCTTCGAGGGCCATCATGTTGACGGCGCCCATGTTTTCGATTTTCTGCTTCATCTCGCGGTAATTCGCTTCGGCGATGGCGAGTTCTTCACCGGACATGAACGCGGTTTCGGAGGCGATGAGGTCCTCCGGCTGGGCATTGACTTCGGCGAGGCAGGTTTCGCGCAAATGGGCACGGTCGGAGTCGTTGCGCGCTTTTTCGATTTCGAACTTGCCGCGGGCTTCGCGCATTTCCTGGAGGGTCTGACGGGCCATGCGCAGGTGGTCTTCAGCCTGGGTCACCCGGGTGCGGCCCGCATCCCATTCCTGCTCGAGTTCTTTCTGCTTTTCTTCCAGGCGGATCTTTTCGGCGCGCAGGACACTCAGTTGTTGCGTAAGTTCCTCGGACTGGCGGGCCATGGCGGCGGTTTCTTCGTTGATGGACTCTTCCTGCTGGCGGAGCGCGAGTTCTCGGCGTTCCAGATCCGCGCGCTCTTCGTCCAGGCGTTTGGCCATCGCTTCGGCCAGCGCGAGGCGCTCTTGCATTGCCGCGAAGTCAGCCTTTGCTGCGGAGAGTTCATCCTGCTCGGCCTGCACGGCGCCGCGTAGTTGCGCGACTTCCGCAGTGAGGCTGGCGCTCTCCGCTTCGGCTTCGGAGCGGGATTTGGCAGCCGCTTCATGCTGGAGCCTGGCCTGCGCCGCGCGCTGTTGCACAGATTCGATTTCGCGGCGTACACGCGTCAGTTCGTCCTGGCAGACGGTCAAGTCCAGGCCGAGCCGCGCCAGTTCGCTTTGTGATTGCTCGTGGCGGTGTTTGGTGGAGAAAAGGTTGCGCTCGGCTTCGCGCTGCTGTGCGGTCAGCTCTTCTTGGGATTGCTCGTCGGCGCGAAGTTCCGCGGCAAGCGTTTCGAGTTCGGCGTGGCTGGCGGCCGCGCGGTGTTCGAGTTGCATCATTTCGGCATCGAGCGCGCGCAGTTCACGCTTCATACCCAGCGGCCCGGCTTCATCGGGACGCCCGCCGGTAACCATGCGGCCTTGATAGCAGGTACCTTCGGTGGTGACGAAGGCGTATTGCGGATATTCACGCGCGAGTTTTTCCGCGGCGGTGGCGCCGTCCGTCAAATAGCCGGACCGGAGGCGAGGCAGAAACTGTTTTGCGGCGGGCCCGAGCGGGTCGCGAAATTCCACGAGTTTGTCCAGGCGCGAGATTACGCCGTCTTCCGAACGGAAATGGATGATGGGCTCGTAGTCCTCAAGTTTCAGGTTGCGCAGGGAATCAACGAAGAACGTGGCGCGG
>DATHOY010000111.1:0-5835 GCA_035484435.1 Vulcanimicrobiaceae bacterium | reverse complement strand
CTTGACGTCGAGGAACAGCGTGTAGTTCAGGCCGCGAGGGCCGGAGTACTCGACGGGAATGTAGCGGTTGATGCCGTGCCAGGGGCCGCCGACGAATTGCATCGTGATATTTTCGGTGACGTCGACGGTGCCGCTGGGCATGACTACGATTTCAGAGGAGAATTTCTTGAGGTGGCGGTCTTTGGCGTTTGCGGGTAAGGCTAAGAAAAAATGAAGGAGAAAAAAGGCGACTACAAGACTGAGGGAGAGCCGATGGCTTGATCCGCGATTGAGGCGGAAAAAACCCGCACCCTGAAAAACGCAAGGTGCGGCACCCGGGTTTAACGGCGCGCGCCCCGTAAACCCGTCCGGGTGGCAGAAAGCCCGCCTCGGAAGGCGGCCGCTACAGGGGATTGGGCGGGGTTGCATGATGCTTTAGGAAAGGCTTCAGGCCGTGGGGGCGCCGGGAGTGCTGAAGCTAACTTTGGGGGCTTCGCGTTCGGCGGCGGAAGAGACTTCGAAGAATTCGCGTTCTTTGAAGCCGAGCATGCCGGCGAAGATGTTGGTGGGGAATTGCAGGATCTTGGTGTTCAGGTCGCGGACGACGGCGTTGTAGTAGCGGCGGGCGTTCTGGACGGTGTCTTCGATTTGCGTGAGGGAGTTCTGCAGAGAAGTGAAACTTTCGATGGCACGCAACTGAGGATAGGCTTCGGAAAGAGCGAAGAGACTTTTGAGGGCGCCGGAGAGCATGTTTTCGGCCTGGGCTTTGTCCGCGGGGCCGGTGGCGCTCATGGCGCGATTGCGGGCGTTAATGACTGCTTCGAGTGTGCCCTTTTCATGGCCGGCATAGCCTTTGACGGTTTCGACGAGATTGGGGATGAGGTCGTAGCGGCGTTTGAGCTGGACGTCGATGTCGGCCCAAGCGTTGTCGCATTGCACCTTCAGTCGCACCAGGCCGTTGTACATGCCGATGCCGAAGAGCACTAGCAGGACAAGGACGACGAGAATGATTATGCCTGTCATCTGCAAACCTCACAGGGACTAGAGTTGTCTTGCCAACTGTACCTCCACTATACGTTTGGAAGGGATGGGAGTAAAGAAAGGGCGACTAGGGCTGTGTAGCAACTGTGGGCTTGCTTTTACGGAATTCAGAGGGAGTGACCCAAGAGGGCACGATTTATTGTGCCCCTACAGTGGTGGGCTTGCCGCGATAGGGGCTTACGGTGGCGTCTCTTAACGCTGGCGTATCGTAGCAAACTAATATATCCTCGCGTCGGGTTAGTCCCCCCTCTCCTATGCTCTTCAAGACGCTTAGCGCTTCGGTTTATGGAATTGATGCCCACGTTGTACAGGTGGAGGTGGATGTTGGTGTGGGCGGGATGGAGGACTTTTATGTGGTGGGGTTGCCGGACAACGCGGTGAAGGAGAGCCGGCAAAGGGTGAAATCCGCGCTGAAGAATTGCGGGATTGATTTTCCGTACGGGCAGGGTGTGACGATCAATCTGGCACCCGCGGATTTGCGCAAGGAAGGGTCGGCGTTTGATTTGCCGATGGCGCTGGGGCTGGCGGGGTGCCAGGGGCAGTTTTTTGGGAAGGCGCTGGACCGGATGATGTTTCTGGGGGAGCTTTCGCTGGATGGGAGCGTGCGTCCGGTGAGGGGAGCGCTGTCGGCGGCGATTGCGGCGCGGGACCATGGGATCAAAGCTGTGGCGGTGCCAGAAAGTAACGCGAAAGAGGCGGCGGTAGTCGAGGGGATCGAGGTGTACGCGCTGAAATCGCTGCCGCAGGCGGTGGACCTGATCAATTCGCCGGAATCGTTTCAGTGCGTGAAGGTAGATGCGCAGGAGATGCTGAGGGAGTCCGCGCAGTACAGCGTGGATTTGAAAGATGTGCACGGGCAGCAGGCGGCGAAACGGGCGCTGGAGGTTTCGTGCGCGGGTGGGCACAACATTCTGTTCATCGGGCCGCCGGGCGCTGGGAAGACGATGCTGGCAAAGCGGATTCCGACGATATTGCCGTCGATGTCGCTGGATGAAGCGATTGAGACGACACGAATTCACAGTGTGGCGGGGATCTTGGAAAATGCGACAGGGCTGCTGGGAACGCGGCCGTTTCGTTCGCCGCATCATACGATCAGCGATGCGGGGCTGATTGGGGGAGGCGCGGTGCCGCGGCCGGGCGAGGTGTCGCTTGGGCACAACGGAGTGCTGTTCCTGGATGAGTTGCCGGAGTTTCAGCGGAATGTGCTGGAGGTGATGCGGCAGCCGCTGGAGGATGGCAGCGTGACAATTGCTCGGGCAGCCATTTCGGTGACGTTCCCTTCGCGCTTCATGCTGGCGGCGGCGATGAACCCTTGTCCGTGCGGGTATTTTGGGGATCCTGGGCATGATTGCCACTGCACGCCGCCGATGATTCAACGGTATGTTTCGAAGATTTCGGGGCCGCTGCTGGACCGGATTGATATTCACATTGAGGTGCCGGCGGTGAAGTACAAGGAGCTGAGGGCGCCTTCGTCGTCGGAGGATTCGACGGCGGTGCGGGCGCGGGTGATTGCGGCGCGGCAGAGGCAGACGGAGCGGTTCAAGGCGGAGAAAACGACCTATTGCAACGCGCAGATGGCGCCGAAGATGATCCGGAAACATTGCGCGATAAACGCGGATGGGGAGAAGTTGCTGGAGAATGCGGTGACGCGGCTGGGGCTTTCGGCGCGGGCGCATGACCGGATTTTAAAGGTGGCGCGGACGATTGCGGATCTGGATGGGGCGGAGGATATCCAGTGCAAGCACTTGAGCGAGGCGATTCAGTACCGGACGTTGGATCGAGATTATTGGGCGTAGGTAGAATTTCTAGCGGAAAGAAGAAAAGATAACGCAGAGGCGCAGAGGACGCTGAGGCACGCAGAGAAGCGGAACCCAAGAGCACAGGCAGGAATGCCTGTGCTACGGGGATGAGCGGCGCTAGCCGGGGCGTCCATTGACTTATGTTTGGGCGCTGTGTTACGGATAAGAACGCCTTTTGTGAGGAAGATCCAACTTTCGCGACCCGGAATGGCGCCAGAGACCAAGCATCTTGAAGTTACGCTAGACACCCACGTCGAGAGCGTGAATCTCGCCGAGGAGATGTGCGTGCGCGTGGCGGAGGCGGCGGGGTTTAATGAGGATGAGTGTTACCGGATCGGGATGTCTGTGCGCGAAGGGGTGATTAACGCATTTCACTATGGCAATCAGGAAAAGCCGGAGAAAAAGATTCATCTGGCGATTGAACTGACCGAGGAGCGGATGATCATCCATGTGCTGGATGAGGGGAAGGGTTTCCGGCTGAACGACGTGCCGGACCCGCTGGCGCAGGAGAATTTGCTGAGCACTTCGGGGCGCGGGATCTTTCTGATGAAGGCGTTCATGGACGAGTTCGACGTGCATCCGGGGAAGACTGGCGGCGCGGAGCTTGTGATGGCCAAGAGACTTCCGGCGCTCGGGAGTCCGCACAGCAACGGAAACGGGAGCGGCTCGAACTCAGGAGCGCCACACCAGGAAGCGTAGAGGAACGGAATGCCTTCACTTTTTGCCACAACCCGGGAATACAGCGGCATCACGCTGGTGGATTTGAGCGGGCGGATTTCGCTGGGAGACGGCAGCGCGCTTTTGCGGAAGACGGTGCGCGACCTGCTGGAAGAGGGACGAACGAAAATTATTTTGAACCTCGGGGATGTGAACTACATTGACAGCTCCGGAATTGGCGAATTGGTCAGCGGATTTACGGCGGTGCGGAACCGGGGCGGCGAATTGAAGCTGCTGAACCTGACGAAGAAAGTCAACGACCTGCTGCAGATCACCAAGTTGTTTACGGTGTTTGATGTATTCAATGACGAATCCACGGCGATGCGGAGTTTTGAGTAGACCCTTCCCGAATACTTTTTCCTGCCATACCTGGTGCCGATCCTATGCCGCAGCCTTCTCCGCGCAATCTGAACCTTTGGAAACGCGGACTGGGGCGGGTGCCGGAATCCGTTTGGGATCAGACGGAACTTGAGACGCTGGTTTTGGCGGACAACGGATTGACAGAGGTTTCCGAGCGGATTGGAGGAT
Source organism: Vulcanimicrobiaceae bacterium (assembly GCA_035484435.1). Classification (GTDB taxonomy): domain Bacteria; phylum Acidobacteriota; class Terriglobia; order Acidiferrales; family UBA7541; genus Acidiferrum. The sequence goes on along the minus strand of DATHOY010000111.1, from coordinate 1,771 downwards.
TGAAGCGGCTGCGGATGCTGGACCTGGGGCACAACCAGTTGACGTCGGTGCCAGAGGCGCTTGGCGAACTGGAAGGGTTGACGGATTTTTTGTATTTGCACGACAACGGGCTGAGGACGCTGCCGGCTTCGATTGTACGGTTGACGAAGTTGCGTTACTTGAATTTGAGCGAGAATGCTTTTTCTGAATTGCCCGAACAAGTTACTTTGCTGGCGAATCTTTTTGAATTGAGAATCTCCGACAATCAATTGACGTTTTTGCCGGGCTCGATCGGCAGTTTGGGGCGGCTTCGCGAATTGCACCTTCGGAATAACAAATTGGCTTCGTTGCCAGAGTCGGTTGGACAGTTGAAAGAGTTGCGGCAGATTGATTTGCGGGGGAATCCGTTACGGGGACTGCCCGATGGGATTGCGGAGTTGCCGAGGCTGGAGAAATTGGATTTGCGTTGGGTGGAGACGCTGGAGTTGCCGGCGTGGATTGAGAAATTGGAGGAGCGTGGTTGCGCGGTTTATCGTTGAGTTTTGAACGGAATCTGGAACGGTGGAGCGGCTGAGAATTGAGTAGCGAGCGGCCGCCCCCGGAAGCATTCGGGACGGGGAAAAAGCGCCCGCCCCGTAGAACCATTTGGGGCGCAAACAACGCGCCTCAGAATGCGGCCACTACTTGAGATGGGATAACCCAAGAGGGCGGGGCGAGCCCCGCCCCTACAAACTGGGAGCGATTTGCGCTAGTGGGAGGCTTCGATTTCGGATTTCGTTACTTTTTTGGTGACTTGGGCGGGGGTGGGGAGTTGAGTGCGGTCCCAGCCGCCGCCGAGGGCTTCGATGAGTTGGACGGAAGCGGTCATCTCTTGTGTGTGGAGAGAGGCGAGTTGCTGCTGGTCGGTTAAGAGAGTGGTTTGGGCTATGAGGACGTTGAGATAAGTATCCACTCCTGTTTCATAGCGGGCCTGTGAGAGCTTCAGAAATTGCTGGGCGGACTCCACGGCCTGTTCCTGCTGCTGAATCTGTTTCGACAAAATGCGCACGGCGGCCATCGAGTCTTCGACTTGCTGGAAAGCGGTGAGGACCGTCTGGCGATAGGCGGCGACATCCGCATTGTAGACGGCGATGAATTGATTCACGGTAGCGCGGCGGAGGCCGGCGTCGAAAATCGTTTCAGACACAGAAGGCCCGACGGACCAGAAACGGCTGGGCCAGGTGAAAAGATTCTGGAGCGCGGAGCTTTCGAATCCGCCCTGTGCGCTGAGAGTGAGGTTGGGGTAGTAAGCGGCGGTGGCGATACCGATTTGGGCGTTGGCGGCGGCCATGTTGCGTTCAGAGGCAGCGATGTCGGGGCGGCGTTCGAGCAATTGGGAGGGGATGCCGACGGGGATTGCGGGAGGAGCGGCGCTGAGCGGCTTGTAGGGCATGGAGAAACCGGAGGCGGAGGTACCTACGAGGACGGCAATGGCGTGTTCGAATTGGGCGCGGGCGATGCCGAGATTGGTGGAAGCGGATTCCGCCTGTTGCAGTGTGACTTGGGCTTCGACCAGGGCGAGTTGGGTGTCCACGCCAGTTTCATAGCGGGCGCGGGCGAGCTCGAGAGATTTTTTGTCGGCTTCGACGGTATCGTTGAGAATTTGCTGCACGGCGTCCTGGCCGCGGAGTTCGTAAAAAAAGACGGCGAGGCTGGCCTGCTCGGTGAGGCGAACGTTTTCGAGATCGGCAGCGCTGAGCTGGGCGTTGTACTGGGCTTCGCGGATGGTGTTGCGGACTTTGCCCCAGAGGTC
>DATHOY010000110.1:0-8897 GCA_035484435.1 Vulcanimicrobiaceae bacterium | reverse complement strand
GGCATCTCCGTCGCTCGAATCCCCGGCCATAACGCGGACATTCAAGCCGTCCTACTCACGGGCGGAGGAAAAACGCTGGCCTTTGTTGCGGATTTGCTCCCGACACGGCACCATATTCCTTTGCCCTGGATCATGGCGTACGATCTGTACCCTCTGCAGACACTGGAAACGAAACGCAAGTGGGTGCCGCGCATGGCAAAAGAAAACTGGATCGTTGTTTTCGGTCACGATCCGGACGTTGCCGTAGCCTCGCTTCACGAGCGCGACGGAAAAGTCGAATTCGAGCCGGTGGATCTGAACCGGTAATTCCCAGGAGAAAACGCATGGCAGGCAAAAAAGAGGCCCAGGGGAAATCTGCGCGGGCGAAGGAGCCGCTGGCGGAAATCGGCGTAATCGGCGGCAGCGGGCTCTACGCGATGAGCGGCCTGAGCAACACGCGCGAACTCCGCGTGAAAACGCCCTTCGGCGAGCCTTCCGACAAGATCGTGCTCGGCAATTTCGAGGGCAAGCGCGTGGCTTTTCTCGCCCGCCACGGCCGAGGACACCGCATTCTTCCAAGCGAACTAAACTTCCGCGCCAACATCTACGCCATGAAACTCCTCGGCGTCCAGCGCATTATTTCCGTCAGCGCCGTAGGTTCGCTGCAGGAAGATTTGCGTCCCGGCGAATTCCTCGTTCCCGACCAGTTTTTCGACAGCACCAAGGGCCGCATTTCCACATTCTTCGGCAACGGATTGGTCGCCCATGTGGCCTTCGACAAGCCAACCTGTGGCCAACTCTCGACCGTGCTGGCCGACGCCTGCGTCTCCGTCGCCGTGCCTGTCCACCGCAAGGGCACTTACATCAACATGGAAGGCCCGCAATTTTCCACGCTCGCCGAAGCGCATTTTCACCGCGCGCAGAAGTTCGACGTGATCGGCATGACCAACGTCACGGAGGCGAAGCTCGCGCGCGAAGCCGAAATCTGTTACGCCACCGTGGCCATGATCACCGATTACGATTGCTGGCATCCGGAGCACGAGTCGGTCACCGCCTCGCAAATCATCGCCACGCTCAACCAGAACGCCTCTAACGCGCAGAATGTCGTCCGCGAAGCCGTGAAGACCATGCCCGCGGAGCGCAAATGCAAGTGCGGGTCCGCGCTGGCGCATTCGCTGATCACCGATTTCAAGCTGGTCCCCGCAAAAACGAAGAACAATCTTGCCGCCATCATCGGCAAGTATTTGTCCTAGGAGAAATCTGTGTCCCTGCTCGTCGTCGGCTCCGTTGCATACGATGCACTCGAAAGTCCGTACGGAAAAGTGGAACGCACGCTCGGCGGCGCCGCCACATATTTTTCCGTCTCAGCCAGTTTCTTCACCCACGTCAATCTCGTCGCCATCGTCGGCGACGACTTCGACCCGAAAGACGAAGCCATCCTCAAGAAACGCTCGATAGACATCGAAGGGCTGGAGCGCAAGGAAGGGAAGTGCTTCTTCTGGGCCGGGCGCTATTCGGAAAACCTGAACGAGCGCGTCACCTTGGTGACCGACCTGAACGTTTTCGCCGAGTTCAAGCCGCGGCTCCCGGAAAAATACCGCAATTCGAAGTTTGTGTTCCTGGCCAACATCGCGCCGGATCTGCAGGGCGACGTTCTCCATCAAGTGAAGGGCACGCCCAAACTTGTGGCGATGGACACGATGAATTATTGGATCGAGCGCACCAATGCGGATCTCCGTGAAACGCTGAAACATGTCGACATCCTGATGATCAACGATTCCGAAACGCGCCAGCTTTCGAGCGAACACAATCTGCTGCGCGCGGCGAAACACATTTTCAAGATGGGCCCCTCCACGCTGGTCGTAAAGCGGGGCGAATATGGCGCCATGCTCGTCGACAAAAACGGCGTCTTCTGCGTTCCGGCGTTCCCGCTAGAAGAGCCGCACGATCCCACCGGCGCCGGCGACAGCTTTGCCGGCGGTTTCATGGGTTATCTAGCCGGCGCCGGCAGCACGAACGATGCCGCGCTTCGCCGCGCGATGGTCTACGGCTCTGTCCTGGGCAGCTTCACCGTAGAGCGTTTTGGTCTGGAACGCCTGCTGAAACTCAGAAAGCCCGAGATACACGCCAGGGCACGGCACTTTTTGAAATTGACCCAATTCAAACTCTAAGCGGTAGAATTTTCTTGAATCCGGGGTTAACCGAACGGGAATGCTTCACTTTCACCAAATTCTGCTAAGGCTTTTGTGCGCATCCGCGCTGGGCGCCGCGATCGGCGTCGAACGCGAAATACATCGCCGCCCCGCGGGCATCCGTACCAGCATGTTCGTGTGCATGGCCACCGCGCTCTTCACGATCCTCTCCGTCGAGATCAGTCACATCTACGGTGATTCCAGTTCCACGCGGATTGCTTCGAATATCGTGCAAGGCATCGGCTTCCTGGGCGCCGGCGCAATTCTGAAAGACAGCGCGGGTCTGGTCGGCATGACAACCGCTGCCACCATCTTTGCCGAAGCTGCCATCGGCATGGCCGCGGGCGCGGGCCTGTACGCGGTGGCGGGGTCAGCAACAGCCATTGTCCTGTTCGGACTTTTTGTCATGGCCTGGTGTGCCGACCGTTTTAGCCTCCGATCGAGGGTAATGGTCTTCCGGTTCACGACCAGTCACGCCGAAAATGTCGCCAGCGAGGTCCAGCGCCTGCTTGCAAACCTGAAAATTCCGGCACAGCACTTTGGCGTCTCGATGACCGGAACCAATTCGATTGTGGAATTCGAGGCAGTTGTGAGCCACAAGCAGCAGTTGCAGATTGTAGAGCAACTCAACCGCCAGGGAGTGGTCACCGAAGTCGTGCCGCTACAGGGCCACCACGAATGAAACAGGGCATCCCCAAACTGCAAAAGCCCCCGGCGCTTCGCAAGGGCTCGCGGCTCGGTGTGGTTTTCCCATCTTCGCCCGGCGATGCGGCCGGGATCATCGCGGGCGTTGCGGAACTGAGGCGATTAGGTTTCCAGGTTGAAGAACCCGCACAGATGGAATCAGTCGGCTACTTTGCCGCGACCCACAGTGAGCGCCTGAAGCAATTCAGCAAGACCGTTAACGACAAGCACGTTGACGGGGTGATCGCCGCGCGGGGAGGTTATGGAGCCAACTACCTGATTGACGCGCGGTTGTCGACGCGTTTGCAAGGGCCCAAATGCATGGTCGGATTCAGCGACTTTAACATCATTCAACTGTTGATGGCGCGGGTACGCGGCTGGGCCGGCTTCTACGGCCCGATGGTGGCTAACGGGCTGAATCATGGCGCGAACCAGCCTTCGGGCTACGAGCCGGTTTCGTTCCTGCAAGCCGTGTGCGAGACGAAAGCCAAGTGGACGATTCCGCTTCGCGGCCAGCCGCTGGCTTCTGGCTCGGCCTCGGGCCGGTTGGTTGGCGGCTGCCTGACGATGATCCAAACGACGATGGGCACGGGGTTCTCGCCGAATACCAACGGGGCGATTCTCGTTCTGGAAGATCGCGCAATGAAGCCGTATCAAGTGGATCGCGCGCTGCGGCATTTATTCCAGGCGGGGATGTTTGAAAAAGTTTCAGGTGTGATTCTGGGCGATTTTCCGGACAGCGATCCGCCTTCCAGCGGCAGCCCTAGCGTTCCTGAAATCTGCGCGGAAATCCTTGGGCCGCTCGATATTTCGGTAGTTTACGGTGCTCCCATAGGGCACACGAAACGTCCAATGCTGACGATTCCGCTCGGCGTTCGAGCAAAATTGATTGCGAAGGGCGAAGGCACGCTGGAAATTCTCGAAACAGCCGTGGTCGACTAAACTGTAGTGGCCGACCTTTAGGTCGGTCAGCAGAACTTGTGTTCAAACCTGATAGAGGAAGTGTTTTTGGCCAAGGTAAAACACATTCACATGATCGGAGTCGGAGGCTCAGCGATGTCGCCCCTCGCAGGAATGCTGAAAGAGCGCGGCTACCGCGTCACCGGCTCAGACGCAGGCGTCTACCCGCCCGCTTCCACGTTTCTGGAATCGCTGGGCATCGAGTACGCCACTGCTTTTGATCCGAAGCATCTTACGCCCCCGCCGGACCTCATCATTGTTGGCAACGCAATTTCCCGCGGCAACGTGGAAGTCGAGGAGATGCTCGACCGCAAGCTCCCCTATCGTTCGCTGCCCGAAGTCATCGAAGAAGAATTTCTTCCCGGCCAGCACTCCGTCGTCGTCAGCGGCACTCACGGCAAAACGACGACCACGGCCATGCTCGCGTGGCTTTTTCATGTCGCGAAAAAGCGGCCGAATTTTCTGGTTGGCGGCATCGCCGAAAATTTCGGCCAGGCGTACTTCCTTGGCGGCGGGGAAGAGTTTATCCTCGAAGGCGACGAGTACGATTCCGCCTATTGGGACAAAGCAGCGAAGTTTTTCCACTATCATCCCGACGATCTGATCATAACTTCGCTGGAATTCGATCACGCCGACATTTACGCCGATTTCGACGTCTACCAGCTCGCCTTCCGCCGCCTGGTGAATCTTGTCCCTCGCCGGGGCCGCGTCATCGTCTGGGGAGACTCCGAAGCCGGTGAGGCTCTGGGCAACGCGACCGCAAAAGCGTTCTGCCCGGTGATTCGTTACGGATTTCAGTCAGGCAACGACTGGGTCGCCGCCAACGTCCAATCCGATGGTGATGCCATGACCTTTCAAGTGAATTTCAAAGGCGAGCCCTATGCCGACATTCGCCTGGCCGCGACGGGGCGTCACAACGTTCTCAACGCGCTTGCCGCGCTGATCGTCGCGCAGGGCCGGGGGATCCGGCGCGAATCAATTCAGGAAGCGCTTTCCACGTTCCGCAGCGTCAAGCGTCGGATGGACGTGAAAGGCGAGGTGGACGGCGTGCTCATCGTGGACGATTTCGCGCACCATCCGACGGCGGTGAAGGCCACGATCGAAGCCGCGCGCCTTCGCTGGCCTGACAAGCGCCTGTGGGCCGTGTTGGAGCCGCGCTCGAATTCCATGCGTCGCAAAGTGTTTCAGGATGCCCTTCCGGAATCGCTTGCGCTAGGCGATAAAGTGCTGCTTGGCAGCGTCCATCGTGCCGGCCAACTTGCCGACGACCAGCGTCTCGACCCCGAGACCGTCGCCGCCGCTGTGCGCAAACTTGGCAAAGACGCGCGCGTACTTCCCGGCGCTGACGCCATTGCCGATCTCCTGGTCACCGAAGCGAAACCCGGGGACCTGCTGCTGATCATGTCCAACGGCAGCTTCGACGGCCTCTGCGAAAAGCTTCTCCAGAAATTCGCAGCGCGCCACTCCACCAGCGGAGCGAACGCCCGGTGATCAGAAAACTTACGGTTCTCCTACGATTTGTCGCGACGCTCGCCCTCGCGTGCTCTCTCCTTGTCCTGAGGGCCGAGGCGGAAATTCGCTACACCGTTTCTCTTGCGCATCCTGAACAGCATCTTTTCCACGTCACCGTGGAAGTTCCCGACGTAAAAGATCACATCGATCTCCAAATGGCCGCCTGGGACGCTCTGTATGAGATTCGTGATTTCAGCAGCCACGTTCAGCGGGTAACAGCAGTTGCGAACGGCAGGGAAGCAGCTATTGAAAAGCTGGACAAACTCACGTGGCGCGTCCGGGCCAGCGGCACGATCAAAGTTTCCTACGACACGTTTTGGGACGATCCCGGCCCGTTCAGTTCGCAACTGAATGCCGAACACGCTTTTATCAATCCCGCGATGATCCTCCTCTACGTGCCCGACCGCCGCCCGGAGGATTGCGAAATTACGTTCGGCTCCGTACCCGCGGATTGGAAAATGGCCACGTCGCTGAAATTGGCTAGCGCGGAGACTACGCAAATCGTCTCGCTCCGTGTCACGGCTTCAGATTTTGCGGCCCTTGCCGATTCCCCCATCGAGCTTTCACACTTCGAGGAGTTCACTCTTCACGACCTCTCGCCTCCAGTTCACGTTGTCATCCACGGCGACGACTACAAGCGGCGCGACGTGGAATCCGTGCTGCGCAAAATCTGCGCCTATGAAGTGAAGCTGATGGATGGCGCGCCCTATTCTGACTACACGTTTATCTTCCACATCGGCAAAGCTTCTGGAGGAACAGGCGGTGGCATGGAACACGCCAATTCCACGGCCATCAATATTCCCAATGGCGCCTCGCTTCCCAATGTCTCCGCGCATGAATTCTTCCACCTCTGGAACGTCAAGCGCATTCGTCCGGCGTCGCTTGAACCCATCGATCGCACGCGGGAAATGTACACGCGCTCATTGTGGTTCGCGGAAGGCGTCACGAACACTGTCAGCTCTTACGCGCTTGTTCGTACCGGCATCTGGAGCAAGCAGGAGTTCCTGCAAGACCTGAGCCAACAGATCACCGAACTCGAATCCCGCCCGGCCGAGCAGTGGCAGAGCGCCGAACAGTCCAGCCTGGACGCATGGCTCGAGAAATACGCGCTCTACAACCAACCGCAACGCAGCGTTTCCTATTACACCAAGGGCCAGGTGCTCGGTTTTCTCCTCGACATCGTTTTGCGCGATCGCACTGACAATCAGCGCAGCCTGGATGATTTGTTGCGCGCGATGAATATGGATTTTGCCCGGGAAGGGAAGTTCTATCGCGACTCCCTCGATATCCGCTTCGAATCCGAAAAGCTTGCCGACTTATCGCTCGCGGATTTCTTTGACAATTACGTCGCCGGGGCGAATCCCTTGCCTTACGAAAAAGTGTTGGCTCTCGCCGGTCTCGAACTCCGCGCCCACGAATCCGTCCGCGCCACGCTCGGGTTTCTGGCCCAGCGCGAACCGGGCGAGCCCTGGAGTGTCGCCGCCGTCGAGGCCGACAGCCCCGCGGCAAAAAGCGGCTTGCAGGTCGGCGATGAAATTCTTCGCTGGAACAACGGGGAAGTTCCACGCCGTGCCGAGCGATGGGCCGCCCAGCAAAAACCCGGCGACATCCTGCGCCTGCGTATCCGCCGCGCCGAAAAAGAAGAAACCCTGGAAGTCCATCTCGGCGAACTGCATCAGAAATTCTTTCAGGTTGCGGAGATGTCTGGCGCCGACGATCGTGCTCGCCGCCTCCGCGACGGCCTCCTGCACGGCACGACGGATCCCATCACTGCCCGTTCCCACTGACGTAGCGCCGGCATCTTGCCGGCAGACGTATTTTGGGAAGAATGCTGGCCGGCAGGATGCCGGCGCTACACAGAGTGCAAGTCTTGCTTTACTTAGAACTGAAAACCGCTAACTTATAACTTGCCTATGCTCCGTACTGCTTTCATGTGCGTGTTCCTCTCGCTCTACATCCTCCTCCTCGGGCCGCCGCTGCTCATCTACACGGTGCTTACAAAAAATCCTGATCCCCTCTACTGGGCAGCCATCAAGGGGATTATGTTTTTTGTAAACGCTGTAGGCGTCCGCGTAAAGGTGAGGGGCATCGAGCGCATCCCTAGTGGCACGGTCATCTTCGCCGCCAATCACACCAGCGCCGCCGACGCGCCCGCGGTTGTGGACGCCATTCCTCGGCGCATCGCCATCCTGCTGAAGCGCTCGTTATTCAAATTCCCGATCGTCGGGCAGGCGTTTCATCTCGCGCAGTTCATTCCCGTCGACAGGTTCGACCGGGATTCCGCCATCACCAGCCTGGAAAAAGCAACCGAAGCCATCAAGGGCGGCCAAAGTTTTCTGATTTATCCGGAGGGAACGCGTAGCCCGGATGGCCGTCTGCAGGATTTCAAAAAGGGAACCGCGGTGATGGCTATCAAGGCCGGCGTGCCGCTGGTGCCAATTGCCTGCTCCAACGCCCACCGCATCATGAAGAAGCGTGAGATGAAAATTTACCCGGGCGAAATCCTGGTCGAATTCCTGCCGCCGATTGATTCCACCCGATACACGCTCGAGCAGCGCGAAGAGTTGAACCAGCGCCTTCACGATGAGCTGGCGGCGGGATTGCCGGCGGACCAGAGACCGATTGGATTCCCCGGTGCGGAGTGATTTTGAATGCGGGAGCGAAGCTCCCGATTTTGCGGTGGGAAGGCCTGTTACCACATCACATTTTGTGCAGGGAGTTTACTCCGCAAAAGCGGCAGCTGGGCTGCCGCACTCAAAAGGGGCGCCGTGAATTTCTTATTCGGTGGTGGCTGGCGGCGACTTTTGTTCGAGCTCTGCCACTCTTTTTTGCAGGTCCGGCAATCGCCGCAGCGCCGCCATCATCCGCAGCCATTCCCTGTTTTCCACTGCCGGATACCCTGAATACAGGGCCCGCTCCGGCACATCGTTGGGCACGCCGCTCTGCGCCGTGATCACCGCTCCGTCGCCCACTGTGAGATGCCCCGCGGTCCCGACTTGCCCCGCGAGAATGCAGTTGTCGCCAATCCGCGTCGAGCCCGCGAGACCCACCTGACCGCAAAGCATCGAATTCCCACCCACTTTTGACGCGTGGCCGACCAGCACCAGGTCGTCAATCTTCGTGCCGCGCCCGATGCGGGTCTCGCCCACCGTCGCACGGTCTACGCAGGCGTTGGCCTGCACTTCCACGTCATCTTCCAGCACCGCCGGGCCGGACTGCGTCATCTTGTACCAGGTGCCGTCGGGATTCTTTGCATAACCCAATCCGTCTCCACCGATGATCACGCCATTCTGCAGAATCACGCGGTCTCCAATCCTGCAAAACTCCCGCACAACGGCGTGCGCATGCGCAAAAAAGCGAGAGCCGATCCGCGCGCCCCGATAGATCGTCACAAAGCTGTGCAGCACCGCGTTCTCTCCGATCACCGCATCTTCATCCACGAAGCAGTACGGCCCGATGTGCGCTCCGGCTCCAAGCTTCGCGCTTTTCGCAATCACCGCCGTGGGATGAATTCCCGGCGCATACTTCGGCGCTTCGTAGAACAGCTCAATCGCCTTCGCAAAACTCAAA
>DATHOY010000109.1:0-23388 GCA_035484435.1 Vulcanimicrobiaceae bacterium | reverse complement strand
ACCGGCGAGCACAAGGACCGCATCCTGATCGTCGAGGATGAGGACAACGCACGCAAAGGTTACGAGCAATTGCTGCAGCGGTGGGGATACGAAGTTCTGGGCGTGAACACGGCCGAGGACGCGCTGGCGAAATTTTCCAACTTTCAGCCGGATACCCTGATTGCGGACGTGGAGCTTCCGGGCATGAACGGTCTGGACCTGCTGAAGCAACTGGGCGAAGAGATCCATGACGTTCCGGCGATCATCATCACCGGCAAAGGCAGCGAAGAACGCGCGGTCGCCGCGATCGAGTCCGGCGCATTCTGGTATATCGAAAAGCCGCTGAAGGGCCCGGTGCTGCGCGCATTGCTGGACCGGGCGCTGAGCAAGGCGCACGACGCGCGGAACCTGGTGGTGTTGCAGCGTCAGTTGCGCGAAGCCGGCCGATTGGGCGATATCGTCGGGAATTCCAAGCCCATGCAGGAAGTGATGCGCATCATCGAAATGGCGGCGCCGAGTTCCGCATCGGTGTTGATTACGGGAGAAACCGGCTCCGGCAAGGAAATCGTGGCGCGGACGATTCATAAGCTTTCGCCGCGGGCGGGTGGGCCGTTTGTGGCGATCAACTGCTCCGCGATTCCCGAAACGCTGATGGAGAGCGAAATTTTCGGCCACGAGCGCGGCGCCTTCACCGGCGCGGCTGAGCGCCGCATCGGCTGCTTCGAACTGGCCGACGGCGGCACGCTGCTGCTCGACGAAATTGGCGAAATGCCCGCACCAACGCAGGCCAAGCTGCTGCGCGTGCTGGAAGACCGCAAAGTGCGGCGGCTGGGCAGCAAAACCGAAACCCCTGTGGATGTTCGTGTGCTCGCCGCTACCAACAAGGATCCCGAGCAATCGGTCGCCAACGGCGGCATGCGCCAGGACCTCTATTTCCGCCTCAACGTGTTTCACATCCACCTGCCGCCGCTGCGCGACCACAAGGACGATATCCCGCTGCTCTCCGAACACATTTTGCGCGACATCAACGCGAAACACGGGAAGAGCGTGCGCGGCATCGGCGCCGAAGTGCTGGACATTTTCATGAGCCACACCTGGCCGGGCAATATCCGCGAATTGCGCAACGTGCTGGAGCGCGCAGCGATCATGTCGGAGAAGGATTTGATTTCGCGCAGCTCCCTGCCCGGCGAATTCGGCAAGGTCGCCTCCAAGGGCCCGAGCGATTTGTCTTCCATCAAATTTCCGGTGGGCACCACCGTGGACGCGATGGAGCGCGAACTGATCCTTCAAACCTTACAGGCCACGGGCAACAACAAGACGCGCGCCGCGGAATTGCTCGGCGTCAGCCTAAAGACCCTGCACAACAAGCTGAAGGAATACGGAAGCGAGAAAACGGAAACGGAGTCCTAGCACGGTATGCGGCTTGGGCTGCGGCCAAAACTGACGATGATCATGACGGGGCTGGTGCTCCTGTCCACGGCAGTGTTGTCACTGGTGTTTTCGGAATTGCTACTGCAGCAGGTGCTGCACGATACGGACAAGCGCGCGAATGAGCTGGCGCGTGAAGCGTTCGATTCGGCGCGCCATGCGCTGGAGGACGCAAAGGCACAGGGACTGCGCCCGGCGTCCGAGGATCCCCAGGAAATCCACGATTACGTCGCCAACGCTTTCGAAATCAGCGAAGGTCTTACCTCCCGGCTGCAATCGGCCACCGCCGATTCGCCCGCTATCTACGAAATAACCATTGTAGATAAGGACGATGCCGTTCTTGTCTCCAGCGATCCTTCCCTGGTAGGAAAAACCGCGCTGCGCAAACCGCCTTTTTCCCAACTGGTACAAGGCTCGTTCGTTCGCCAGGTGCGGTCCCTTGCTGAAAAGACGCGCATCTACGAAGTGGATTACCCTTTCAAGTTGCGAGGAAATCCGTTCGGCGAAGTGCGCGTCGCCGTCTCAACTGCACTTCTGTTCAATGACATGAGACCCCGTTTACAGCGGTGGGGCTCAATCGCTTTGCTGGCGCTGGTGCTTTCGACCTTTCTTGCAGCGGTGGTCAGCGGCGCCGCGCTGGCGCCGATTCGCGACATCCTGGCGCAACTCGAACGCATTTCCGTGGGCGTTTACGATGCTCCCGCGGCCACGGCGAAGGAACCAGGTGAGACCACCGACGAACTGGGCCAGGTGCGCCAGAAGATTCAGCAGGTCGGCCAGCAACTGCGTGGAGTGCACGAAATCTTCAGTTCTCTCCGCGAAAACATGAACTCCGTGATGGCCGGCCTGGAAGACGGCTTGCTGCTCTTCACGAAGGATGCGCGTGCAGTGATGGTAAGCCCGGCGGCCGAGAAATTTCTGGGCGCGCCAGCCGCGGATTTTCTTGGCCGGCGCGTGACGGATATATTTCCGCCGGGGCATCCGCTGTTTGAGGCGCTGCATCTCGATGGCGATCACCTGACGGAAGGGGCGTCGGAAACCGAAGTGGACACCGCCGCCGGTCGCAGGCGCGTGGGCGTGAGCGTGCAGGAAATCCAGGGCGCGGGCGACCGCATGGGCGCTCTGATCACCTTGCGCGACCTGGATTCCATCGAGAGCATCAACACGCAACTGCAGGTCAGCGAACGCCTCGCCGCCGTCGGACGCATCACGGCGGGTGTAGCACATGAGGTAAAAAACCCGCTTAATTCCATGCGGCTCTGGCTGGAAAACCTGAAAGAATCCTTGCCCGCCGATGCCGACAGCGCGGCGCTGCAGGCAGTGCATGTGCTCGATGTGGAGATCGATCGCCTGGACGCGGTGGTGAAACGCTTTCTGGATTTTTCGCGCCCGATCGATATGCGGCTGGAGCCAACGCAGCTCGCCAATTTGCTCCGCGAAGTGCTCGAAGTGGCGCAACCGCAGCTTCAGAAGGCGAACGTGCAGGTTGCACGGCTTCTGCCGATCGGAATTCCCGAAGTTTTCGTGGACCGCGACCTGCTGAAACAAGCGGTGCTGAACCTGGTCCTGAATGCGGTGGAGGCCATGCCGAACGGCGGGCAACTCCAACTGACACTCAGCCGGCGCGGGGAAATGGCGGAGATTACTGTCGGGGATACCGGCAAAGGAATTCCTACGGAGGACAAGCAGAAAGTGTTCCAGCTGTTTTTTACAACGCGGCCGGGCGGAAGCGGCATCGGACTTGCCAGCACCTTCCGAATTGTGCAGCTTCACAATGGTTCGATAAACTTTACTTCGGAGGTTGGCCGCGGAACGACATTTCGAATCGAGTTGCCGCTAGCCGCTTAAGCATGCAGATTATCCCCGCCCCGATGCCCGCGAACGGAAGTTCGCCGAAGAAAACTCTGCTGCTGGCCTGCGTTTGCGCGCTGGTTTGCGGCGGTTGCGTCACGAGAAAACGGCCGGCGTTTCCGATCAGCCAGCTTGCGATGAACCGCCCGATCGTGCCGCAGCCGCTCGACGTTAACCTTTCCGACCCGCCGGTTATTCCGTACGAGCCAGGGCCCGCGCCGCGCCTTGTTGCACCGCGCTCGGCACCGCCGAGACCCCGCGTTGCGACTACGCCCGCTCCCGGCCCTGCAGCAACGGAAAAACCGCCCGAACCTATCATTGCGCCAGAGCTAAGCGACGACCAAATGTCGGCGGCAAAGGCGGCTACCCAGCAGAGCCTGGAGGTGGCGGAAAAAAATCTGAGCCTCGTGCAAGGCCGGCCGCTTAACGTGGCTCAACAGGATCTGATCTCCAAAATCCGAGGCTTCGTCGACAGCGCCCGGGAGGCAATGAAAGAAAACGACTGGCAGCGCGCGCGGTCGCAGGCCAAGAAGGCCGAAGTCCTTTCCAAGGAATTCGCGCCGAACCCGTGAGTGGGAAATCCCAGCCACGTCTTGCAGGCAAACGGTGCGTTAGAATAAGTCCATGAAACTCTACGATGCAGTCGTGGCCGGCGGGGGCGTCATCGGCGCGTCGATTGCGTTCGAACTGGCCTCCGAGGGCCTGAGTGTTGCGGTGTTCGACGCGCAAACGCCCGGCCGCGAGGCTTCCTGGGCAAGCGCGGGCATGATTTCCCCCGCGCCCGAAAGCTCCACGATGGCTTCCCTGCTGCCGATCAGCCTGTCCAGCGTGCGCCTATATCCCGCTTTTCTGAAACGAGTGGAAGCGATTTCCGGGAAAACCGTCGGCTATCGCAAGGATGGCGCGCTGGACCTTTTTCTGAACGGAACGGGTCAGAGCGAAATTGACGAACTCCTGGCGCTGCATCGCGGCGCGGGACTGCGCGCCGAAGCGCTGAGCGGCCCCGAAGCGCGCGAGATCGAGCCTGCGCTTACCGGCGACATACGCGCGGCAGTCCACAGACCCGATGAAGCGTCGCTCGACAACCGGCTGCTTACCGAAGCCGTACTCGAAGCCGCGCTGCGCAAAGGTGCGGAGATTTTTCCCAGCAACGGAGCAAAAGCGCTTTGGACGGAAGGAACCGCGTGCAGAGGCCTGCACCTACAAAACGACCGTGTGGAGGCCAAGTGGACGGTGATCGCCGCCGGATGCTTCAGCGCGCGCATTGAAGGCGTGGCTCCCTATGCCCCGGTGACGCCGGCCAAGGGTCAGATGATGGCCCTGCGTTGCGACACGGTAAACCTCAAGAAGGATTTGTGGTGCGGCCACATATACCTGGTGCCGCGGCATGACGGGAGAATCATTGCCGGCTCAACTGTGGAATACGAAGGCTTCGACCGCAGCGTGACCGCGGCGGGAATGAAGAAACTCCTGACCGGCGCGCTCTCCTTGGTACCTGCGCTGGAAACCGCACGCATCGAAGAAACATGGGCGGGATTGCGGCCGGATTCACCGGATCATCTGCCGATTCTCGGGCCGACGGAACTGAACGGATTATTGATCGCGACTGGGCATTTTCGCAGCGGCATTCTGCTAACTCCAGTGACAGCCCGATTGATTCGCGAATGGGTGACCACGCAGAAAGTAAGCGAAGACTGGGCGCCCTTCAGCCCGTTGCGTTTTCAGCAAGCGCGCCAAAGTCGCGGCGTGTAATCAATCATTACGTCCACGGTTATTGTTGGACAGGCTGGACAATGACGGTGCTCGGCTGACCGACGTTCGTGTAATGAATCTGCTCGGTCTCCAATTGCAAATCCCGCTCCAGCACCAGGTCCATCGAAGATCCGCGCGGCAGTTGCGCATCTGGTCCGCGTGACAGCAATACTGCCGCCAGCCCCGCAACTCCACCGATGCCTGCGCCAATGCCCGCGCCCTTGCCTCCGGCAGCAATGGCACCAATACCCGCACCGGCCACAGTTGTAGTCGCAATGGTCTCGGCATCCTTGCCTTTGCCGCCCGGACCGGTAATTTTGCCTTCGGAATCGGTCTTTGTGCCACCGGCATCGCTGCTGTGCGGCTCCGCATTCAAGTCAACCGTGTAGCCATTGGGAAGAATCAGAGTGTTCAGCCGGATGCGAAGTTCTCCCTTGCCCTTCACGTGCCCGGGGCGCTTGGACTCGGTGACTTCGCCTCGCAAATACGAACCGACAGGAATCACTACTTTGTTGTTCATGGTGACCGGAAAGGAGGTGCGGAAATAAACCGAATCACCCGGCTTGGCGGAATTCGTCGAGATGCCATTCTCCATGGTCACGCCCAGCCGTGTGCCGGCGGGGACTGTGATGAGCTGACTGTTGCCTGCCGAGCGCGGCGCAGGTACAGGGGCGGGGCGCGTGACGGGAGCCGGCGCATCGCTCTGCGGCCCGTCCGGGGCCTGCGCAAAGGCGTGCGCTCCGCTTGAGAAAATAACCAGCAGACTTGCCGCGAGCAGGCGGTTCATCGAGTACCTCCGTGTACATCGTACGATGCGAGATTCTGACACAGAGATGCTCGTGTGGCTTAGTGAATTTTCAGGAATATGTGGGGAAACTAACTAGTCCTGCGCAGGGAGAATGCGTCGCCCCTAGTCGGTCATAATTCCCAGGGGATATAAAAGGACGACGAGTGGCGACAGGGCTACACAAACCGCGACCACTCCCGTCCATTTCAGGCCGTTGATGAAATGCTCGCCAACAGCGGGGATGGGTTCCGGCGGTTGCTTCAATTCAGAGTAGTGCAGATGGCGGCCATTCATGATTCCCTGAGTAATCGCGAACCCCGCGAAGTTGGTCGCGGTGATGCCGCCGATAACGTGGGAGCCGTCTTTCAATTCGCAGCGGACAAAACGATGTTTGTCGATGCCGAGGGACTCCACCGCCTCGCGCATGGAGACTTCGCGCGGTGTCAGCGGATGCCGCCGTGCTGAAGAGTAAAAGTAAGGCCCGCGCGTTCGCACCGGCTGCGGCTGCACTTGAAAAGCTGTGGTTGTGGTGTAGACAGGATCCTGAGCAGGATTCACTGAGGCAGGTGCGACATTTTCTCGTGAAACCTGCTCCTGTGCAGAAAGGGTCGCTGCAAATAAGGCGCAAACTAGAATTGTTAAGATCAGGTGGCGCTGTCGCATTTTACTGTCTCCTCCAGACGCGTACGCTTCTCTAGCTACAGGAGCAACTTTTTGGCCAATGCAGAGGAGCGGCGCATCGAGGGGGCAACTAGAAACGGACAGCAGGGATGGGAAATAGCCGCGCCGCGGAAGGCACATCCGGCGGATACGGAGACACAAGCAGGTTGAAGCGCCCGGTAAAAGTGACAGTCGCAGGGCGAACCATGCGGTTTGACCCTGAAGTCGAGGACGCTTAGTCTGGGGACATTACGAGGAGGAATCGATGGCGAAACTGGCGCTGATTTACGGCATGAGGCTACTGCCGGTGGACGACTTGGGGGAGGTGAAAGAGGCCACCGTGGTGCTGAAGAGCGGGCGAACTGCGCGCGTGGCGATGCACCTGATCGAAGGCAGCAAGGAAGAGATTGAAGACACCTTTCGCCAGTCGATCGACGCGTTCTTTGAGATGTATCCGGAAATTTAGGATGAGGAGAAGGTGATCGGCTCGGGCAATGGCTGCGCGGGATAACAGCTAGTAGTTAGCAGATAACAGGAAGCCTAAGGGAAGCGAGTTTGCGTATGCGCTATGAATGAGAAGGCTGGGATTGATTCCTGATCGCTGCTAACTGATCGCTTTCCGCTCACCGATTCCCAAAATTTTCGGGATCCTCGTTCGGGTCGCCGAGATTGTCGTTGATCAATACGGTCGATTGGCCGGTGAGTTCGAACCGCTTGCGGCACTTGTAGCAGGCGACCAAGTCTTCCAGGCGCACCATATAGGAAGTGGCTTTCGCAAACTTGCGGCGGTCTTCTTCGCCGGCGCCACGCGGGAGTTCCTTCCGCTTGCGGCAGACCTTCCAGCGCACGGGCGCTTCAAATTCGCCGCGGCAGCTGGGGCACACCAACTTAACCTTGCGAATCTCTTCTTTTTCCGTATAAAAGCTGCGTTCGTCCATTAGTCCTCGACGGTCTTGCTCAAAGTTTCGTCCATTGTAACAAATTCGAGGCCTAAATCGCTCCAGCGCGGCAGCCAATACTCAAGCGCGGCGACAGTGCGGGCGCGGTCGCCGTTCTGTTGGCGGTGATACCCGTCGTGCAGGCAAAGGATGTCGCCGGTCAGCCCGCCGGTGTGACCACTGTCCAGCGGAAGCTTCTTTCGGGCATGTTCTGCGATCGGATTCATGCGCTGGATCAACCATTCCGCAGGCTTCACCCGCCAATCGCCGGGAATGAGTGTCCACATCACGGTCTGCATTTTTTGCCGTTCCACAATTCCATGAAGCCACGGACTGCGAAACCCAAACGGGGGGCGGAACCAGCGTGGCTCAACTCCGGCAGCGTGACGAATCGCGTCTGTGCAACGCCGCAACTCTTCCTCGGTTTTCTTGCGGCCACACAAAAAAAGATTGGGATGCGTATCGGTGTGATTGCCGAGCGCGTGCCCCCTCGCCAGAATTTCAGTGGTCAGGCCGGGACACTCGTGAACAAATTTCCCCACCAGAAAAAATGTCGCCCGGGCGTTGTGCTTCGCCAGCAGATCGAGTAGTTTCGGAGTGATCGCGGGATTCGGCCCATCATCAAACGTAACAGCCAGCTTATTCGGCGCGCCGGTACGGCAAACGGTAGGCCCAAAAAGCTGCGCGCGCGGGTAAGCCGCTCCATAGGACGTCAATCCTGCGACCCCCGCCGCAATCACCGCAGGCGCTCCAATCATCCATGAATCCATGGCCTGTATTCTGTCACGACCTCTCCTTCCGTGCAGCGCATGAACCTCAGTTATATTTCGCACAAGTAAGTAGATGTGATAAAGTCCGACAAATCTTAGCTCACCGGAGTCAGCATGGTCTGCGATGTGTGTGGCCAAGAGTTTCTGGTCCGGCATTCCTGCCCAGGGCCAATCCCCGCTGGCGATATCTTAGCGCCACCCGAGGGCTTCGCACTGTTCTATTACCTCGGTGAAGCCTGGAGAATTGTACGTTGGGACGACGCGGCTATCCGCAGAATCAAAGACGACAAACGCGAGTTGCCTTATGGAATCTTGATCTGGTGCGTCGCTAACGCTCTGCCAGTTCTGTTGATTGCCACCTACACGCCAAAACTCGCGCGACAATTCTCGGATTTTGGCGGGATCCTCACACTTCTATACTTGCTCGCATACGGGGCGGCCCTCGGTTTAACGCAAATGGGAATCTGCCACTTACTGGCAAAGTGGTTCTGCGCCGGTGAAGGTAAATTCATTCAAATTATCAGGCCTCTGCTGCTCGCCTCAATCGTTTATGTCGCGCTCGCCTCACCCTTGTTTGGGGCGCTGCTGGCAGGCCTTGCTTGGACCGCGGTAATGATGATGGTGTTCCAGGAGGTTCACGGAATTGAGCCACTCACTGCATTCTTACTTTCCGCGGGAGTGGGAGTGGGATTGCGCCTCGCTTTGTACTTCCTGGTCAAGACGCCATTTTAGATATCTGCTCGTCTCTCGCCTAGACTGGCATGCCCTTGCGGGCCTTCAGGTCGTTGAGGAGGCGCTCGACTTCGGTGTCGCGGTCGAGGCGGTTTAGTTTTTCGGCCATGTCGTCGTGGAGCAGGTCAATTTCGGCGGAGGCGGTGGCTTCCGTGTGGTGCACACGTTCCTTCAGGCGGTCAAACGTGGCGCTCTTTGAGCCTTCGCCAATCGCGACCTGCGCCTTGGCGGCTTTATCGAGTGCAACGCTGCGGCGGTGGCGCGCCATCAAGACTTCGCGCTTGGATTTGGCTTCGTCGAGTTTCTGCTCCAGTTTCACCAGAGCGTTTTTCAAGGTGTCCACCTGCGCTTTCTGGTCGTTCACCTGTTCCTGAAAGCTCTGCGTGAGCCGCAGGGCGGTCTGATAACGATCCAGCGCGGCGCGCGCCAGGTCGTCCTGGGTCTTCTCCACGGCGATTTCCGCCTTGCGCATCCAGTCCTTCGATGTGTCTTCCTGCTCGCGAAGTTTCTTTTCCAGAATGTGCTGATCGGCGATGGACACGGCGACCTGCGTCTTGACCTGCAGGTATTGATTCTCCATGTCGAGAATCACCTGCTTGATCATTTTTTCCGGATCTTCCGCGCGGTCAACCATGTCGTTGAGATTGGCCCGAATTAAAGTGCTTACACGTTCTAAAAGTCCCATGGTGCTGCTCCTTTCCATCTAACGGAATCTTGTAGCTCACCCGTTCAGGGGTGAGGGTTTTCCTTGTGGCGAGGTGATTGCCTGCGTTATGGAAACCCTCAGGCCTTACGGCCTGAGCTACAGGCCTGGCCGGTCTAAACTCCGGCCACTACATGAAATTCAAAACAGAGAGAAACAATGTGCGAGCGCGGTGTTGATCTGGGCCCAGGCGACACTGCTCAGCGTTAGCATGATGAGTATCCCCAGCGCCCAGAACAGTCCCCGCTTTTGCTGCGACGTCAGACTCATGACCCTTTCCTCCATAAGACACCTCTTTGGCCGACTGCGGAATGCTGGCCGGTCTAAAGTCCAGCCACTACAGGCGCCGGGGCGCCTCTTACGAAGCGCTCCGGCGGAATGTGGTTACGCCTTCACCGCGGGTGGTTCCGGCTTTGGCGCCTTGTCGCCGATCAGGCGGACTTTGCTGAGTAGCTCTGACATTTGCATGCCGGAGAGGGCTTCGAAGAGCGCGGGCACCTGCGCCGCAATCTTCGTGATGTCGCCGGTGAGCTTGTACGCCCCCGCGGCATCGCCGTTGCCGGTCGAAACGATGGTCACCTTGTCCACCTTGCTGAGCGGCTCGCTCAATGCGCGAACCACTTCCGGCAGGCCAGTGATGAGCTTGTCCAGTACGGCGGCCTGGTTGTACTCCTGAAAAGCCTCCGCCTTCACGTTCATCGCGCGGGCTTCCGCTTCGCCTTTTTTGAAGATGATCTCGGCTTCGGCTTCGCCCTGCGCGCGAATGGAAGACGCGCGGCCTTCGGCTTCGCTGATCAAGCGCTGGCGTTCGGCGTTGGCGATCGTTTCGATGCGCTGCCGTTCGATTTCCGCCTGCTTCAGCACGGTGGCGATCAGCTCGCGTTCGCGGCGCGTGATTTCGGCGTCCTGCACCTTCACCTGCGCTTCGCGTTCGACCTGCTGGATGCGCACCTGCTCCAGCATCACGGTCTGCTGCTGGCGGTTGGTTTCGATTTCATAGGCCTTGTCGGCTTGCGCCTGGGCCTTTTTGCTGATTTCCAGGTAGTTGGCTTTCTTGATGTCCAGGTCGCGCTCGGCTTCCGCCTGCTTGGCCATCGAAGCCGTTTCCGCCGCCACGCGTTCCTGGTCCGCCTGCGCCTTCGCAATCGCCGAGGCGCGTGACGCTTCCGCGCGCTTGATGGCGATGTCGCGATCGGCTTCGGCCGCGGCTACTTCGGCGTCGCGCTTGATGCGCGCGATGTCCGGGCGGCCCATGTTGGTGATGTACTCATTTTTGTCACGCACTTCCTTGATGGTGAAGCTCACCACTTCGAGCCCCATCTTGCTCATGTCGTCGGCGCACGTGGAGCGCATGTGCCCGCCGACCATTTCCGGCTCTTTCACGATCTGCTCGACCGTGAGTTGTCCGATGATGCCGCGCAGATGGCCTTCCATCACCAGGCGGATGAGGCCTTCGCGCTGTTCCGGGCGCTTGGTGAGGAACTGTTCGGCCGCGGTGCGGATGGACACCGGATCCGACTTCACCTTGAGCTGCGCCACAGCTTCCACAGTGACCGCGACGCCCTGGTTGGTATACAGGCTTTGCTGCGGCGCCACGTCGAACGACATCAGTTCGAGGGAGAGCTCCTTGCACTGCTCCACCATCGGAAAGATGATCGTGCCGCCGCCCTTGATGATGCGCGTACCGCGGAAGCCGTAAACGATCAGGGCTTCGTGCGGACCCGCTTTGCGATACATCCTCGCGGCCAAAACCATAAGGAATAAGACTGCGAGCACCGCCAGACCAGCGATGACCCAAACACTTGAGAACTCGAACATAAAGACCTCCCTTTTCACCCGACCGGAACTGTTTGCTGCGTTCTTCAGTCCCTTAAACTTTTTCTCCCGTGAATTCGTCCCACTTGCGGACGTAGGCCATGCCTTTCTCGTAGCGGCTGATGACCACCTCGACTCCTTTTTCGAGTGGAGAACCATCGTCACTTTTCGCCCCTGCGCTGCGTCGCACGCCGTGCTGCTCGA
Source organism: Vulcanimicrobiaceae bacterium (assembly GCA_035484435.1). Classification (GTDB taxonomy): domain Bacteria; phylum Acidobacteriota; class Terriglobia; order Acidiferrales; family UBA7541; genus Acidiferrum. Next base: position 11,769 of record DATHOY010000109.1, on the reverse strand, counting down.
AGATGACTTCTCCGGTGCCGCCGGCGGGGATCGAAATGCTGACTTTGCCGACGGAGCCTTCATGGCGGTAGTCCCACTCGTTCATCTGCACCTCCGTATCGCGCAGCAGCCGCGCCATGAATTGGAAGACGATCCAGCCGCCCGCGAGACCTGCGGCGATGGCTATCGCAAGGCAGAAGACTGCAACCAGGTTGGAATGCTTCGTCAGCAGGTAGCCGGTCCCGCCGAACCAGGCGAGAAACGCCAGGATGCTGGAAGCGTTGAACCAGGAAAGATGTGCGCCGCCTTTGGCGATGCCGCCCTTTGCCAGGCCGCCGCCCGCTCCGTGATGCCCGCCGTGAAACGGCAGATGCCATTTGAGCGGAAGATGCAGGTGCACGGCGCCGGCGAGAAACGACAGCACGCTGAGCGAGAAGCCCACCAGAAAGCAGAAGAGATAGAAGTCAGACCAAGTCATACGACACCTCGCGAAGCGACACCCCGTCGCCTGGACGAACCGTGCGTTGGCCCTTTAGGGGTTAATTCTGTGGAGGAATTGGCGGCGGATGGCCGGAGCCTGTGATCGCCGAGGGTTGCAGGACTTCGCTGAGCCGCTCGGCTAGGCCGGGCGTGCGAAGGATTTCGCCAATCAGCAGGAGAGCGTTCCGCGAATCCGGATGCTCGGCGATAGTCAACAGCGCTTTCTCTAGCTCAGGATCCGAACTGAATTGGTCGGCGCCGGCATAGAGCCAGGCGTCGATCATCGAATCCGTCATGCGAAGCGCCGATTGCAGCTCGCGCGAATACCCTTCGGGGTCGTCCACCAGGAAGCCCGGATAGACGCGGAAAAAGCGCGCCAGAAGCTCGCGGGAAGTGTTGGTCATGTGGGGCCGCGCGCCGCTCTCCAACTGCGAAACGTACGCCTGGCTGAGCCCGCGTCCCAACTCTTCCTTCATGGCCTCCACCAGCTCGGCCTGCGTCATGGGCCGCCCAAAGCCGCGCAAAGAACCCTCAATGGCCCGAAGGGAGCGCAATTTGTCGCCAAGAGTCATGGTGGGCCGCCTTTCTTGTATTGCGATATGCTATTTCTATATAGCAATATGTAATTTGTCAAGGGAAATCGGCTCCTCACTTAAATACATTATTTTCAATTTGTTATAGTGAGCCTGCAGCAAGGAACTGGCAGAACGGAGAGAAATTCATTGCCTTTCGCGAAATACCTTAAACCTTCAGGAAGATCTTCTTTCGCCACAACCCCCACAACAGAAGCCAGCAGAAGGCCAGCGCACAAAGAGAATACGCCAACGAGGCGTAGGCCGCGCTCAAGCCGGTTCTCTCCAGAAACACCTGCGCCGCCTCGTGCCAATTCATTTTCTGCCCGCCGGGTCCTGTGGCCATGAACGTATAGCCGGGACCGTAGACCAGCGAATCCGCAACAAACCCCGCAATCGCGTTCATGCCCAACACCAGGATCGGCATCGTCCACCAACCTCGCCACTTTTTTACTTCCACAACCCAGTAAAGCAATGCCATAAAAAGGAGCGCAAATCCGCCGGTGAAAAGTGCAAACGAGCTCGTCCACAAGTTCTTGTTGATGGGAAAGCTCAGATTCCACACCTTCCCGGCGATCAGCCCGACGACGCCAAAGCCGGCCAGTCCGGCGCAGATTGTTTCCGCACTCCTCCGCATGTGCAGCCAGTGTCCCGCCAGAAGCCCGATCAGCGTCGTGCCGATGGCCGGGATCGTGTGCAGAATCCCTTCCGGATCGCGCGTCCCATTGTAGAGGTGCCCCATAAAGAGCCTTCTGTCCAGCCAAGCGGCGATATTCTGATCCGGATCCATGAACGGGATCTCGTGCCCCGGTGTCCCAACGCCGGGCACGGGCGCAAAGCGAAGCAAAACCCAATAGACGGTAAGACAACCGGCCAGGGCAACGATTTGCCAGCGGAGGCCGGCATACAATTCCAAAAGCGCGGTCACCAAATAACAGAGGGCGATGCGCTGAGTCACGCCTTCAAACCGAAACGTGTGCAAATCGAAGCCGTAGATGGGAGAGGCGTTCACCAACAGTCCGATTGCGATCAAAAGGAAACTTCTTTTGAGCGCATGCGACAGGATCTCGCCGCGCGTCTCTCCGCGCCGCAACCGCGACTCAACAGAAAAAACGATCGATATCCCGACGAGAAATAGAAACGACGGAAAGATCAGGTCGGCGGGAGTCCATCCATTCCAGTCAGCGTGCTTAATGGCCCAGAAAGCGTGGTCGTCGCTTCCTGGATTGTCGACGATGATCATTCCGGCCACTGCCAATCCGCGGAAAATGTCGAGACTGAGCAAGCGCTCCGATCTTGGCCCGTTTTTGGTCTTGACGAAGATTTGGCCATTTGGGAGGAGTACATTGGGCGGCATTCGGGGAATATAGTCTCTTCGGCAAATTCTGGCGAGACTTTTTTGGCGGCACGGCATCGGCGGCCATTCGCTGACCATGAATTAAACCGATTGAATAGTCCCCGCTTCCCTTTCGTTGGGAGGAGAGATGAATTACGTCACTCAGGCTTGCGGAGGGACTGGAGATCGATGCCGAGTTGCTGGCACTTTTTGTAGAGGTGGCTGCGCTCGAGGCCGAGGGCGCGGGCGACGTTGGTCATGTGGAAATTGTGGCGGCGGATTTCGCCGAGCAGCACTTCGCGCTCAAAGGCTTCCGTGCGCTCAAGGAGAGTTCCCTGCCCCGAGTCCGTCTTGCCGCTAGGGCGTGCCGCCTCTCCACCAGGGATCACGAGTCTTACATCTTCGGCGCTGATCGAGTCTTCTGCGGCCAGCAGGACCAACCGCTCCACGATATTCCGCAGTTCGCGCACGTTGCCGGGCCAGGCATATTTTCGCAGCGCGGTAATCGCCTCCGTGGAAAAGAGTTTTTCCTTCCAGCCATTCTGTGCCGCGACCTGACGGGCAAAGTGCGCGACCAGATCCGGAAAATCCTCGAAGCGCTCGCGCAACGGCGGCAGAAACAATGGGAACACATAGATGCGGTGAAACAGGTCGGGGCGAAACTCATTTTTCTTAGAGAGTTCTTCCAGGTTACGGTGCGTGGCGACGATCACGCGGACATTGACCTTGATCGGTTTCTCGCCGCCGACGCGCTCGACTTCCCCCTCTTCGAGCACGCGCAGCAACTTGGCCTGCATGGAAAGCGGCATGTCGCCAATTTCATCGAGAAACAACGTTCCGCTTTCGGCTTGTTCGAATTTTCCCAAGTGGCGTCCCGCGGCCCCGGTGAAAGATCCTTTTTCGTGGCCGAAAAGTTCCGACTCGATCAACTCCGCTGGAACGGCTGCGCAATTCAATGTGATGAACGCATTTTCACGCCGCGGCGACTTCTCGTGAATAGCCCGCGCCACCAATTCTTTCCCAGTGCCCGTCTCGCCGAGGATGCACACCCGCGTTTCGCTGGCCGCAACGCGCTCGATCTGCGTCAGCAGCTTTTTCATCGCGGGGCCGGAGCCGACCAGTTCGTGCTTGCCAAGGCGATGGCGCAGCTCCCGGTTCTCGTCTTCCAGGCGAGAAAGCTTCAGCGCATTTTCAACTGTAAGCAGCAGCTTGTCCGTGCTCAGCGGCTTTTCCAGGAAATCGAGCGCCCCGAGTCGCGTGGCCTTTACCGCCATTTCGATATTCGCCTGGCCCGAGATCAACACGATCGGCGTCTCCACACCGGCCTTTTTTAAGTCTTCCAGCAACTCCATACCGCTTTTTCCTGGCATGACCACGTCGGAAAGAATCAGATCGAAGCGCTCGGCGCGCACCAACTCCACCGCGCGCGAAGCGTTGTCGCACACCGTAGCTTCGTGCCCGGCCAAGCGGAACGCACGCGCCAAAGAAGCCAGCGTATTGGGGTCGTCGTCAATCAGAAGCAAGTGGGCTTTGCGTGGCAAGTTGGTCCTTAGTGTCGAAACTAATTTGTCGCTGTCGCGGCGCGCTCCGACTCTTTCTCCGCCGGTTTTGTATCCGTTTTCGGCTTGAGCGCCGCGCCTCCCTGGCGTTTTGGCAGTTCGATACGAAACGTGGTGCCGTGGCCCTCTTCGCTGGAAACAGAAATCGTGCCGTGGTGATCGCTGACGACCGATTGCACGATCGCCAGCCCAAGGCCGGTGCCCAGCTGCTTCGTCGTGTAATAGGGCGTGAACAGCCGAGAGCACTCTTCCGGCGTCAAACCTTTTCCGGTATCGGACACTTCGATCCGCACGACATCGCCCGCGTCGCTGGAGCGAAGCGAAAGCGTGCCGCCGGCGGGCATGGCATCCATAGCGTTTAAAACGAGGTTCTGAAACGCCTTGTGCAACAAATCAGAATCCGCATCTATTTCAGGCAGCGAATCGCTCAAGAAATATTCCGTGCCGATGTGCGGCTTGCCCACCGCCGTAAATTGCGGTTCGAAGAGCCGAATCGCATCGCGCAGGGCTTCGTTTACGTTTACTTTCGAAAATTCTGGCGACGGCATTTTGGAGAAATCGCTGAAGCGGGTAACGATGCTGTTCAGGTTGGCGAATTCCGCCTTCAGCGTCGCGGTGGCTTCGGTGAACACTTCCTGAAACTGCTGCGGGCCAAGCTGCCGCGCGCGTTGCAGGTTTTCCACCGTGATCTGCAACGGGAAGAGCGGGTTGCGCAATTCATGCGCGAGCCGTCGCGCCAATTCGCGCCAGGCCGCAACGCGTTCCGTCTGCACCAGTTTTTCTTTCTGCGCAGCCAGCGTACTGGTCATTTCATTGAACGCGTTTGCCAATTGCCCAATTTCATCATTGCCTTTCACGTCGATCTTCGTATCCCACCGCCCGTTCGCCACTTCGCGCGCGCCGTTGGCGAGTTCTTCCACCGGCCGCGTGATGCGCCGCGAGACCCACCAACTGAGCAGCAAGCCAATGAACAGGGCCGCCAGCGAAACCACACCAGCAATCTTCAAGATCTCGCGCTTCAGCAGCACCAATTCTTTAGCCGAGCTGCCAAGCAGCAGTACCCCGAGCAACTCTCCATTGCGGCCCTTCAACGGCATGGCGTGAAACGTTTCCGCACTGGCGGGATCGCGGTTCCAGGAAATTGTCCTGGTCAGATCCTGCGGCTGCTTCTGAATTTCCTCAATCAGCGATTGGAACGTTTCCGCCTGGGGCACCCCGCCGTTGGCATCGGTCAGCGCTGTGGCAATGAACGTTGGCTCAAGATTTCTGTATAGCAGCGCCCGCATGCCTTCCGGAAGCTCCAGCGAAGCCAGGAAATTCTGGTCCAGCCGCCGCCCGCCGATGATGTAGATCGTTTTGTTACCGACGGTCTGTGTGCGAACCGCGGTCAGTGAAAGCGCAGCCGCGTCCGGCAACTCTTCCCGCTTCAGGAACGCCCCCGTCGAGTCCCAATTCTTGGTGGAGGCAACCCAATCCGTCTTGTAGCCCACACGCGCGGGATATTGAGCGGAAGAAACCAGTGTGCCGTCGGAGTTCACGAACTCCACAAAGTCCAGGCCGTGGCTCTGCGCCGCGCCGTTGGCATCATGCAGGTAAAGGGAAGCGTCGGCGTTGGGCCGTGCAAGGTCCAGCACCATGCGTACGGTCACATCGGCGTTGGTGATGTTTTCCACCTGCTGAACAATCGTGTCGCCGCGCTGCGCAAATTCTTTTTCGAATTGCACCTCCAGCGCGTGCGTCCGCTGCAGATCCATCTGCTCAAACGCGCGTTGCGTGTAGAAAGTTACGCCGTAGACTACCAGCGACACCGAGGCCAGCACAGTGATCAGAAAAATCAAAAATACTTTGGTACGGAAAGTCATGGTCTTGCTCCCGGACTGCGAGCCGTGGAACTATTTTTCTGAGGGCCCGCCGGTGTTTTCGTTGTCATCGGATCCTCGGAATCCAGCCAAACATCGGCCAGCCGCCAATCGCCCCAGGGCGACGCATTCCAATTGTGCACGTTTGCGCGGACGCCCGCATACTCCGGCAGCAGCACCAGCGGCAATATGCGGCGCGCTTCGAGAAGCCGGCGTTCCTGCGCAAACAACTGTTCGGGGTCCGTCGTATTGGCCGGGAGTTCCGCACCATTTAGCAATTGCTTCACAAATGCCTCCAGCTCCGCGCGCGGCGAAAGTGACTCGTAATGCCACGCAATCAGATGCAATCCCGCAGCTGGCGCGGGCGAACTGCCCGCGCTTGCCGACGGCAAAGCGACTTGCACCATCAAATTGGCTTGCCGCGCATTCACAGCAACTCTCTCTCCCATCAACTTGTAAAGATCGCCCGGAGCATCCACACGCAACCGCAAGGGCTGTGTCGCGCCCGGAGCCCCGGCCGGAAAAGCGGCCCGCAGCTCCCGCGCCCGCTGCAAGTTCATAGGACTCTCGAAAAGGAAAGCATATCCCGATAGCCACTGCGGCAACAGAGAATCGGCAGGCTGTGCTTCCCTTTGCAGCAACACGTTGGCCATGGTGTCCCGGTCGAGCGCCAGCCACAGCGCTTCCCGAAGCGGGTCGGAAGCAGGCGCGTCGAACGCGCCATCAAATCGCAACGCCACCAGCGTCTGCGGCGCGGAGTTCCAGATGCGCAAGCCCTCCTGGCGTCCCTTGCGAACCAGGTCCGGCACGATTTCCGCAATGTCCGCTTTTCCGACCTGCAGATCAAGGAGTTGCCGCAGAGGCGGTTCGCCCAGGGTGACTTCCACGAAATCGACGAAGGGCCGCCCCGACCATGAGCCGTCATTGGCCTGAAATTTTATTTTCGCGGGCTTGATGGCGGACGGATTCACCTCCGATGGCGCGGCCGCTACCGATTCCACGACAAAAAATGGCCCGGTGCCCAAGAGTGTGCCATCCGGCCGCCAATGAAGGATAAAATGCCGGCCGGAGGCCAACTGCTCTAGAAGATCAGGAGCAGGACGTAGTGCACGGATGACGACGCCGTTTTCGGCGGCTGTTACTTCGAAACCCTTGCCCAAGGAAATCTGCAGCGAAACCACGGCGTCGGTGGGAGTGAGAAGCGATCCATCGGAAAATCGCACTCCTGGGCGCAGTTTGAACTGCCAGTTCCTGGCGGCAGTGTCGTGCGACCACTCCGTTGCCAATGAAGGTTGAAATTTGGCATGGTCATCTAGGGTGACCAGCCGGTCGTAGACTAGACTTGCCAGTTTTTCGCTTGCCGCCGAAGACAGCGATCCGAGCGTCCACTCGCGCGGATCTAGCGAAACGCTGGACGCGCGCAGCTTCACGTGCAAAGTGCCGCCATAGCGCGGCGGTGCGGCCTGTGTGCAGAAGCAGGCCAGCGCGACAACCGCCGAACTAATTGCCGCAAGCCAGGGTAATTTTGTAAATCTCATAGTTCCCTGTTCGCAAATTCCGGGCAATCACCAGCGCGCTGCTCGGATTCCGTTCTCCATTCGTGCCGACGATCGGGCCGGGAAATTCACTCAACACTGCGGCGCTGGTTTCCCTTGTGGTTCCGTCCGGAACCACCTGCAGGACTTCCCGCGCGTTGGGATCACCACCTGAATATTGCAGCTTCCAACTGCTTCCATCGCATGGAGACGTCAGCAGCGTCTGGCCGCGCCAGCCGGACTTGTCCGGTGAAGAAGGCTTTTCGACATGGCATTTTATTTCCCCAGGCGCTTCCCAGGAAAACTCACAAACTTTGGCGGGAAGTTGAACAGAAACCGAACTTCCACGCATCGTCAATTCAGCGCGAGGATCGCGGGATGGCTTTAGGTTCGCAGGATTCAGCGACACAGATTCCTTCACGGCGCCCTTCAAATCCACCCGTAAGGCTACAATTTCAAAATTTCGATAGAGCAGAATCGTCAAGCCATCATTCTCGCTGCTACCCAGCGACGAAGCGTCGAGGATGCGATCCGCGCCTTCGTAAATCAACTGCCGCCCCAGCCGGACCGGAGCAACCGAGAGCGAGCCTGAAGGGAGAAGCGAGCGCGTCACAGCAACGATTCGGACTTCGTCACGTTCCGATACTCGGGTCTTTGCAGTTAGTACGACCTGCGTCGGCGTCTCCTCTGCAAAAACTTCAAGTGCAGGCACCCCCGGTTCTTCGGTCAGAATCAGCGTCCGCCTTTCGAATTCTCCTCTGAGGATCGCTTGCCAGCGGGCGCTCTCTCCCTCCGACCAGTTCGCGTCCGGATGCCATTCCAGCCGCAAAGCACCGTGCAGTCCGGGGATGGTGGCGACGCGGTCCGCCAGTTTTTGTGCGGTCTCCCGCAAAGTGGCATCGCTGTCGGCCAGGACGAATTTTGAAAAGCCGCAAATCCCTGTCCAGATGGCAAGGAGAAGCAAAACCCGTGCAAATAGAAACCGTGCCAGTACTACTTTCCAGTGATTTTCCCCGAAAGATTGCACGCCTCGCTCCGCCGCGCCGCGCTCCACCTTTTCTGAATTAGTGAGCGCGATAATCCTTATAAAGATCCAGGCGGTTCATCAGCCGGATCATCACCTGCGTATACGCCAGATATTCCGACAGGCTTTCATCAGAAATGTTGTAAAGCGCCTTGCGCCGCGCTTCCCGAAGAGTGTCGAAGTCCTCGGCCTTCAGAGTGGCAACCGCGCTGTTCTGAAACGCTGTGCGGTCCGTGATGCCATAAATCGGCTCGCTCTCAGCAACAGCTCTGGCCAGTTCCCCCTGCGACGGCTTTTTCTCACGCATCTGCCGGTCGAACTCCGCGCCGCGGGTACTCATTACGTCGTCGAACTCTTTCCTCGTGTGCGGCAGGCCGGCGATAATTTGCAGCACCTGCTCGCGGGTCCATTTCGGGTTGGCAAACTCCGCCGGGTTCGGCGCCTGATAGTTCATCACCGATTGAATGTCATTGCGGCGATAGTCTTCCTTGATATCGGCCAGGCCGCCCCAGCTGCTGAGCGTCCGCAATGCTTCCTCGGTCATCTCTTCGGCGAGCAGATGCGCCGCCGCCGCACGCACAAACGGCTCTTGCGCCTGCAATTGCGCGATCAACGCTTTGCTGGCTTTCGTGGAATCCATGCTTCCGTACAAGAAAAGGGCAGCGGTGTCTGAATCCAGGTCGAGCGAGTGCTCTGAAATATGGATGACCGCATTCGGAAAGAGGAGCAGCCTGGCCGCCAGGGATTGAATGCTTGCGCCCCGCTGGCCCAACTCAAGCGCCAAGGAAAGATAATTCGCGGGGTCGGTCTCCTGAAAATCGGTCTGCACGATCGCGTCTTTCACCAGACTCAGCGACTCCGGCGATTTGTCCAGTTGAAACAGAAAGGAGGCCGCATCGAACTGAAAAATGTGGTCGGTCTTCTCCGCGGACAGCATGTCCTTCAGGCAGCTCACTCCCTCGGGACCGGCTGACTGAAGCTGCTTCCAATAGGCGTCAATCTCCTTGCTCTTGGCGTCGATCTGCGCTTCATTCAACTGTGTCAGGTGAAATCCGTAAACTTTTTCCTTTTGCGCGCGCAAATCCGCGCAAGACGGAGCTTGGGCCTGTGCTAATCCTGCTCCGGTCGCCATCCCCCACAAAACAAAAGCCGCCGCCATTCGCCGCAATCCGCACCTCTCGAAGTTCCTTCAGATAGATGCTACCACCCTTCGCGAAATTGCCCGCAGGACCCGAATCCACTCGCGCGATTTTTCATCGCACGAGAAAACGCCGGGCGGCGTGGTCAGCGCCGCCCGGCGGGTCAGTTGAGGGGTGTTCTTTTTGTTTTTGGTGGAAGTCATTTGCGTGTTCTCAGTCGAGCAACTCGCGCGTTATCTTTTCGCTGCGCACTGGAATCCAAATCCGACCGCTCGGGGAGGCAGCGGCCTTGCTCTGCCAGCGGAAGCGGCGCAAGGTGATGCCGTAGGAGGTGCGGCCGTCGATGGAGTGGAACGTGTAAACCGACTGGGTCGGGGAAACTTTCTCGTTGCCGGTTGTTAGCGAGGCCAATTCGAAATCGTAGTTCGAAAATTCAGGCGCCACGCGGCGCAACACCATTGCGGCCACCGCTTGAGGATCGCGACACCACGTGTCGTGGCCCGCGTCCACCCAGCGTTGCAAGTTTTCCACCCGTGCACGGTCCACGGGAATCTTCTGCGCCACGCGCTGTTCCCGCGTCTGCGCCTCCGCGATTGACATCGTCATTACCCCCAGCGTCCACATCGCCAGGCAAAACGTAATCCGCAAAATTGCCGGCAAAATCACACGCCATTTTTGAGCTACTCCACGAAGAACCTCTCTGCTCATGACGCCCTCCCGTCGAACTGCAAGTTGCGCCTGCCCAAATTCCCGAAATCTTTCGTTACTTCCTTGTTTCCTTACATCGTTACTTCTTTTTCCACCGGCCGGGTGGCGCGGAGCGCGGCGCCGGTTTGTGAGCGGCCTTTTGCAAATCGATTCAAGCGCGGCGGTGCTTGTCTTTTTGCTCATGGCTGCTCCTCCAGCGACGCGGTCCGGGCCACCCGCAGGGGTGTTGGCCGGCGTTCCTGAGGGGCGGCCTTGCTCGTACCGCCCCCCCGAAATTTTCACTTCCTTACTTCAACAGCAGCGAGTCTCCACCGTGGCGGACCCGAAGGGCGCGCCGCCTTGCGCCGCACCACCTTCGTCGCCGGGTCACCGCTGGTTTGCGCAAGCAGCCACCTGAGCCTTGTTGCGATGTAAATGTCGTAGGCGACCAGAATCCCGGAGCTGCCGAACAAGCCCACTCCGAGGATCAGCAGGAGATATTTCAGTGCCAGCATAATCTTTCCCCTTTTCCCTTTTTCCAGCGACCCCGCAAAGAACAAACGGCATGTTCGTTCAGGCGTTGCGCCGGAAACTTTTCGTGCAGTTACCTCTGCAGCTGAAGCGCGCGCGCAACCATCCGCGTGCCGTGCGCAACGCTCAGGCGCACCGGGCGGCGGTCCGCGGTAGCCGGCTGCATCAGTCGCAGCGTGAGGTGAAGCAGCGCGCTCTGCAGCGCCAGCGCGGCAAACAGCGCCAGCATCGTGATGACGACCACTCCAGCAAATCCAAGCATCGTTTCCATGTGTGTTCTCCCGAGGTGCTGGGCTGAGCAACTCTTCGTGGATGGTAATCGCAGGTAGGGAGCCACACGTTAAGCATTGAAAATAAAGAGCTTATTGAGAGGTAGAACCAGGAGGTTTGTGGCTGGCCGGACACGGCGTGTCCCGCCGACCTCAAGTCACTCACGTGCCAAAGCCCTGAAAACAGGCGAGTTCGAGCCGCTGCATCTCGCCCCTGGCTTTTCCAACGACAAAAGGCTCGGCTGACTGGAATAAACGCTGACTTGAATCTGTCTACTTAATGCAGGCCGTGAGCAACACAAAACGGATTTGCGGACGAAGAAAAATCTCGAAGATGCAGAAAAGGACAAAAAGAATGAGCAGCAAAATGATGTGGATTTTAGGTTTTACGACCGCGACACTGATGTTGATGGCAACACTGGCGGTCGCCCCACGGAGTTCGGCGAACCCGCAACAAGCAGCCACCGCCGAGGTTAAGATCGACAATTTCAGCTTCGGCCCGGCCACGCTGACTGTCGCTCCTGGCACCACAGTCACCTGGGTCAATCACGACGACATCCCCCACACCGTAGTCAGCACGGACAGCGTCTTCAAATCCAAAGTGCTCGATACCGACGAAAAGTTCTCGTTCACTTTCACGAAGGCAGGAACATATCCCTACTTCTGCTCCATCCACCCCAAAATGACCGCCAGCGTCGTAGTCAAGTAAGCAGCCAATGAGCCTGAATCCTTTTGACATTCATTACACGCTGCTGGCCAAACACGCGCAGCATGTGGTGCTGATCCACTTCCCGATCGC
>DATHOY010000108.1:0-7294 GCA_035484435.1 Vulcanimicrobiaceae bacterium | reverse complement strand
ATCCGTAAGTTGCGTGGCCGTTTCGGAATCGAGTTTCTGCCGCCAAAGCGATCCCGCCATCGAGTAAATCAGCTCGTTCGAGTCTGGCCCCCACGTCAGGCTGCTGGGGCCGCTCGTCAACTGCGGCAGGTACAGTTCGCGGTAGTAATAAGGATGCGGCTCATCGATCTGCGGCAGCACCGGGCGGCGCTGTGCAAAGCCAGGAATCGCAAACAAAGCGAAGAGCAGGCACTCGAATTTCAGGATTCGTGTCAACGCAATCCTCCCGGACGGCATAGTACGTCAAAATGAAAGAGGGCGCAGCCTCGCCGCGCCCTCTTTGCCGAAGATCTCACAGATTAAAAACTAACTGTTCTCGCTCACGCCAACCCGAGCTTCGACAGCGGCATCTCTCTCAACCGTTTCCCGGTCGCCGTGAAGATCGCGTTGTAAAGAGCCGGTGCAAACGGAGGCAAGCCAGGCTCGCCAATTCCCGCCGGAGGAGCGTCGCTGGCGACAATGTGGACATTGGTTTCGCGCGGCGCCACGTTCATGCGCGCCACCTGGTAAGTGTCGAAATTGGACTGGTTGATCACGCCGTTGGTGGCGGTGATTTCACCGTACAACGCGATGCTTGTGCCCATGGTAGCCGCACCTTCAAACTGCTGGCGGATGGTAGTCGGATTTACGATCGTCCCGGCATCCAGCGCGGAATCCACCCGATGGATCTTCACCTGGCCGTCTTTCACCTCGGCCTGCACGACTGTTGCGACGTACGTCAGGAAGCTTCGGTGAACGGCGATTCCCATGCCCAATCCGTTTCCGAGCTTTTGCTTGCCCCAGCCGGATTTTTCGGCCGCCAGCTGCACTACGCGGCGCAGTCTGGCAACGTCGATCGGATACTGCTCGTATTCGCCATCGTAGTTGGTGTAATCCTTGGGCAACTCGCTCTTTGGGATGATGCGGTCGGGGCCAAGGAGCGCCAGGACATAGTCCACTTGATCTTTGCCCGCGGCGCTGGCCAGTTCGCCAACAAAAGAATGTACACCGAACGCGTGATAAATGTTGGCGACCGAGCGCAGCCACCCGATACGGGTATGCGCCGGCGCAGGGCCATTTTCCGCGCGATGGTTCGCCAGCGCAAAGGGCACATCGCTGAAGCCGAGCCCGATTTCTCCAGCGTCGGCATACTCCGTTGCCTCAAACGTTGAAGCAATCGGCGGAAACACGCTGCGCTGCAACCACGCGGTTGGTTTTCCGTCGGCACCGAGTGTGGCCTTGAAATACATTGCGGCCACCGAGTGAAACGAATCGAACTTGATGTCGTCTTCCCGGCTCCAGACAACTTTGATGGGCTTGCCGGTCTTTTTCGAAAGCACGGCCGCTTCCACGATGAAATCCGGGAACGACTTGCGGCCGAACCCTCCACCGAGCAGCGTCACATTCACCGTGACGTCTTCCTTCTTGATTCCAACCGCGGACGCAATCGCATCCTGCGCGCCCTGCGGATTTTGCGACGGCGCCCAGGCTTCTACCTTCCCATCCTTGAAAACGGCCAGCGCGGCGGGCGGCTCCATCGAGGCGTGCGCCAGCATCGGCGCGTAGTATTGCGCCTCAACCACCTTGCCGCCTTTCTTGAATTCCGCGTCAACGTTGCCGTTTTCCCGCACCACTTTGCACGGCTTCAGCGAAGTCGCTTCCATCTCCTTGCGAAACGCAGCCGAATTCCACCCGCTGTGGTCGCTCTTCGTCCAGTCAACCTTCAGTTTTTTCTTGCCTTGGAAAGCTGCCCAGGAGTTTTCGGCGATCACGGCCACGCCGCCCAAAGCCTGGTAGCCGACAGGTGGTTTGAACGCATCAATTGTTGCGGCCTGCTTGACGCCGGCGACTTTCAGAGTGGCAGAGTCATCCACACTTTGTGGCGAACTCCCATACACCGGCGGGTGCATCACCGATGCATACAACATTCCATCCATCCGCGCGTCTTGTCCGTACATCGCCTGGCCTGAAATCATGTTCTTCAGGTCGTAAGCCTTTTTAGGCTTGCCGATGTAGCGCCAGTCTCCGCGCGCCTTCAGTTGCAACTCTTCTTTTTTCGGCACCGGCAACTTTGCCGCAGCGGAAGCCAATTCTCCATAGCTGAGCTTCTTGCCGCTCGCTTTGTGCACCACCATGCCGGGTTCCGTGCTGCATTCCTTTTCGGGCACGCCCCACTTCTGTGCCGCGGCGCGCACCAGCATCAGCCGCCCGCTGGCACCGGATTCGCGCAGCGTGTCGAAGAAACTTCTTACGGAGTGCGATCCGTCCGTGTCCTGGTCTCCATATTTCGCGTCGCCGCCGCCCTGCACCACCTTCACGCGGTTCCAGTCGGCGTCCAGCTCATCCGCCACGATCATCGGCAATCCCGTGCGGTCGCCGCTGCCCATTTCCGCGCGGTGAGCAACGATAAAAACCGTCCCGTCCGTTGCGATCGCCAGGTACACGTTGGGTTGCAGCGCCGCCGCTACCATCGACTCGGCAGCCGAGGGTTCGACGGCCGCCAACAAACTTTCCGGGAGGTATCGCGCGCTAAGCACGAACGCCCCCGCGCCCGCAATCCCTTTCAAGAAACCGCGACGGCTGACATTTTCTATTTGGATCATGTCCTCACCTGAACCGGCGCTTTCGCCGACGAAAATCACCCAAAATCCGTCTACTTCCGTTCTCTATCCTACCTTCATTGTATGGGCATGCAAGTCTGGATAATTCTCTCTGCACGTCCGATGGGGAGTACGCAATTCGATTGCCCCGTTTGCTTTGCGCTGGCATACTCGTTTCCCGCAGCACGGAGAGAGCACCGCACTATGAAACGCGAATATCACCGCTGGCATTCCCCGCGTCTGGGCATTGAACTCGGCGTCGTGGTCTACGGTCACTGGGGGCCGCCGCTGATGGGTTTTCCCACCAGTGCGGGCGACGAGTTGGAACTGGAAGGGCAGAGCATGGTGGGCGCGCTGGCGGAATTCATCGACGCCGGGCGAATCAAGTTCTTCACCGTGAATTCGATCAACGGTTTGAGTTTTTACAACAAGGCAGCGCATCCGTTTCACCGGAGCTACGTGCAGTCCGTTTTCGATTCCTACCTGCGCGAAGAAGTCGTTCCGTTCATCTGGGACAACTGCCAGTCGCGGGTGGCGATCGCCACGATGGGCGCCTCCTTCGGCGCGTACCACGCGGCCAACGCACTGTTCAAGCACCCCGACGTTTTCAAGCGCTGCTTCGCCATGTCCGGAGTTTACGACCTGCGGAATTTCATGGACGGAATGTACGACGACAATTTTTATTTCAATAATCCCGTCGATTATCTCACGAATCTCTCCGACCCCTGGCACTACGAGCAGCTCGCTTCCTGCGACATCCACCTCATCACAGGTACTGGCCAGTGGGAACACAGCGGCCCCACTTACCGCCTCTCCGAAGTCCTCGCCAGCAAAGGCATCCGCCACTCCGTCGACAACTGGGGCCCCGAAGGCGGCCACGATTGGCCCTACTGGAAGCACCAGATGGGGACGTACATCAACAAATTGTATTAAGAAATTGTTCAGGCCAGGCCGAGATGGTCCATCTGGTAGTGGCCTTTATCGATCACCTGATCCTGATCGATCCAGACGTCGCAATTCCGTGTGAGGACGTCGACGTGAGTGCGCGATTTCCAGTCGGCGTGGGTCTGGCTGCCGTAGGGATCTCCGAAGGCAATGTGGACGCCGGGGAATTTCTCATCCTGTAGCAGGATGCCAATCATGCGCGTCAGGCCAAGATTGGTTCCGAACGCGAGTTCGCCGACGCGGTCGCTGTTCTCATCGGTGTGGCAATAACGCCAGAATTCGTCTTCCAGGTCTTTGCGCGCGCATTCCGCATGCACCAGTCGTCCACCAATAATTTCCAGCACCAGCGGCGTCGCCTGCAGGTCGCCATATTTCCCGTTGAAATAATCACCGGCGGTAGCGTCGCACACAAATCTGCCATCCACTGTGCCAGGCGTGGTGAAAACTTCCCCCGCCGGCAGATTCGACCAGTAGCGTGGGCTGATCAGCCCGCTGGTTTTCACCCAATCCAGGTGGCGATCGAAGTGCGCGGAAAACGATGTGCCCGCTTCGGTCTTCACCGTGAGAGTTTCGGCGCGCAGCATCCGTTCGCGTAGCTTGTCGCTCAGGCGGTCCACCATGTGGTAATCCGCGCGCATGCCTTCCTGCATGATTTCCGGCGTCACGCCGACCATGTGCGCGTAGCGAATCTGCCGGCGCTCTACCACCTTCACGATCGACATTCGCGCGCTCAGTTCACCGGGTTGCGGCGTCATGCACAGCACACCCACGTCCGCTGTTTCCAGGGCTTGCAGCACCGCTTCCGGCGCGCCATGCATCGGGCGAGGGCCAAAATCTTCCAGCAGCAGGCCGGTAAACTCCGCGCCGCGTTCCGTCAGCGCTTTTTCCAGGCTAGCCGCCACGCTGCGGCTGATTTCATCCGCGATCAGCGCCACGTGCTCGCCCGGTTGCACACCCAGGCACACGTCAATGGCGTTTTCGGCGCCGGCCATCAGCTCGATTGGGGCGTTTCCAAAAGACATCTTCATTATTTTACCTGATTCCACCGCAACGCCAAAAACGCGGAACTACGAATTGCCTTGGCCAGCCACCTTTTCCGCACCCTTCGGCTCGACGCGGAAGGCGGGGATCTGGCCTCCCCCGCTGGTGACGTTGGCCAGGCTGCTGGCGCTTAGCCGCGTCAAAAACCCGGAAAGTTTCCCACGGAACATGTACGGCGCCAGATCCACAAGCATGTCGCGAAATTCGACTCCTCCGTCCGCATTGATGTAGGGAAACTCGCCGCGCCGCATCGCAATTTTTTCCTGCACAATCCAGCAGCCCTCCGTTGCCGATTTTCCGCCGGTAAGCGCCTGCTGAATGGAGTTTTCCCACTGGTTGGCGTCGATTTCCCACCCAAGCGTCACGCCGGTGCCGCCGTATTCGTCGCTGGGTTTCAGCACCAGGCCGTTCTTGTTTTTGCGGATGTAGTCGAGCAGCGCCACCGGTTGACCCTGATAGTCCGTTTTCACATCTTCGACCACGCGCGTCCACGGTACGTGCCGGCGAATCACGTCCAATTCTTCCGAAGAAAACAAGTTCGCGTTTTTCTGCTCCGTCAACACGGCGAAGAACGCCTTAACGTGCGGAATCTTGCAGCGGAAATTATTGGCCACGCAAACTGCCTGCGCTTCATATGCCTTCACCAGGGCAGCGCATTCGTTCGGCCTGGCCACAATGTCGTTAATCAGCACGCGGCGATAAACCAGGTCGATCTTCTTTCCCTTCGCCAATAACTGCATCCCATCCCATTCCAGTTCCCGCGGATCGGCCAGCACCACGGGCACGCGCAGGGCTTCAAACCGCTCCTTCAGAATCTCGAATTCGCTCCAGGTCGGAACTTCCTTCCAGTCCGTGATCAGCATCTGCGGCCGCTCGGATGTTCCGCCCCAATCGCGATACGTGCTGAGCAGCGCATCCAGCAAGCGCCCGCTCAACGGATAACTGTGAATCAAGAATTGTTCGGCGAATTGCTTCATCACGGGCAATGCGCGGAATATCTCCGAAAGCGTTTCCGTGTAGCCGGAACCCGCGGGCGATTCGCCGTTATATTCGGTGAATTTTAGGGAATCGGGCAGAAGGAATGCATCCACGCGAGACGCCGTGCTCGCGGGCCCATTTCCAGCTGGCAAACGCACCAGGCGCTCCTCCTCCGGCCGCAAATGGAATTGCGCAAACAGCGATTTGTCTTCCATGGCAGCGGCGGCTACGCGCTCACCGAGCCTGGCGAGTGTTTCCGTGGCGTGACGCACGCGGGCTTCATCCTGCGGCGAAAGAAAGAATGGCCGCAGGAATGGACAGTGGACGCGGTTGCCGAAGGTCAGCTTCGCGTCCTGCAATTCCTGCAGAAATTTTCTGGGAAAATCGGGTGACTCCTTCAGCAGCGGCCGCAGGAATCCATTCCAGGATTCAACCGGGTCCGGCGCAGAGGCTGGAGTGAAGCCGGCCGTCATCGTTTCGCGGTTCCTGAAGGTGCGGATTGCGCCGCCTGTGCCGCCCGCGGAGCGCCGGTGAATCCCGCGGCCGCGCCCATCCCCAGCATCTCTTCCCAACGCGGCCACGTGTTGGCAACATTTCCGTGCAACGCGCGGTCGATTACCAGCCGCGACATCTTTTCCACCACATGCTCAAAATAAAATTCCGTGATCCGGTCTCGCTCGAAATCCGGCGCCGGGTTCAGGAAATCGATGGCGTAAGGAACACCATCTTTAACGGCAAATTCGATGGTGTTCATCTCGTAGCCGAGCGCAAGATTGATCGTCTGCGCGTCCTTCACCACGCGCGCCCCCAATTCTTTCGACAAATAGCTGTGCTCGACAAGGTATTTCCGCTCTTTCGGGTCGTAAGCCACGGGCAAAATATCCGTTTTGCCGAATGTGAAGCACCGCACATACTGCGTGAAGTCGATGAACTCCTGCAGCGTCATGCAGTACGGGGAAGTCTTGTCGTACGCCTCCCACAGTTCTTCCTTGTTGGTCACTTTGTAGACGTGTTTCCATCCCCCACCCGAAAACGGCTTCAGAATCGCCGGCCGCCCCACATAATCGAGCAGTCCGTCCCAATCGATCGGATACGTCAAATTTCGCAGCGATTCCGAGTTGATGTCCACATCGGCCGGATAACCCTTTTGGGGCAGCAGAACCGTTTTCGGAATGGCGATGCCAAGTTTCGCCATAACGGAGTAGTTGAAATATTTATCGTCCGCGGTCCACCAGAACGGATTGTTGATGACGTAAGTTCCCTGCAGTACGGCGTGTTTCAGATACCCGCGGTAATATTCCACTTCGTGCGAAATGCGGTCTACGATCACGCGGTACTCCGCCGGTTCGCCCATCTTTGTGCCGCCAAGCTTCACGAACTCTGCCGTCACGCCGTCTTTCTTGCCCAGCTCATTCACGCGCGCGATAAACGCCGGAGGAAAGCTGAACTCGCGTCCGCACATCAATCCGACTTTAGCCATGGATTCCTCCTCGTGCTTCGTTCATCCGCATTGCTCGATTGGCCTGGTTCAATTAATCGCGGCCGCGGAATTTGATCTCGCGTCCTGCACGCTCGCGCGCGTCTCCATCACCAGGTGGCGCACCACGTCCTTCAGGTCGCCGGTGTGCTGGTAAACGCGCAGCTGCCTTTCCGCGCTGGTGCCTTCGTTCAGAATCGTGTGAATGTATTCGACGGCGCTGCGGCTGCCCCGG
>DATHOY010000107.1:0-3968 GCA_035484435.1 Vulcanimicrobiaceae bacterium | reverse complement strand
GCCAATCCAAGTGACAGGTAGTAGTTCATGAAGCCCATGTAAAACACATACCCGTACGCCAACATCGCCAAACCAGGCAGCAGCAACCACGGACGCTTCCGCGTCGCCACGCTGATCAGCGTAAACACGCCCCAGAAAAACACCAGCACGCACAGGGAAACGGCGATCCTCTCCGCCGCGCCAAAACTAAAAATCCCGCCCAGTTTCAGCAGCATCAAGTCGAAGAGAACATTCTTCGCCTGCCACACCGTGTAGACCCCCTGCGCTTTTCCCTGGCCGACCAGCTGGGCCAGCCAGGCGTTGTATACGTGGCTCGCCAAGTCTCCCGCCTGAATGTGCCGCTGCCAGAAACACGGGATCAGCATCACCGCCGAAACCAACAGGGCTAGCACCTTTTCCGTTTTTAGCTGAATTTTGAAGGGAAAAACTTCTTCCACCCGCGGCAAGACTTCGTCACGAAGCCCACGCGTCACACCTGCCCCAGTTCGCATGGGCGGTATTGTATCGTTTCCCGTGCCGGCCCAAAAACCGATGGAGACACCTGTGGTAGCCGGTCTCTCGACCGGTCACCATGACCACGAAGAAAAAGTAGATCCCTCACCCGCAAACGAGGCGAATTTGGGATGACATCTGGGTAGATTGCTCGGGGGATGGCTTACGGGGCGAAGAACCGCACCGGCAGTTACCGGATCGGTTGCGCTTCGCCCAGCTTCTTCAGGCGGTCGCGCAATTTCCGCTGCAGCGGATTCGGAGTATTGGGATTGAATGCCACCAGGTACCACAGCGGCTGCGTCTTGTCCTTGCTGAGGTACGTCAGTGTGTTCGCGTCGGCGTTCGGGTGCCGCGCCACGTTTTCGCGAATCGCGCCATAAGGATGCTTCGCCAGCTTGCCCAGAGTCTTCGCATTCGTCCGCGGATGCTCGCTGATCAGCCGCAGCATGTAATAGTCTTCTTCCGGAGCCTGCTTCACCAGCTTCTCCAACATCTCCGGCTTCGCTTCCGCGCTCAGCACCAGGCCAATTTTTTCATCCCAGGCCGTGTTGATCTGGTTCAATTCCCGCGTCCGCGCATGAATCAACTCTTCCAAGATGCGCCGTTCCTGCTGCATCCGAGCGATGGGTAACGAGGTGCCTTCCAGCGAATCCAGCACCCGCAAAAGGTGCTGCCTTTCACCGAACACGATCTGCGAAGTGCGATCGATTCGCCCGTTTTCCTTTTCTTTGTGTTGCACTAGGTCCGAACGTCGCATGTTTGGATGCTCCCAATTTCCACCGGGCCGATCACCGAAAGGAACGAATTCTTTGCCGGCCTGCTTCTGAAGGCTCATAAAATTGGCGCTGCTTTCTGCTGGGTCTGGCTGCGGCTCAATTGGATTATGTTCTGCCCCTGCGGTAGGGTAAAGATTCGCGCCTCTACCCTGTGCCCGAAGTGCAACGCCCGCAGGGAGAGGGGTACGGGGCGGCGGAAATTGCAGTTGCTGTAGCTCACCCCTTTAGGGGTGAGGCTTTTCCTTACGTTGGCAAGGTTGTGCCGCGTTAATGAAAACCCTCGGGCCTTAAGCCTGAGCTACAGGACCGAAGGAGTCACATGTCGGCATTCAAGGAGCATCACGACGAGCTCGAGCACTCCGAGCAGCGCTTCGGGCGCGACCGCGGACGCCTGGCGGTCTCTCTCGACCGCATCACCAACGCACTCGTCCTCGTCGGCCAACACGGCGTCTACTGCACCAGCCAGCGCAACCCCACCGTCCCTGCCATGGATTTGCGCATGGTCACCCAGGAACTGACCCACGCCAAGGAACTAATCCAATCGGTGATGGAAGAACTCCGCAAAGCCCGCGAAACCACCCAGTAGGAGCGACACCCCTAACGCCTCTCTAACGGAATCACCAACTTCAGCGCCGTGTGGGTCGCGCTGAACCCCACCACCTTCACATCCTTCAACCCGGCCCTCCGACCCGCGCCGATCACGTCCGTCTCCGTGATGCCCTTCTGTCCCTTCGGATAGACCACCCAGAGCGCCGCGCTCCCTTTCATTTTCCCTGCAATCTTTTTGATCTCTCCCAGTTTCTCCCGCGCATCCGCACCAAAGAAAATCCAGCCGGCTCCATCAACAACCTTGCCTGTCGATACAGCTGATTTTTGTTCCTTGAGTTTCTTCAGAAACGTGCTGTCCAGATTTCCAAACAACGCCACCGGCTCTCCCGGCTTTACTCCCAGCTTTTCCACGACCGACTTCGGATTCGCAATTTTTTCTCGCCATTTTTCTGCGCGCTCACCCAGCTCAAAAATCACTAATCCGTCGTCCGTCTTCAGTCGCAGTTCGCCGTCTTTGGCTTCCATCCCGCAGATCGACGAAAACGGAATCTTCCGGCGTTCCTCCCCGCGAAATAGAATTTCCGCCGCCTCCAACAACGCCTTTCCGCGCACATTTTTCCCGCCCCACCGCGCTGTGCAAACCACTTCTTGCCCCATCGCCGGCCCCCCCCTCGCTGAAATTGTGTTTGGATCAATGCGCTGCGGTCCTACTTCAAAAACGGATTCATTTCCTTTTCGAGGCCAATCGTCGTCGAATTTCCGTGACCGGGGTGCACCAGGGTCTCATCCGGCAGCTGCATCAGCTTCTCGCGCAGTGACTCCATAATCTGCTCCATCGAGCCGCCCCACAAATCCGTGCGCCCGATGCTGCCGGCGAACAGCGTGTCGCCCGCAAACAACTGGGGCTGGGCCAGCTTCACGCTGCCGCAATCCTGCGGCATGTAGAGCGAAACGCTTCCCGGTGTGTGCCCCGGCGTGTGAATCACGCTGGCGTGGAATCCTCCCCATGGCAGCGTGTCGCCTTCTTTCAACAGGTGATCCACCTGCGTCAGCTCC
Source organism: Vulcanimicrobiaceae bacterium (assembly GCA_035484435.1). GTDB lineage: Bacteria > Acidobacteriota > Terriglobia > Acidiferrales > UBA7541 > Acidiferrum. The sequence continues at coordinate 1,095 of DATHOY010000107.1, read as the reverse complement.
GGCGTCGCTACGCCGAGAAACGCCGCCTGCTCTTCCATTCCGTGATAGAGCGGCAAATCCTCGCCGTGCATCATCACCGGCGCGCCCGTGTACATGTGCAACTTCGCCAGGCCGCCGACATGGTCAATGTGCGCGTGGGTGCTGATGATCGCCTTCACGCTGAGCTTGTAGCGTCCCAGCATGCCCAGGATGCGCTCCACCTCGTCGCCGGGATCGATCACAATGGCTTCCAGTGTCTTTGGGTCGCCGATGATCTGGCAGTTGCACTGCAGCATCCCCACCGGAAGCCGCATGTAAATCATGTCTGGGTGCGCCGCGTCGGAGGTCTGCACCATTTTGTGAGTCGCGTCCATTTCAGAAGTATATCCACTTTCCCTGGATTTTCTCCAAGTCCCTCAATGCTACCGTACAACCTCAGCCAGGAACTGTCGCATGAGAGGCACTTTTACGGGGCGCTGCCACTTCTCGCATTTGCTAAACTGGAAGCTTACAAAGGAACAACTTTGGAATCCCCCACCCAAGTCCTCTCCACACCTCTCGCCGCCTTCCACGCCCAATCCGGCGCGCAACTCGGCGCCTGGTTCGGGTGCTCGCTCCCCGACCACTTTGGCGAGTGGCAGGCCGAATACCGGCATCTCCACGAGAGCGTCGCACTTCTCGATAAAAACTACCGTGCCTATCTCGACTTCACCGGGCCCGATCGCGTCCGCTACCTGAACGCCATCCTCACCAACAACATCAAGGACCTGCGCGAAAATCACGGCACGCTTTCGCTCTTCCTGAATCCGCAAGGGCGCATCCTCGCCGAAATCGAAACCCAGGCGCTGCCCGAAAAACTTTTCTGCGTTTCCTACGCCAGCATCCGGGAGCCGCTGATCGCCGCGCTGGACAAGTACATCATCATGGACGACGTCACCCTCACCGACCGCACGGATGATTTCGCATCTCTGGCTCTTGAAGGCCCCAAGGCCGCGCTTCTTGCTGAAGAACTCACCGGCGTCGATCCAGCCGATCTCGCCGAACTTGAAACGCGCATCGTCTCCGTGCAGCGCATTCCTTGCCGCCTCGGCAAGCGTTCGTTCGGAGCCGCCGCCA
>DATHOY010000106.1:0-4983 GCA_035484435.1 Vulcanimicrobiaceae bacterium | reverse complement strand
TGGCAGGTGAATCTCAATCACGTTGAGGCGATCGTACAGATCCTCGCGAAACCTTCCCTGCTGCGCTTCTTCCGCAAGGTTCTGGTTGGTGGCGGCGATAATGCGCACATCGACCTCGACCCTTCTCATTGCCTCCAGCGCGGCCGAAAGCGGCGCTCCTGCAAGAGTCGTAAAAGGCCGGCCTGCAGCCTGGGAGGGATGTCGCCGATCTCATCGAGAAAGATCGTGCCTCCATGAGCCAACTCAAACTTCCCTTTTGCTTGGGCGGCGGCCCCGGTGAAGGCACCCTTTTCCTAGCCGAACAACTCACTCTCCAGAAGAGTTTCGGTCAGCGCGGCGCAACTCACGGCAATGAATGGCTTCGCGGCGCGATTGCCGGAGAAATGGACTGCCCGCGCCACCAGTTCCCTGTACCGCTTTCTCCTCGAGTCAGTACGGTGCTGCACCGGCTTGAAACGTCTTCGGTTAGGGAAAGAATTTTTTCCATGCAAGACGTTGCAAACATGGTAATTGCCCTTGGTTTCTTCGATGGCCGGGGCGGGACTTTTCTGATGGTTGCTATAAGAAATTTGTATTGGACGGAGCGAATACCCGCATTTATCGTCGGCGGATTGATTCCGGCTCCCACGATCTGGTGAATATCGGCGCCGCACAGGAGTTGTCTGCGCCGGAATCAGTTTTCATCCGCACTCGATACGGAAAATTGCTGCACGACTCATACATAGGAGCTCTCAGAAATGACAAAACGAGCAGGGAGGTCTCTGCGCCGAAGGTTGATGGCATCCGGGGCCACTACCGTTCTTCTGGCGGGAATGTTGGCTGGATTATCCGCTTTCAGTTTTGCCGATGACGGCCCCAAGCCGGATCCGGCCGGAACCGCGACCGGAGACAAATCGGCCGCTGTCGATGCCGCCGGCAATCCTTTCGTCGTTCCCGAGCCAACAGATAAAACGGCTCCCGACTATGTTGAGAAGAAAAAGGCGTTCGACGAATACCAGGCTCAAGCGGCGAAAGAACCCCTGGCCGTAAAGCTCGCCGACAGCGTTGGGCACACCCGCGTCGGAACGAACTTCGCATGGACGTTGAACACCGGCTACCTCGTCCTGTTCATGCAGGCGGGATTCGCCTTGCTCACCTGCGGGCTGGTTCGAAAGAAGAATGCCGCGCATCTTATGATGCTGAACTTCGCGGCCTACGTTTTTGCTTTCCTCGCCTACTATGCCGTCGGTTATGCGTTCCAGTTCGGAGCAGTCGCAATCAACGCCGCGCCCGCTAACTTGGGCGGCGTTCCCACCCTGAATCATTTTCTGATCGGCAGTGGCCAATGGGGATTTGTAGGCGGGAAAGGCTTCTTTTTCCTTGGCCCGGCTTACGACACCGGCAGCAATTGCCTGGCATTGTTTGAAGTCGTATTCATGGAGACCGCGGGATACATCATCGTCGGTGCCATTTGCGAGCGCATCAGCTTTTGGGCGTTTCTGCTCTGTGAGCTCTTCATCGGAGCGATCCTCTATCCGATTTCTGGCTGCTGGACCTGGGGTGGAGGTTGGCTCTCGCAGCTAGGATCGACCATGAATCTCGGTCACGGTTATGTCGACTTTGCAGGTTCCACCGTGGTTCACGCAGTCGGGGGGTTCTGTGCCATGGCCCTTGCCATAATTCTAGGCCCGCGCCTGGGAAAATTCGGCCCCGGTGGGAAAATCCGCGTCTTCCCTGCTCACAACGTTGTGTACGTGGTCACCGGCACCTTCATCCTGCTGTTCGGGTGGATGGGGTTCAACCCCGGCTCTACTCTCGGCGCGACCGACCTGCGTATTTCAGTCGTCGCCGTCAACACCAATCTGGCAGCCGTTGCCGGTTCGGCTGCGGCAATGCTCATCTGGTATTTCCTATTCGGCAAACCCGACATCACGATGGCTTGCAACGGAATGCTGGCGGGTCTGGTCGCGATTACCGCTCCTTGCGCCTTCGTCTCTCCAACCTCAGCCGTGATCATAGGCGTCCTGGCCGGGTGCGTTGTGTGCGGCGGCGTTCTGTTCAACGAGCGTGTTCTGAAGATTGATGACCCCTGCGGCGCTGTTTCGGTGCACGGCTTTTGCGGCTGGCTGGGTGCTGTCTCGGTAGGTATTTTTGCAGATGGAACTTACGGCTCTGGCTGGAACGGCGTCGGCGCGTCGAGCTACCTGGGGCATGCCGGGCAGGGAGTCACCGGACTGATTCACGGCGATACTCGGCAATTCTGGTGTCAGCTGATGGGAGCTACGTTGTATGCAGTCTGGGCGTTCGGTGCGACTTTTGTAGTTTTCTTCGTGGTCAATAAAGTGAAGAGCATGCGAGTGCAGCCGGAATCTGAAGAGGAGGGCCTGGACGTTCCGGAGTTTGGGATGCCAGGATATCCTGAAGACGCGCTGGTTACCGCTCAATACTGAGAGGGCGCCACTCGCAGAATGCTGACTGCCCTGAGGCCTCGTTTATGTCGATTCGTGTTCCCCGGGCCGTGCCCATACTCTTGGGCCTCGTGACGCTGGGTGGAATTGGATTGCTGCTTCTGTGGGACGTACTTCCTGGCCTCTTTCCCGCTCAGGCGCACGATTTCCTCGCCGCGTTTCCGCTCGGCCTGATTGCCTTTGCCGTTCTTACGTATCAACTGACTGCAAGACCTGTGAGATCGGAAGTGATCAAGACGATTATTCTCGCCTCCGCCTTTCTCTTCTGGGCCGCAAACCAACTTTGGCCAACCTTGCGCCAAGCGACATTGTTCAACGACATCGCCATCGCACTGTTTGTCTTCGACGTGCTTCTGACAATAAGGCGGCCGCTTCACACTCCCTGACCGCCAACTGAAATCGGAAAGCGGGACGAGGTTAGCGAAAGCGGCGGATAAACAGCGTGTGGCGCTCCGAACGGTAGAAACCAACTCCGTAGATCGTGGCTTTTCCTTTCGACGAGTAAATCACTTGCCGGATGCGCAGAACGGAGGCGCCGCGAGCCACGGCTAACAACTCGGCTACGTTGGCATCGGCGGCGGTGGCGTCAACTTCCTCATCCGCGTAAGCGAGTTCAACCCCGTAGTCGTGCTCCAGTGTTGCAAATAAGGAAACCCTTCCCAATGGAGCTTTGACCAACTCGGAAAACTCGGTTGCAGGCAGATAACAAGTCTCCAGCGCAAATGGTTCATCGCCGGTCTCGCGCAGCCGTTCAATCTTGACGAGGGCACTGGTCGCGGGCAATCCAAGTCGAGCGGCGACTTCCGCCTCGTGCTCGATGACCTTGGCAACCAGTACCCTCGAACGCGGAACCAGCCCACGGCTCGACATGTGCTCCGAGTAGCTCATCAACTTATTGAAATGGATCTTCGGGGCGGCTACAAAGGTGCCCGCGCCACGCCGGCGCTCGACCACTCCTTCGCGCTCCAAGCCGGCGAGAGCGTGGCGAGCGGTCATCAGACTCACCTTGTTAGTTCTGGCCAGTTCGCGTTCCGAAGCAACCGCATCCCCCGGTCTCAACTCCGTGGACTCGATCCGCTTCCGGATAGCGTTCTGTATTCTTTTGTAAACCGGGGTGCCGTTGCGATGGTTTCCAGGCATGAAATGACTTTCCGTCCTCGAATCGAGGCGCCGAGCCACTAATCCACTCTTGCTAACGACAGGGCGTTTTAAGGCTAATTGGTCCTTCCTTGTGCTATATAGCTCATTTCGGGCTCCGTGTAAAGGCGAAAGTACGAAACCGAGTCGAGCCGCCCGGGGACATGCAATTCGTTTTTGTTATAGTGCGCAATCATATTTTGACTGTCCCAGGTTCTGCCTTCTCCCCCCGAATTCCTCACGATGGAAATGCGCAGACCTGTTGGGAAAATCACAGCTTTCCCAAACACTAAGCTTCGCTCAATGAAAACATTTTGCAGGAACTCACGGATCTACGCGGTGCTTATGGAGCAGATCGCAACGGTGACCCCTCGCGATTTTTTTGAAATGATTTACAATTTTCTTCTTGACCATGACCATCCATGTGCTATATAGCATAGTTGGATTGCATTAGAGCGCTTTATCGACGGCTCTTTTCAGTCGCGCGTGAAGTGTGTTTTAGGAGGCTTTGCAAATGAAACAAACAGCGTACGTTGAGAAGCGGCGGGATGTTGCAAAAACGCTATCATCCTTCTCGTTCTTCCTGATGTTGTCGCTAACCGTCCTCATCTTGTCGGCCGCTGGCCTGGCGCAAGAGTTGGCCGCCACGCTCACCGGTACTGTGACGGATGCCAGCGGCGCCTTGGTACCGAACGCGACCCTCGTAGTTCACAGCGAAGACACCGGCGCTGATGTTCGTAGAGTGACGACGAGTAGCACCGGGAATTTCAACATCACAAACCTTCCTGCGGGCAAGTATACGGTCACGGTCCAACTCGAAGGCTTCCAGAAATTTGTGGCCAGCAGCGTCATCCTCAACGTTGCCGAAAAACACACTCTCGATGTGCAATTGAAAGCCGGAAAAGTCACTGAAAGCGTCGAAGTGACCGCGGAGAACACGCCGATCCAGACCACGACCGCCGAAGAGTCCGGAACGGTTACTGGCGACCAGGTTCGGGAGTTGGCGCTCAGTAATCGCAACTTCGAGCAGCTGGTGTTATTGCAACCCGGCGTCTCGAATCAGCTTGGCGATAAGCCCGGGTTTGGTCTCAGCAGCAACACGCAGATCTCAATCAATGGCGCGCGCACCGGCGCGAATAACTGGACGGTGGACGGCGCCGACATCAACGACAGCGGGTCCAATGGAACATTGCTGAACACCCCGGGCATCGATGCGATCCAGGAGTTCACGCTGGAACGCAGCAACTATGACGCATCGTTTGGACGCAGCGGTGGTGGTCAAATTGTCGTTGCAACCAAGTCGGGAACCAACCAATTCCACGGAAGTGCTTACGAATTCAACCGCAACAATTTCTACAACGCGAACACATTTGGCGCCCGGGCAGCGATCGCCGCCGGG
>DATHOY010000105.1:0-35085 GCA_035484435.1 Vulcanimicrobiaceae bacterium | reverse complement strand
CGACCCCTGCGAATACCTGCTCGACCTGATCGGTCCTGGGCGAACGATCGACTTCAAGAATGTCGAGTATCCGAATTACGGGGCTTCGCTCGAAACGTATCCGTGGGAAACCGGGCGGTTGCGGCATGTCACGGAGCTGGTCGCGGAGAAATCCAGCTGGGCGAAAAAGAAGAGCGTGAAGGGACACGGGTTCGGAATCGCAGCCCACCGGAGTTTCCTGACGTACGTGGCCACGGTAGTTGAGGTTGAGGTCAACGACCGGGGCGAAATTCGCATTCCGCGGGTGGACTTCGCCGTGGATGCGGGGCTGGTGGCGAATCCGGAAATTACCCGGGCGCAATTTGAGGGTGCCGCGGTTTTTGGCACCAGCATCGTGCGAACGGGGGAGATCACTGCAAAGAACGGAGTGATTCAGCAATCGAATTTCCACGATTATCCCGTGGCACGAATCAATGAGGCACCTCAGCAGACGAACGTCTATATCGTTGAGAGTTTCGCTCCGCCCGCAGGAGTGGGTGAACCGGGCGTGCCGCCGTTTGTTGCGGCGTTCTGCAACGCGATTTACGCCGCCACAGGAAAGCGCGTGCGGAGTCTGCCGCTCTCTTCGAGCGGGCTTTTTGGATAATCGCATCCTTGGTATTTGAGGAAGCAGGAAGTCATGGACAGAAAAAACAATCTACAAGGGCAAGGGGAACCGCTTGACGCGGCCTCCTTGTCGGTTAACGAGACACGGGAAACGCCAGAGAAGGGCGTTTCCCGGCGCGAATTTGTAGGCTTGGCCGCGGCATCCCTCCTTTTCGCGCAGGTGAATCGTCCCGTTGCCGCAGCGGAATTCAACAATGGAATTCCCTATCGAACGTTGGGACGCACACGGGAGAAGGTTTCACTGATCGGGCTCGGCGGCTATCACCTGGGCAGGCAGGCGGACCCACAGGAGAGCATCCGCATAATTCGGACCGGCCTGGATGAAGGCCTGAATTTTCTCGACAACTGCTGGGACTACAACGGCGGCGAGAGTGAAGTACGAATGGGAATGGCGTTGCGCAACGGCTACCGGCAAAAGGCCTTTCTGATGTCCAAGATCGATGGACGCACGAAAGCCGCGGCGACCAGCCAGATCAATGAATCGCTGAAGCGTTTGCAGACCGACCGCATCGATCTGATGCAATTCCATGAGGTGATTCGCGAAACCGATCCCGACAGGGTTTTTGCAGCGGGCGGAGCGTTGGAGGCCGTGCTGGAAGCACAGAAAGCCGGCAAGATTCGCCACATCGGTTTCACGGGGCACAAGAGTCCGGACATTCATCTGAAAATGCTTGCGACCGCTTCGAAGCATAAATTCACTTTTGACGCTGTCCAGATGCCGCTTAACGTGATGGATGCTCACTTTGAGAGTTTTGAAAAGAAGGTTTTGCCCGTACTGCTGCAAAACGATATAGGCGTCCTGGGCATGAAGCCGATGGGGGATCATGTGATCCTGGAAAGCAAAACGGCGACGGCCGTGGAATGCCTGCACTACGCTATGAATCTGCCGACAAGCGTGGTGATCACCGGCTGTGATTCCCTGCCGATTCTGCAGCAAGCTCTTCAGGCAGCCCGCAGTTTTCGCCCAATGAGTTCCACCGACGTTTCGTCGCTTCTGGCAAAGACGGCCAATGCCGCGGAAGCCGGCAAGTTTGAACTGTACAAAACCTCTCACCACTTCGATGGCACGTTTGCCAATCCTCAGTGGCTTGGATAGGCACACGGCGATTTTGTAACACCAAGAAAAGGAAAAAGGAAATGCTTGAATACATCACCATCAAAAATACAACTCTCAAGAGTTCCCGGATCGGACTGGGGACTTGGGCCATCGGCGGCTGGATGTGGGGCGGAACGGACGAGAAAGAGTCGATCCGCACGATTCATTCGGCGCTGGATATGGGAATCAACCTGATCGACACGGCGCCCATTTATGGCCAAGGGCGCTCAGAAGAAATCGTTGGGGAGGCCATGCGGCAATACGGCCGGAGAGACAACATTGTTCTGGCCACCAAGGTGGGGATCGACTGGACCACCGGCAGAATCGAGCGCAACTCCAGTCGCGAGCGGATTTTGAAGGAGTTTGCGGATTCTCTGCGACGCTTGCAAACGGACTACATCGACATCTATCAGGTGCATTGGCCGGATCCGGTTACACCGATCGAAGAGACGGCCGCGACGCTTCGCGAACTTCATGAGCAGGGAAAGATTCGCGCGATCGGCGTGAGCAATTTTTCCCCGGAACAGATGCAGCGTTTCCAGGCGGTGGCGCCGCTCCACACGGTCCAGCCGCCTTACAACCTTTTCGAACGCGAAATCGAAGCCGACGTTCTGCCGTATGCCCGTGAGCACGGCGTCATCGCGCTCACCTATGGCGCCATCTGCCGCGGGTTGCTGAGCGGCACGATGCGGGCGGACCGGCAGTTTACAAAGGACGACCTGCGCAAGACCAGCGACCCGAAATTCCAGGCGCCGCAATTCGCCGAATACCTGGAAGCAGCAACGAAGCTCGACGCATATGCCCGCGACAAATTCGCCAAGAACGTGATTCACCTGGCGGTACGCTGGTTGCTGGATCAGCCCGGGGTCGGAGCAGCGCTTTGGGGCGCGCGGCGACCGGATCAACTTGAGCCGATTAACGAAGTAGGCGGCTGGAAGTTGACGCAGGAGGATTTCGATGCGATTGATGCGATTCTGCGAGAGAGCGTGCGTCATCCGGTTGGACCGGAATTCATGGCGCCTCCGTCGCGTGAAATTCGTCAGGTAGCGCGGTAATCGCGGCGCGCTGAGAGCTGTTTAAGCAGGAGGAAGAACGGGATGGCGGGCATGGTGAGCCATCGAGGCTGGAGTTCCACGGGATTTTTGTTGATGGCGATTGTTGCGGCCGGGCGGCTGAATGTCCCGGCCGCGCCGCTCCCGCAAGCGCACCCGGAAAGCCGCGTCGTTTCATTGACACTACACGCGGCCGTAAATGCCCAGGGCCGGGACTCTTTTTCGTATGAGGGAAAAAACATCGCGCCGGTGATTCGCGTCTTTCCGGGCGACACGCTGAAGATCGATTACGAAAACGATCTCCCCGTTCACTCGACGGAAAGTTGCGCGATTTCTCCCTGCAAAAACATGACGAATCTGCATTTTCACGGGCTGGAAATTTCGCCACAATCGCCGCAGGACGACGTGATCGACATGATGGCTATGCCAGGAGACACGTTGCACTACGCCGTGGAGATTCCGGCGGACCATCCACCGGGACTCTTCTGGTATCACACGCACCCGCACGGAGAGAGCCATCGCCAGGCGCTGGACGGGATGTCCGGAGCAATTGTGATTGAAGGCATGGAGCGTTATGTTCCGGAAGTGCACAAACTGCGAGAGCAAGTGCTGGTGGTTCGCGGTGAATCGATCGAGCATTCGGCTGGGGCCGCTGCGCTATTGCGCCGCGTGGAAGTGGAGCCTGCCTCTTGCGCAAGCGGTTCGGAATCGACTGAGCGGGTGTTTACCGTCAACGGCGAGATTCGCCCGGCGATCGGGATCAACCCGGGGGAACGGCAGTTCTGGCGGATTGTGAACGCGTCCGCGGATCAATACCTGGATTTGCAACTTGATAAGCAAAAGTTGGAAATTGTATCGCTGGACGGGATGCCGCTGGCCTTCCACGATCCGCAGCATCCGGTGAAAGTCGTGGACCACGCAATGGTTCCTCCGGCCGGGCGCCTGGAGGCAATCGTTACCGGCCCCGGTGCGGCCGCGCATGCAACGCTTCGAACGTTATGCGTCAACACGGGAGCGCTGGGCGACCCAAATCCGGGAATGGTGCTTGCTGATCTGCGCGCGGGTAAGTTGGCGCCGCCGCCGGAGAAGCAGCATCGCAAGTTGCCGCCGCCGGAATACCAATCGATTGATTTGCGCGCGTACGAAGGTACGGAGCCGGACTTCACCGTTGTTTTTTCCGAGGACGAGAATGGGTTTTATATCAACGACCGGAAGTATGAGCCAAACGCGGCGCCAATGACGAGCGCACGAGTCGGAACGTATCAGCACTGGCGCATACTGAACAGCTCGGCGGAACTGCATCCGATGCATATTCACCAGGTGCACTTTCTGGTGTTTGCCGCAAACGGGAAACCACTGGAGAACCAGGTGTGGCTGGACACCGTGAATGTGCCGGTGGGTGAAACCGTAGACGTGGTGATGGATTTTACTAACCCGGTGATCCGGGGAATGTCGCTGTTCCACTGCCACCTGCTGAATCACGAAGACAAGGGGATGATGGCGAAGATCCTTTTCGAATAAAACGCCCGCGCAGCAACCCGGACCGCTCAAAGAGTTTTGCTGGTCGATGCGCGGGAACCAACGGCCTCACGACGAATGAGACATGACTTTTTCGGAATAGCCGGCTACCTTTTCGATCGCTCGGATTACCAATTCAGGATCCGCCTGCATGATCCAGTGATTACTGTTTCCGGCAAGCACGTGTTCCCCCTGCGGCAGACGCGCCGCAATCGCGGCGTGCTCGGCACGGCGGCGCTCGGGCGCGGTGCGCGCCGAAAGAATAACCACAGGCTTATCGCAAAAATTCGCGAACCGGCTGACGCTGGCGGCACTCGCGGGGAGATTCTCCAGTTGGCTGGCGATTGTCAGCGCAAACTTTGGCTGTATCCAGAATACGGATGCCATTGCTTTTTCGCTTGCCGGCAAGGCTGCGAACCAAGGACTGGAAACGGTTCCCGATTCGGAGGGCGACCCGCGGCTGATCAGGCGGACAAGATGCGCGGCAACTGTTTTTACTCCGGTCGTGAGGAGAAAAGCAACGAAACGAATCAGTCCGAAGCGCGCAAGAACCGCGGCGCGACGGCAGATCTTGGCGCCGATGCGCGTCTGCTTCAAGTCGTGGTCCGAAGGCGGATTCCATTCTGCGGGCGCGACCGGATCAACTAGGACCATGCCGGCAACTTCTTCGGGGAATCGCGCGGCGAAGAGCGGCATCGTCAATCCGCCGAAGGAGTGTCCCACCAGAACATACGGGGGAGGAATTTCCGCCCGCTGCAGCAAAGTGTGAAGTTCATCGACGATGCGGTCAGCGGTTCGCGGCATGGGTCCTAAATCGCTCCAGCCAAGGCCCGCCCGGTCATAACTGACAACGCGAAATGATCCGGCAAGCGCGCGCTGCAGTTCACTCCAGCTCAGCATGGTGGACATGAGGCCTGCTTCCAGCACAACAGTCGGACCGCCGCGTCCCGATTCCAGCAAGTGCAGATGATGAGTTCCGAGGTCGACCAACTTGCCGGGTGGAGGATGGAGTATGCTATCTCTTCGCGCACCCAAAACCTGGTAAACCAGGCCCAGTGCCGCGCCGAACAGCGCAAAGCCGGCGATCCAAGCTACGATCTGAATCAACGTTCCCTCTCCTCAAAACAATTCTGCAACTTCTTAGATGATTTCGCTGGCAATCCGGCTATGAACACGTTCGGCTGCCGCAAATGCAATGTCGACACAATCGCCGATGGACCGGCCCTTCAGAAAATTGCCAATAATTTGCAGGTTTGGCACCGTTTCCATGTTGCTCTGAATCTCCGCCACTCGCCGCGCGTGCCCGACATTATATTGCGGCAGAGCGCGTGAATCTTTCCAGACCTCGCGGTCGAGCGGAGGCCCCTTGATGCCGAGTGTTTTGGCGTTCTCCACCTCCACCACCTGCGCAACTTTTTCTTCGTCCAATCCCGCTGCGTCCTTGTTCATGTTCCTTCCCGCAAAGCTAGTCATCAGCACTTGGCCGTCAGGAGCGCGCCCCGGGAACAAGGACGAATTCCAGAACGTGCAGATTGTCTCGAATACTTCCCGCCGCGGAACCATGAAGCCGAATCCATCCAGCGGATTGGCCACTTGAGCGCAGCTGTACGCAGAACCCACAGCGCAGACCGGCGCATACTCGATCGCCTGCAGCGGTACGGCCAACCGTGGAGCGGCGGTTGAGAGGAGATTTGCTGCAACGTAGGCAGGGACCGCGAGGATCAGATGTTCGCCAACTATATTCTCACCATTCGCCAAGCCGATTTTCCAGGCAGGCCGTGTTTCGTTATTTCCATCATGTGATTGTGCGATGCCCGCGGTCACGGCGCCGTAGCGAATTTCCTCGCGTAATTCCGCAGCAAGCCTTTCCGGAAGAGCGGCCATTCCCGAGCGGAAGGAACCCAGCGAAGGCAACGCATCGGTGACGCGCAGTGCATCGTGATCGCGGATCGTTCCGGCTTGCCGGGGAGATTCGTCAGATTTTGCTGCGTGCCGCTTTGCATTGCGTGCGCGAAGCGCGCCCCTCGCAACGCTGCCTCGCTCTCGCTCCCATTCCACCAGGGCAGGAAAGGCGCTTTCCATGCCCATTTTGTGGGCATCGCCGAAAAATACGGTGGAAATCAACGGGTCCACCAGATAGTCGAGCACTTCCCTGCCGAATTTGCGTTGGACGAAATCGGCCAGAGTTTCTTCGTTCGCCGGAGGCCGGGAAGATCCGATGACCTCGGTCAGAATTCGCAGCTTGGAGCCGAGACCCATCAATCGGGTGCCGATGAGCCCAGCCGGAGAGAAAGGCGCCCGGTGCAAGCGGCCATTTCGAAGGATGTAACGCTTGGCACCAGGGTCGCCCGCTACAAATTCGGTTCCCAAATTTACGTCGCGGACCAACTGCCAAACCGATTGTGGAAATCGTGGGCATTGTGGGCCGGTCTCAAACAGAAAACCGTTTCGCCGGATCGTGGCAATAACGCCGCCGGGGCGGTCCCGCGCTTCAAGGACGAGGCACGGGATTCCCAATTGCTTCAGGCGATACGCGCAGGCCAGTCCGGAGATTCCCGCGCCAATCATGACGACTTTTTGTGTGTATCCCACGGCAACAAAAGCCTATCAAACTTCCGGAGCCGCCGGGGTGCGCGGGTCTCCCTAACTTCTGCCAAAATAGATGTTTGGAGAGCTCGTGGAGTCACTTCTAACTTTTGCGAGAAATTATGCGGCGCTCGGCGGCGAAATTGCCGTTCGACAGCGGCGCGGTTATCGCATGGAAAGCTGGACCTACGCGCAGATCGGCGAAGGGGCAAATCGCCTCGCACGTGAACTGGAGGTCCGGAGGATAGCAAGGGGTGACGCCGTTTTGTTGTGGGGCGAAAACTCCGCGCAATGGATCACCGTATTTCTGGCGTGCCTCCTTCGCGGTGTTGTCGTTGTCCCGATCGACCATGCCTCATCGCCAGAATTTGCGGGCCGCGTGGCGCAGGAGGTGAATGCGAAGCTCGTTTTTCATGCGAGCGGGCAGAAGGAGAGCTGGAAAGTTCCCTCGATCACGCTGGAGTCGCTTCTCACCACAATTGCGCGAAACGATTCTTCGCCTTACCCCTCACCGTCGCTTTCGCGTCAAGACACCCTGGAAATCATTTTTACCTCGGGCACCACGGCCGAGCCTCGCGGAGTGGTGATCACGCACGGAAATGTCCTGGCGAACATCGAACCGCTGCAGTCTGAAATCCAGAAATATCTTCGCTACGAAAAACTGTTTCACCCGCTCCGTTTTTTGAACCTGCTTCCGCTGAGCCACGTATTTGGCCAGATGCTCGGTGTGTTCATTCCTCCGTTGCTGGCTGGTACCGTTGTCTTTCTCGATTCGCTACGGCCCGCCGAATTTATGGATACGATCCGCCGGGAGCGCGTTTCGGTCGTAGTGGCGGTTCCGCGCTTCATCGAGTCCCTTCAGCGGGAGGTCGAGCGTCTGGAGGAACGGGAAGGAAAGATGGACCAGTTTCGAAACAAATTCGCGCTGGCAGAGAAACAGCATTTCTTGCGGCGCTGGTGGACCTTTCGCAAAATCCATTCGCGGCTCGGCTGGAAATTCTGGGCCTTTATTTCCGGGGGCGCGGCGCTTCCGAAACATGCCGAGACGTTCTGGAATCGACTAGGCTACGCCGTGATCCAGGGGTACGGGATGACGGAAACCACTTCGCTTATCAGCCTGAATCACCCGTTCCGTTCCGCGCAGGGCTCGATCGGGAAAGTGTTTCCGGGCCTGGAAGTGCGTGTCGACGAAAACGGCGAAATTCTGGTGCGCGGAGAAAATGTTGCGACCTCCTACCGGCAGAACGGTCAGACACTGTCCGTCGCCGAAGCCGACGGCTGGTTCCGGACGGGTGACATCGCAGAGAAGGACGAAACCGGCCTGCTGTATTTCAAGGGCCGCCGCAAGAATGTGATCGTCACTCCAGCTGGCATGAATATTTATCCGGAGGATCTGGAGAAAGCGCTGCGGGCGCAGCCCGGGATTCGCGATTGCGTGGTTATCGGACTCGAGCGGGACGGCAACGCCGAACCATGTGCTGTACTCTTGCTGAACGGATCGGACGGAAATGCGGCCAGTATCATTGAAGCCGCCAATCGCTCGCTTGCCGAGTATCAGAAAATGCGGCATTCGTTTGTCTGGCCCGAGCCGGATTTTCCGCGGACTCCGACGCAAAAGCCGGTTGTTCCCCGGATCCGTGAAGTAGTCCAGAAAGCGAAAAGCGGCGCTGGGGAGACTGCGCACACGGCGGATTCGCTTGCCGGGATGATCGCGCGCATCACCGGGCGCCCCGCTCAACCAGGCGTGCATGATGCCAATCTCGAATCCGATTTGCACCTCACTTCGCTCGATCGCGTGGAATTGATGAGCGCCCTCGAAGAGCGGCACCAAGTGGACCTGAATGAAACCCAGTTTCAGGACGTGACCACGGTTGCGCAACTGGAGACGCTGCTCTCCCGCGGCTCATCCTCTCCGGTACAACACGTTTATCCAAGCTGGCCGCAAAATTGGCCCGTCACGAGTTTTCGGCTTGCGATTTACTATGCCCTCGCATGGCCCGCAACGTATTTGCTGGCTGCTCCCCGGATTCGCGGGCGAGAGAATCTACGCGGTCTTCAGGGGCCGGTCCTCGTGGTTTCCAACCACGTCACCTATCTCGATATCGCCTGGATTCTTCCGGCACTGCCCGCCCGTTTTCGAAATCGCCTGGCCACCGCGATGGGCGGCGAAAGGCTCGCGCGGATGCGCCGCCCATCCGCCAGTCTGAATCTCTTCGAACGATTCATGGAAAGCCTGAGGTATTTTCTCGCCGTGAGTCTCTTCAATGTTTTTCCACTGCCACAGCAGTCCGGATTTCTGCGGAGCTTCGCCTTCGCCGGCGATCTTACCGACCGCGGCTGGAACGTTCTGGTTTTTCCGGAAGGTAAAACCACCGACGACGGGAAGATGTCGCCTTTTCGTTCGGGCATCGGCCTGCTGGCAAAACAGTTGAATATCCCGGTTGTGCCGATCTTCCTGCATGGGCTATTTGACCTGAAACAGAAACACCAAATTCTCACGCGGCCCGGCCATGTACGGGCAACGATTGGCCCGTCAGTGCGTTTTGGCGACGGACAGGACGCGGACGAGATTACGCGCGAACTGGAGCGGCGAGTCCGTGAGCTTCAATCGGTTTGAGAATATTCAGTTTTGCGAAAAGCGAGCAACCGGCGAATCAGAAAGAAAACCAGCACCAGCCCAAACGCCAGTGCGATCGAAGCCCATTTCTGTTCCACAAGAAGTTGTTTCGCCGCCGTGCCATAACGCGCTCCCAGAAACGCTTCGAGGAAAAAAAGAGCGCCGCGCCCCAGCAGGGTGCCAACTATAAAAGTTCCAAAGGGCACCTGGAAAACGCCCTGGGCAATCACAAACGGTTTAAACGGCACCGGAAACGGAGCCACCGCGGGAAGAAAGACCGCCGCCATCGGATAGTCCTGGATGTACTTTCGGATCTTGCCGGGTGGATGGCCCTGCGTTTTGCGGTAGTAGGCGTGCCCGCCCTTTCGAGCGATCCAATAAATCCAGATGCATCCTGCCAGCGAGCCAACAGCGGCCATCGCGGCATAGTACGGCATGCGCAACGGGTGACGGCTGGACAACTCCATCAGCAACAGATCGGTAACCAGGGGAAGCGGAACGAAGGAAGAATCAATAAAAGCGGATAGCAAGAGTCCGAAACCGCCTAGGGCGGGCAGCGTTAATTTCAACCAGGATTTAAACTGAGCCCATTCCACGGCACCCTCAACCCAAGGGAGTTCTTAGCCCGGTGACGCATGATTATCGACCGGCCGGTCCTGGGACCATATCTTACTGAAAAACCGAACGATCTGTTCCGCTCCGGGTGCCTATTTGTCTTTAGATGCGGCGGCTAGTCGGATTGGTTAAAGGATTTTTTAGCAAAAATTCAGAATTTTTGTCTCGTCGATGTATCCCCGGGGCAATTCCGGTTATCCAAGTTTTTGTTGCCAGGACCACCGGCATACGGTCAGCGTCTCTGAAGGGGCATTGCGCGGCGCTGAACGGATCAAGTCAGTATTGATGTATTCGATTGTGAGCTGACCTAGCCCAACCCTGGCATTTTAGGCAGAGAAGAGGTTGGATTAATGTCGACACTGGAACAACCGCTCCCGACAGTTCCTACTCAGTCTTTTCGTCTCGATGTTCCCCTGCACAATCTCCTGCAGCAACCCGGGCAGCGGCCATCGCCCAACTCTTCCAAGGGGGCCGGCGGTCTTCCCGACGCAGTCTTTCCCCAACATCCTGAGTTGTTGCACGAACTGGATGCGGCGGACATCGCGGCGCACGATTACGTATTGACTACCGGAAAGCGGCAATGGCCGGTTTCGCGCATTCTGCAGACGATGCGAGGCTGGATGGTGCCATACATCAAATCTCGCGTTCTGCCGGGGGATTTCCAGCCGATCATCGCTTACCTCTTCACCGAGTGGAAATGCAACCTGGACTGCCACTACTGCTGGTCGTACGACAACCGCGTGAAGGGCATGACGGAAGAGACAGCGCGGCGCGCAATTGACTGGCTGGAATCGACGCCCTGCCGGGTTCTGGCGCCTACGGGAGGAGAGCCGTTGCTGCGGCCCGATTTTGTTCACAAAGCGCTGTACTACGCGGCGAAAAAGGATTTCTGGGTATATCTGGCGACGAATGCGCGCCTGCTGCGTCCTGAAGTTACCGACCGCCTGGCCGACGCGGGAATCGCCACCATCAATTTCGCCGTGGATGCGATCAAGGAAAAGCCCGGCCTGCCGAAAGCGCTGGAGCATGTGCGTTCAAACTTCGATTATCTCGTGCGCCGGCAATATCGCTACGGCTACACGGTCTTCTTCAACACCAACATTTGCCGCACCAACATCGACGACGTGAAACAACTGGTGGAGATCGCCCACGACAACGGGATTTCAATCACGTTTCACATCAACGAAGCGCCGATGATGGAGCAATCCCACTTCAAGCATCTCCATGAAAACGACACCTACATCCGCCCGCAGGATTTTCCGATGGTGGACGACCTGCTGGACTGGCTGATCGACAAGCAGCGCCAGGGATACAAAATGGTGGACTCCGTTGCGCGGCTGCAGAACATGAAGGGCTTCATGCGCGGCGTGGGCGAACACTGGGGCTGCCGCGCCGGGCAGAACTGGTTGATCGTTCGGACCGATGGGACGCTGGCGCCGTGCTTCCCCATGTACAACGCGACCTACGATTGGGGCACGGTCGAAAGCCAGAAATTCGACTTAAAGCAACTTGCAGAAATGAAACAGGGCTGCGAACCACACTGCTTCTCAACGCTCGGCTACAACGTCGCCTATTGCTACGACGCAACTCGCGTCATGAAGTGGCTCTACAAACAGGCATTGAATGGCTTTCAGGGCGTCACGGGAAGTTTCGAAGACTAATGGTCGGGGTGAAAGCGCGTTGTCCCGGGATGCGCCTCAGGGTTGGCCTGGGCCGCCGCTCGGCATATTGCGTGTCACCTTCGGGGAAAAGAACTCCTGGAAAATATTGGCGACCGCCGTTTCTCCCAGACGGATAAGCGCGGTTCCGGCCACTGTTCCGATTCCATTGCGATCGTTCGCAGGGTAGTAGAGGTTCGAAATTCCGCCCGCGGCAAGATTTCCCGCGATGCTTGAGTAGTTCGGCTGCCAGTGCCCGTTGTCTCCCTTGCAGATCACGGAGTTGGCCAGCGCATAGAAAAGCCGCGATTTCTTCGAACCTCTCCCCTTGTAGAAGTAACGCGGATCCTGCTTCAGTACAGTAGGCAGGATAGCGCTGCCGATGAACGTTCCAGCAAAAACGTCGCCATAGGAAGCGCCAAACCGCTTGGCATAGCCTCGCGTGCCTTGCCCGTAGGCCCCCCAGCGGTCGCCCGCTTGATCGAAGCCGGCAACGACGCCAACCGCGGCGAACGTCACCGGATCGGTCGCAGACTTCCAGGCAAGGGAGAATTTATTTCTTGCAGAGAGCGGCGCCGCGTCGGGAACGTAGCTGACGTAAAAATTTGGAATGAAGCCGAACACGCGCTGCTTCTCCTGATCCTTTACCTGGGCGTCGGCAATTTGCTCCGTGGAAAGCGCGACGCGCACCTCGGTCACCTGCGTGGCGATATTCAATCGGATCAGCGGGGTAACGTAGGCCTCTCCGAGATGGATATTTCCTGAGAACTCTTGCGCAGCCAGTCCTTCGGAGCCGATCGAAAGATGGAATGGCCCCGGAGCGATATTGGGGAAAAAGAATTGCCCGGTTTCGTCGGTGAGAACCTCTACGCCAGAGGATTCGCCTTCACGCACAAGCTTCACAGAGGCCCCGGTAATCCGTGCCCCGGTTTGATCCACAACTGTCCCGGTGATGGTGCCAGCTTGCTGCTGCTCGGCCGGAGATGCCACAGGGATTGCCCCGGCGATTCGAGGGTCAGAGAAAACGGAGTTCGCGGTGCCGGCGGCGGGGATCTGCTGCGACCTGCAGGGAAATCCGCAAATAAGCACAACCAAGCCAGTAAAGACCATTGGCCCGGGTCGCAATACCAAGATCTTTCTCGTGCTTCCCACGGTCATTTCTCGTCATACTTCCTTCGTGGAATCCCGCGAGTCATCCGCGCATAAATTAGATGCACTTGCCGCGATCGGAGACACACCTGGTTTTAATGGAAAAACAGCGCGATGGGAAGGGGCACCGGGTAATTTTTTCATTTTTGGACGGAAAGCACGCAGGAAATTCTGGCCGAGAGGGGGACAAGCCGCTCGTTTCGACGCTCTAGTTCCGCTTCTGTGCTCATGGCCATATGTCGGCGCCGCCAATCTAGCCCTCGTAAAACTACCTAAATGATGATGGATTTTGCACCAAAGTCACAAACACTCGGGTGTCACAGAGGGCCCCGGTCCAAACGCCAGATTCGTCGGCAATCCATACGACGAGACTTGCAACTTCGCATTAGTCACTATAATGTTAGTGCGACTATCGAAATATTGGCCGCGCCATGAGGCTGCGCGTTCTTCCGGAGGAAACATATCGTGGGCCGCGCAAAGACTCCTGGGAGACGGCCGACAGCACCTCGGAGGGTCAACGACGCCGCGGGCACGAAGAAACGGCGTAGCCATCCTACCTCCGGAAGCGAACCAACATCAGGGCTTCGCGAACGTAAGAAAGCGCGCCTTCGTCAGCAGATCGTCGAAACAGCATTGCACCTTTTTCGGCAGCGCGGCTACGAGAACACCCGCATCGACGACATCGTACATGCCCTGGAAATCAGCCAACCCACGTTTTTCCGTTATTTCCCCAGCAAAGACGCGGTATTGCGCGAAGTGGGTCGCCGTGCGTTTGCCCGCCAGGCCGAAAGCCTGAAGGCCGAGCTCTCTGTCAAGGCCACGACGGAACAACGCTTGCGCCGATTTTACGAAACTCTGGGAAACGTGACCGAAGTTGGACGACCACTCTGGCAGGCCGTGATTCTGGCGGGTGCGATGGACCCGGTGCGATCACCGGAATTGCGAGGGGCGGAGGCCGCAACCGTCAGCCTGCTCCGAGAGATCATCGCCGAAGGACAAAAGAACGGGGAGATCTCTTGTGATTTCCCAGTCGTTCACCTTGCCGAATTCATGGAAGGACTTTTCAATACCGTTGTGCGTCAGTGGGCTGTTGATCTAACCGGGCCTCACAAACTCACCGAACGGGTAAGGAATGCGGTTGAATTCTTCTTGCGTGGGGCAAACCCTAGCCGGAAATGCTCTCACGAAGGGCGCTGAGCTCTTCAATTCATACGCTGGGAACTAAGTTGGGCACCCTGCTTTTTCGAGGTGGACGCAATGAAGGCCGCCATCCTGCACGAATTCAAAGAGCCACTGAATATTGAAGAGATTGCTCGGCCCCTGCCCGACGCACATGAAGTGCTGATCGAGGTGCAGGCCTGCGGTGTTTGCCATTCGGATCTACACGTTGCCAGTGGCGATTGGCCGCAAATCGTTCCGATCACCAAGAAACCTTTGATTCTCGGGCATGAGATCGCGGGTCGCGTTGTTGAAAAAGGTGCGGCCGTCAATCAGTTGGAAATTGGAGACCGCGTTGGCGTTCCTTGGGTCCATTGGACCTGTGGGGAATGTGAGTTCTGCCGTGAAGGAAATGAAAATCGCTGTACGAAACAACAAATCACCGGCGTAACGGTGGACGGCGGCTACGCCGAATTCGTCAAGGCTCCCGCGAGCCACGCCCTGAAGATTCCGGACGGACTTTCCAGTGTCGGCGCCGCGCCACTCTTCTGCGCGGGCGTCACCGTCTATCGCGCTCTGAAACACGCCGGAATTCGCCCAAGCCAACGTCTGGCAGTCTTCGGCGTCGGCGGCCTGGGCCACCTGGCCGTACAAATCGGGCAGGGACTGGGAGCAACCGTTAGCGCCATTGATGTGTCCGATGAAAAACTCGAACATGCTAAGGGATTGGGAGCTGCGGTAACCCTCAACGCGGCAAACGTAAATGTGGTCAAGGAACTGCGCCGCGCCGGCGGCGTCCATGCCGCACTGGTGACCTCTGCGGCCAAGGCCGCTTACGATATGGCCTTTCCTTCTGTTAGGCCCGGTGGAATTCTCCTGGTTGTCGGCCTGCCCTCGGAGTCCATTTGCTTTCAGCCCATCCAGATGGCGGCATCCGAGGTACATATCCAGGCATCCTCCGTCGGAACGCGACAGGATATGTGCGAAGTACTAGCCATGGCTGCCGAAGGAAAGGTCCGTTGCGAGGTCGCGACGCGGCCGCTAGCGCAGGTCAACGAAGCCCTCGAACAAGTCCGGCAAGGTAAAGTCCGCGGCCGATTGGTGTTGGTTCCTCGCTAATCGATTCCCCGGCCGAAAAGCTAGCCTCGAAGTATTCGCGGCGAAATCCAGCGGCTTCCTTCCTCCCCCGCATTGGGTGTTTGGATTGTTAAATCGTCTTGACGTTAGTAAATATAATGTGATACCCACTATCATAATTTTCGATGCAACCGTCGAGGGGGATTGAGTCCGTTAAGTTCCTGAATGCTGACGTGGGGTCTGCCGCAACACCTTAAATACGAATGGATAAGTGGGGATATACAGGCGTTGGGTTTGGCTACAACCCTCAAGACCATTTCAGCGGCACGGGGACTGCGGAGAGCAGAGCATAAATGGGCTAGTTTCGAAAAGATTCGGGATGTGTTCGATATACAGGGAGGATCTATGAGGTCAACCTTGCTCGCTTGTGCTATCGCGTCGTTAGCTTGGTTGTTTTCCGTTAATCCTGGGGCGCATGCGCAGGGTACTGGAACTTCGGGAGAAATTCGGGGGACGGTGACGGATGCCGCGGGGGGAACAGTTCCGAAAGCCACGGTGGAAGTGACTGATCCCGAAAAAGGAATCAGCCGAAACGTAGTGACGGAGAGCGACGGCCTTTATGAGGTGGCGGGGCTGCCCCCGTCCGTGTACACGGTGACCCTGCAGGCAGCCGGCTTTCAGACGGAGACTCACAAGAATGTGGTGCTCAACGTTGGACAGACCTTGGTACTGGACTTTCACCTTCGGGTGGCGGCGGGCACGGCACAAATCGTAGTGACGACTGAGTTGCCGCTGGTGGAGACGCAAAGGGCCAGCCAGGCAAATACATTAACGCAAAACTACATCGTGGATCTTCCCATCGATCGCCGCGACTACCTCACGTTTACGCTCTTGCTGCCCGGCGTGTCGGATTCCACGCGGCTTGCGGACGACCAGGACTTTCGAGTGAAGCAGACTCCGCAAAGTGGACTCTCGTTTTACGGCAGCAATGGTCGGGGGAACAGCATTACCGTCGATGGCGGTGAAGCCTCGGGAGACTCAGGGGGCGTACGGCTTACCGTGAGCCAGGATGCCGTTCAGGAATTCCAGGTAAACCGCAGTAATTACGGGGCAGACCTGGGCGGTGCCAGTGGTGCTTCCATCAACATCGTCACTAAATCAGGGACCAACGATTTGCATGGCTCGCTGTTCAGCTATTTCCGGAATGATGGGATGGATGCCCGCGATCCCTTCGCGTTCAGCCAGGCGCTGCAGCCAGGAGGCCCGTTCTCGTTCACCGAGCAAGGCCAGCCGATCAAGAACTCCTTGTCGCGGCAACAATTTGGCGGCTCGTTGGGTGGTCCCATCAGGAAAGACAAAACGTTCTTGTACGGGGCCTTTGAAGGCCTTCGACAAGACAGTGAGAACGCAGTGCCCTTGCTGACGCAAAGTTCCATCTTCCAGGGACCATCCACGAGCGCGCCAGTTAATTTCCAGAGTACTGATCCAAGGTTTGCACAACAGTCGGTAGTCACCTCATTGGTGAACCTCCCGGGCAACCCCATGGTCCCGTGTTTCGGCAATCCCTCCAGTCCGCCCATCGTCGAACTGCCCGCGCAGATCTGCGCGGGAGCGCTCCAGAACGCGCTGACGGTGAGCCCGGTTACCGGCACGCCGGGCACATCACAAAACGCGATCAACAGCTATCTGATCAATCAGTTGGAGACCAACGGAGGGTTGTTTAACTACAGCACGCGCCAGTACCTCTTTTCTGCTCGCCTCGATCATCGCATCGACAGCAGCAACCAGCTGAGCTTTAGTTACCGGTACGGGCATGACCTGGAGGAAAACCCCGATGTGCAGTCGCTCACCGGTTTTTCTGCTGGAAGTTCGATCCACACCTATGACAATAACGCCCAAGCCAGCTGGTATCACGAGTTCAACTCCAACGCCGGGAATGAACTCCGCATACAGTACGACTACAACAGTTTCAACGTGATCCCCAATGAGCCGGGGCAAGCCGGCCTGCAAATCCTGGGGTTCGCGAATAATCTGGGGACAAATATCTTTCTGCCTAACTTCACGATCCTTCGACGCTACGAATTTGCGGACAATGTGACCCTCGTACGCGGCCACCACACCATCAAGTTCGGTGGTGACGTGCTTCTGCGCGGAAATCATTCCGAATCGCACACGTTCTTCCCCGGACGTTTCGTGTTTGGTCCGCTGCCCGGCGCCGCGGTTAGCCTGTGTTTCCTGCCCGGAAACCCGAATCCCTGCGGACTTGCGACCCAGGGAGCGAACATCAACTCGTTGCAGGCAGCCTCGTTAAGCGCGCCTCAGGTGTACCAGCAAGGATTTGGCAATGCCGACTATCCGGCATACACCCGGCCATTGTCGGGCCTTTTCTTGCAGGACGCTTGGAACATCACGTCAACTTTTAAGCTGACTTACGGTGTCCGGTACGAGATCGATAGCCAGTTCAAGCCCTTGAACACTTACTACGGCGACGTGTCTCCGCGCATATCGTTCGCGTGGGACCCGTTCAAAGACCACAAAACCGTCATTCGTGGCGGTTACGGAATTTTTTACGGGCCAATCGATGCTCAGATTCCGCAAGTGGACCTGAGTTTGGGAGTCCTGAACGCGGATAAATCCACCGTGGAGAACCAGCACAACAAGGCTCAGGTTCCGGATCAGGTAAACAACGCGGTGAACACTTGCGGCGTGGGCATACCGGGCGTCTCGATTATTCCCGGCAATAACACTAGTCCCTGCAACCGGTACATTTCCATTTACGTGGATCCCGGCTTCAGCTTACTTCCATTCCTCCAACCTGCCGGCGCCGTTTTTACCGGACTATTCAATCAAGGTTTGATTCAGTGCACGACGCCGACCGCGCCAAATACCGCATGCATCACGCCCGCATCGGTAGCTCCCTACGGCATCTTCGTGCAGAACGGGCTGCAGGTTTCCGGGACTTCCCAGCTTTCGCCGCTGACGGTGCTTTTCAGCAATCCGCCGAACTATAAACCCCCTTATTCGCAACAGGCATCGATCGGAATTGAGCGCGAAATTATTCCAGGGCTTTCCGTTTCCGTCAGCGGAATCTATACGCACACGCTGCGGCTTCCGGTGGCCATCGACACAAATCTGCTGCCCACGACGCCGACCAGCACGGTTCCGCTCGCCAACGGGGGAACGTATACCTACAAGAACTGGAATCTGGCCGCAGCCACCGACCCGCTCGGCGGCGCCGAAGGCTTGCCCTGCGCGGCAACTACGGCGAACCCTCTTGCTCCTTTTTCTTGCTTCGTGAATCCGCTTATCGTGCAGAACAATCAATACACGTCTGCGGCCTCAGCGCTCTACGAGGCGGGAATCGTGGAAGTCAAAGAGCGGTTCAATGACCGCTTCACGCTCTTTGGCAACTATACCTTCAGCAAAGGTTTCGACACTTCCACCGACTTCAACACAGACTATGGACCGCAAGACCCCACCGATCTCTCTATGGATCGTGGTCTTTCCGAATTCGACCAACGGCATAAGGTGGTGATTGCCGGGGTGTTCGACAGCCCGTGGAAACAGGCCATTCTTTCGGGATTCCAGCTCAGCCCGATTTTCACGTACCACAGCGGATTGCCTTTCAATCTCCTGGCCGG
The DNA here is from genome assembly GCA_035484435.1 of Vulcanimicrobiaceae bacterium. Classification (GTDB taxonomy): domain Bacteria; phylum Acidobacteriota; class Terriglobia; order Acidiferrales; family UBA7541; genus Acidiferrum. The sequence goes on along the minus strand of DATHOY010000105.1, from coordinate 16,273 downwards.
AGGCGCGATCAATGGAAATAATCACATTACCAACGAACGTCCCTTTGGGGCTCCGCGCGACAGCGGTCTCGGCCCTGACTACTACGATTTTGACATGCGGTTGAGCTGGCGGCACAAAGTGGGCGAAAAGGCGAACCTCGTGTTAACGGCGGAAGGATTTAACCTGGCCAACCACACGAACTACGCCAGCGTGAACAATGAGGTTGGCCCTGTGTTCGGACTTCCCGCAGCGCTCGGTGGAGGCGGGAATACTACGTTCAATGTCCATGGCATCGTGCCTAACTTCACGACGATTACGCCGAGCACGCCGCTTGCATTCACCTCGGCCTTTCCAAAGCGCCAAATTCAGTTGGGATTGCGGCTGACGTTCTGAAGCGGGTTCACAAATTCCGGCGCGTCCCGGCCGGGAATGGAATTGGTTTTCAATGCTCGTCGATATCGTTCTATCGCACACGTGGGCGTCTCGCGCGAACGACCACGCCAAAATCTGGTAAGGGAGAAGTATGATGCGGCAAAACATCAAGTATTTTCTGTTGTCTTTGGCAGTCGTTGCGATTCTGCTGGGCGTTCCAGGGGCTGCTTCGGCGCAACCCGGAGTGGTCGCGCACACTGGGGCGCTTGCGGATGGCGCTACCTATGTGATCGAGGTCCCAGCAAACTGGAACGGGACGCTCTTCCTATACAGCCACGGGTATGTGGTCCCCGGCACTGCAAATCCCGCCCAGGACTTTGCTATTACAGATCCTGCCACGCGCTTCTTCATGCTCGCGAACGGTTTTGCCCTGGCGGGTTCTTCTTACGCCACAACTGGCTGGGCTATCCAGCAGGCGCTGCCCGACCAGATCGCCGTGCTTGATCTCTTTTCGCAAATTGTGGGAACGCCGAAGCGCACCATCGCCTGGGGCCACTCCCTCGGCGGCATGATCACCGCGGGGCTCATCCAGCGTTATCCGGATCGCTTTGACGCGGCGCTGCCGATGTGCGGCGTGCTTTCCGGTGGCATTGCCACCTGGAATACGGCGCTCGATTCGGCTTTCGCGTTCAAGACCTTGCTCGGAGCACCCGGCCTGCAGGTTGTAAACATCACTGATCCCGTCGGCAACCTGAAATTCGCGGAGGGACTGCTGGCGGCTGCGGCTGGGACGCCGCAGGGCAGAGCCCGCCTGTCACTGGTGGCCGCGCTTGGCGATACACCGGGCTGGTTCACGCCGCTTTCGCCCGAGCCTGCTCCCACGGATTTCGCCGATCAGCAGATGAACCAATTTCTATGGGCCGCCAATGTGGACTTTCCTTTTGCGTTTGCGTTTCGCGCCGAACTTGAATTCCGCGCACAGGGCAACCCTTCCTGGAATACGGGCGTGGATTACCGCCGCCAGCTTGAGCATTCCGCGGATGCCACCGAAGTCCGCGCGCTTTATGCGCAGGCCGGACTTGATCTCGATGCCGACCTCAAGATGCTGAATGAAACCGCCCGTATCAGCGCCGACCCGCATGCCGCGAACTACCTGAAGGAAAACATCACCTACAACGGCGAAATTCACATCCCTGTTTTGACCCTGCACACCACTGGCGACGGTTTGGTGGTCGTGCAGAATGAAAACGCTTACCGCGCGGTTGTTCGGGAGGAAGGCAACGAACGTTTCCTGCGCCGCAGGTTTATTTCGCGCGCCGGGCATTGCGCGTTCACTCCCGCGGAGACGATTGCCGCGGTGAAGGCCCTTCTAAATAGGCTGGATACCGGTCAATGGGGCCCCCTGGATGTGACCGATTTGAACAATGCCGCGGAGGCTGTCGGCCCCAGCTTCAATATTTTTCCCAATCCCGCCGGCATCCTTGTGCCCGTGGCCCCGGCATTCCTAAAATTCGAGCCTGCCCAGTATCTACGGCCGTTTGATGCCGACGACAGGGATAGGGACGACGATTGAGAGACTTTGCGGCAACCCAGTCGAGGATTCCCCGGTGAACGTCAAGAACCTCTTTGAGCTTTCAGGACGCGTAGCGATTGTTACCGGGGGATCCATTGGGCTCGGACGCCAGATGGCCGAGGGCTTGGCGGAAATGGGCGCGAAGCTGGTTCTTTGCGCGCGAAAGAAAGAGCGCTGCCAGCAAGCGGCCGAGGAGCTGCAAGAACTCGGCGTCGAAGTTCTCGCGCTCGGCTGTGATGTGAAAGACCCCGCCAGCATTCAAGGTGTGGCCGACGCCACGGTCAAGCGATTTGGGCGTATCGACATCCTGATCAACAATGCGGGCACTTCCTGGGGCGCACCTGTCGAGGCGATGACCATCGAGCAGTGGAATAAAGTCATCGAAACTAACTTGACCGGCACGTTTCTTTTTTCGCAGGCAGTGGGCAAGGTCATGATTGCCCAGCGTCGCGGAAAGATCATCAACATCGCTTCCGTCGCCGGCCTGCGTGGTTCGCCGCCGAGCTTCTCTGCAATCGGTTATAGCGCCAGCAAGGGGGGCGTGATCATCTTCACGAAAGATCTGGCATGTAAATGGGGCATGCACAACATCCAGGTGAACGCCATTGCGCCCGGCTGGTTTCCGACCGACATGTCGGGAAAAGTCATCGAGCGAAACAAAGACATGCTGTTGGCAAACATCCCTCTCGGCCACTTTGGCGGGCCTGACGATCTGAAGGGAGCGGCCGTCTTTCTGGCCTCCGATGCCTCTAATTTTGTGACCGGGAATATTCTTGTGGTCGACGGAGGTCAATCCGCCTGATCCAGGCGAGGTCCGCCATGAACATCCCGCTTACTCCATTGCGCTTCCTTCGCTACGCGGAGCAACAATACCCGGGCAGAACCGCGGTGGTCTGCAATCAGCACAGATTTACATACGCTGAATTTGCCGACCGCGCGCGGCGTCTTGCAGGAGCACTGGGGCAAGCAGGCATCCAGCCCGGCGACCGCGTGGCTTTCCTCAGCACCAATTGCCACCGCCTGCTCGAAGCCTACTACGGAGTTCTGGAGGCCGGTGCGGTTCTCCTGCCACTGAACATCCGCCTTGCCCCGACTGAGCTTGCTTACATTTTGAACGACGCCGGCGCGACAATTCTTTTCGTCGAAAAACAGCTTCTCGGATTGGTCGAATCGTTTCACAAGGATATTCCTTCCATAAGAATGATCTGCCAGTTCGAAGGCATACCAGAGGCGGCCTGGCTCTCCCCACGTAACTACGAAGACCTTCTTAAGGACGCGGCGCCGCATCGCGCCGACATCGCCGCTGTCGACGAAAACGCTTTGGCCGAACTTTTCTATACCAGCGGGACCAGCGCCAACCCGAAGGGCGTGATGCTCACGCACAGAAACATCTATCTCCACGCCGTTCATGTTTGCCTGGGATTCCATATCGAAAGCGGTGCGGTGGAACTGCACACCATTCCTCTTTTCCACGCGAATGGCTGGGGTGTGGCGCATTTCCTCACCTTGCTTGGCGGCAAGCATGTGATGATGCAGCGCTTCGAGACGACGGAAGTCTTTCGGCTTATTGAAAAGGAAGGCGTTCATTCCCTTAGCCTCGTTCCCATCATGGCCACGGCGCTGGTGAATTGCCCGGAGCGCCCCACGTACAACTTGAGCAGCTTGCGCCGGATCGTCATCGGTGGTGCCGCGTCTTCTCCAACTCTGATTCGCGAGGTAGAACAAAAACTCGGCTGTGAATGCTATTCCGGCTACGGCCTGACCGAAACCTCCCCAGCACTCTCCCTTTCTCCGGTCAAGCCGGAGCTTGGATGGCAGGGAGAACAGCGCTTCGCGGGGCAAGCGATGACCGGTTATGCAATTCCCGGCGTTGAGCTGCGCGTGGTGGACGCAAACGGCAACGATGTGCCGCGCGACGGCCTGAGCATCGGCGAGATTATTGCCCGGGGCGACGGCGTAATGGAGGGCTATTGGCGGCAGCCGGAAGCTTCCGCCGAAGCATTGCGTGGCGGTTGGTTCCACACGGGAGACATGGCCACGGTCAGCGAAGACGGCTATCTTCTTGTGGTCGATCGCAAAAAAGACATTATCGTTAGCGGAGGAGAGAACATCTCCTCGCTGGAACTTGAGAAGGCCATCCTCGCCCATCCCGCGGTCCTTGAGGCCGGTGTGATTCCCGTCCCCGACGAAAAGTGGGGCGAGGTCCCCAAAGCCCTGGTGGTCTTAAAGCCGAATGCCTGCGCGACCGAAGCTGAACTTATCAAATTCTGCCGTTCACGCCTGGCACACTACAAGTGCCCGAGGTCTTTTGAATTCGTCACCAGTTTGCCCAAAACCGCCACCGGAAAAATCCTGAAAAAGGATCTCCGCAAAAAGTACTGGCAAGGCGCGGATACGATTCGCCCGGATTTTGTTGCGCGAAAGAGCGGTACCTGACCCGTTTTTCTGCTGCGAAAATCGTTCCGTTTGAGTTCCGTTTCATTGATGCGAAGGAGCCTTCTTCATGGACTTAAACCTAACCACCGAGGAGTTGGCATTCCGCGACGAACTCCGCGCGTGGCTCGCTTCCAACGTGCCAAAGGATTGGAACGAGTGGCGCGAAAAACCGCTTGAGGAGTCGTTTACCTACCTGCGTGCTTGGCAACGGAAGCTCCAGGATGGCCACTGGGCGGCGGTTTCCTGGCCCAAAGAATACGGCGGCCGAAGCGCCACGCTGATGCAACAAGCTCTGTTTTGGGAGGAAATGGCGCGCGTCGAAGCGCCGCCCATGGCCAACTCGCTTGGCTTGGGTCTCATTGGACCAACCATCATCGCCTGTGGAACCGAAGCGCAAAAGAAGCGCTACATTCCAAAAATCCTGAGCGCCGAAGAGATTTGGTGCCAGGGCTTCTCAGAGCCCAACGCCGGCTCCGATCTCGCGGGTCTGCAGACGGAAGCGCGGCTCGACGGCGATCACTATATCGTGAACGGTCAAAAAGTGTGGACCAGCTATGGCTCGCTTGCCCACTGGTGTGAACTTGTCGTCCGCACCGATCCTGCCGCTGCAAAGCACAAGGGATTGACCGTTCTCCTCGTGGACATGAAATCGCCCGGGGTTGAAGTTCGCCCCCTGCGTCAAATGACCGGCGAATCCGAATTCAGTGAACTCTTCTTTCGTGACGTGCGCGTCCCGGTCGAGAATATCCTCGGCAAGCTAAACGACGGATGGAATGTGGCGATGAGCACGCTGATGTATGAGCGCGGCTCGTACGGGGCCCGCCTGCACCTCATCTTCAAGCGTTTCATTACGCGCCTGATCGAGCTCTCCTGGACCGCCCAGCGCAACGGCCGGCCCGCTGCCGAGGACCCCTTTATTCGGCAGAAGCTCGCCCAATGCAGCGCGGAAATTGAAATCATGCGCTTCAACCAGATGCGCGCCTTCAGCCGCATCTCGGCCACAGGCGTTCCGGGCCCGGAGGGTTCCATCCAGAAAATATTTTGGAGCGAGCTCAACCAGCGTCTGCAACAGATAGCACAGGAAATCCTAGGGCCGTACGGCCAGCTGCTCTCGGGCGATCCGCATGCAATCGATAAAGGGCTATGGTCGTACGCGTATTTGCGGACGCGGGGAAATACTATCGAAGCCGGGACTTCCGAAGTGCAGCGCAACATTATCGGGCATTTCGTTCTGGGGCTGCCCAGAAGCTATTAAGGGGATATGCCATGCAATTTGGTTTAACCGAGAGCCAGGAATTCCTGAAAAACTCTGCCCGGCAATTTTTCGCCGGGGAATGCCCCAGAGCCGAAATGCGGCGGCTGATGGAAACGGACACGGCTTACGACGCCACACTTTGGTCGAAGCTCGCCGAGCAGGGGTATACCGGCATTATTTTTCCCGAAGCGTACGGCGGAGTGGGTCTCGGTAAAGTCGAACTCATGCTGTTGATGGAAGAGGCGGGGCGGGCGCTCTTGCCAGGGCCGTTTTTTTCAACGGTTGTTCTGGCTGGATCTGTTTTGGACGCGGTTGGGACGCCCGGGCACAAGAAAAAATACCTCGATCCAATTTGCAAAGGAGAAGTTCGCTCGACCGTAGCCATCCTGGAAGCCGGCGCAAGCTGGAACCTGGGGGACGTCCGGCTTAGTGCCACCAACGGGAACCTCACGGGGGAAAAGCTCTTCGTATCTGATGCCGCCGTCGCCGATTTCCTTATCGTTGTTACGGGCAACGGAGTCTTCGTGGTGGACTCCAAGGCTCGCGGCCTGAAGATAACTCCGATGTCGGGGATGGACCGTACGCGTAAGCTTTACGCCGTTGAATTCAACAATACTCCGGCGGAAGAACTCGGCTCCCTTTCAAATTTACCGCGAGCCTTTGACATCGCCACCGCCGCTCTGGCCGCCGAATTGGTTGGCGGCATGCAGCGGACCCTCGACATCACGGTCGAATATGCCAAGACTCGAAAACAGTTCGGGAAACCCATTGGAATATTTCAAGCCATCCAGCATCAGTGTGCGGATATGTATTTGGAGACCGAAAGCTCCCGTTCGGCGGTGTATTACGCCGGTTGGGCGCTTGAGGAAAGTTCGTCGGACGCCACGGTTGCCGTATCCATCGCAAAGATGTATTGCAGCGATGCCGCTAGGACCGTGGGCAATCGCGGGATCCAGATTCACGGCGGCATGGGCTTCACCTGGGAAAACGATCTTCACCTTTACTATCGTCGAGCGAAAGCTTCGGAAACGGCATTTGGAGACGCGACCTTTCATCGCGAGCGCATCGCCTCGATGGTGATCGATTCCGGCAGGGTCTCGGCCAAGAGCGTGTAGAGAAAAATTACTCAAGAAGAGAGCGTTCCATGACCGATTTGGTGCAACTTACAAACGAAAACGATATCGCCGTCATCACCATTAACAATCCTCCGGTCAACGCTCTAAGTCCCGGCGTCCCTGAAGGTATTGCAGAGGCGCTGGACCAAATTGCCAGAGACGACAGGGTCAAAGCGGCAGTCTTGATCGGCGGTGGGCGCACCTTTGTCGCAGGCGCGGACATTAAAGAGTTCGGCAAGATGACGTCGGGCAAGCAACGTGGCGCAGGACTGCTTCCACTGCTTCTGAAAATCGAAGACAGTGTGAAGCCGGTGATTGTGGCTATTCATGGAACCGCTTTTGGCGGCGGAATGGAGCTGGCGATGGCCGGCCACTATCGCGTCGCCGTTGCTACCGCGCAATTCGGTCAACCCGAAGTGAAGCTCGGGCTGATTCCCGGCGCCGCCGGCACGCAACGCCTTCCGCGGCTCGCGGGCGTCGCGAAGGCTGTCGAAATGTGCGTGAGCGGAAATCCGGTCAATGCTGAAGAAGCGCTGAAACTAGGTATCATCGACCGCATCCTCGAAGGAGATCTTCTCGCCGGCGCGCTTACGTTTGCCCGCGAGGTAGCTGGGACGGCCGGACCCAAGACGCGCGAGCGCAACGAAAAGCTAGGAAGCGCTGCGGCAAACGCGGTGATCTTTTCTGCCGCGCGCGAAACCGCTGTCAAAAAACAGAGGGGCCTGTTGGCCCCGGCCAAGGCCATCGATGCCGTGGAAGCTGCCACGAAGATGCCGTTTGAAGAGGGCTGCAAGTTTGAGCAGAAACTTTTCATCGAGTGCCTCTTCTCTGAGCAATCCAAATCGCTCATCCATGTTTTCTTCAGTGAACGGGAAGCCGCCAAGATTCCCGACATTCCCAAACAGACGAACGCTATACCGATTCATTCCGCGGCCGTTGTTGGCGCCGGAACCATGGGCGGCGGAATCGCCATGGTGTTCGCCAACGCAGGCATTCCCGTGCTCTTGAAAGAAGTGGACCAGGCCGCCCTCGATCGTGGACTCGCTACGATCCAGTCGAACTACGCGAATTCCGTGAAGCGTGGCCGTTTCTCGCAGCTGGCTGCCGAAGAGCGCATGAAACGCATCACTCCCACACTCGCCTACGATAGTTTCTCCAACGTAGATATGGTGATCGAAGCAGCTTTCGAAGGCATGGCCCTCAAGAAGGAAGTGTTCAAGGAATTGGATCGCGTGTGCAAACCTGGCGCCGTCCTTGCGAGCAATACCTCCACATTAAGCATTGACGAGATCGCATCCGCTACAACACGACCCGAATCCGTCATCGGCACGCATTTCTTCAGCCCTGCCAATGTCATGCGGCTGCTCGAAATTGTCCGCGGCAAGGCTTCTTCCAAGGAAGTGGTCGCAACCTGCATGCAGCTTTCAAAAACGCTCGGCAAGGTCGGCGTGCTCGTCGGCAACTGCCGTGGTTTTGTCGGCAACCGCATGTTTGGCCCCTATCGCCGCGAAGCGCAGTTCCTCGTTGAAGAAGGCGCGGGCATCGAAGCGGTGGATCAGGCCCTTTTCGATTTCGGTATGGCCATGGGACCGCTCGCGACTGGCGACCTCGCCGGGCTCGATGTTGGCTGGCGCATCCGCAAGGAATATCGCCACCTGGAAATGCCCGGCATCCGGCAGCCGTTCGTTGAAGATCGCCTTTGCGAACTTGGCCGTTACGGCCAGAAAACCCGCGCGGGCTGGTACAAATATGACGACCAACGGCGTGCCTTGCCGGATCCGGCCGTCGACGAACTCATTCGCAAGTGGGTTAAGGAAGCGGGTATTGCTCAGCGGCAAATCTCCGCGACGGAAATCACGGACCGCTGCTTATACGCTTTAGTGAACGAAGGGGCACACATTTTGGAGGAAGGCATCGCGCTGCGCGCTTCAGACATCGACATTATCTATATCAACGGCTATGGCTTCCCGGCTCATCGCGGCGGTCCGATGTGGTATGCGGACGCAGTCGGCCTCAAAGAGGTCTACGACCGAATCTCGGAATTCCACCGTCAGCACGGTGAAATCTGGCAGCCCGCTCCCCTGTTGAAGCAACTTGCTGAACAGGGAAAGACGTTCGCCGAGTTCGGCAGGGAGCAGGGTGCAACTGCTTAGCGCTCAGAGTGACGGCAGACCACTGTACAGCATCCTGCTTTACGACGATGATCAGGGGACCAATCGGAAATGAGCGTTGTCCTTCTCGTCCGTCATGCACAGGCTTCGTTTCTTGAGCCGAACTACGACAAGCTTTCCAAACTTGGAGAAGCGCAGACCCACCTGCTCGGCGAATATTGGGTGCGCCACAAAATCGTGTTTGACCGCGCGTGCACAGGCCCTCGCGTCCGGCAAAGAGACACCCTTTCCATCGCGAGCGATGCTTGCCGGAAAGCCGGCGTCCCATTTCCCGAGCCTCTGGTGCTGCCTGAGTTTGACGAATATCAGGGAGAAGCAGTCCTCGAAAAGAGCCTGCCCGGATTGCTCACAACAGACCAAAGCATCCATGATCTTCACTCCGCATTCGAGTCTTCATCGGGCTCGGCCGAGCGGCGGGCCACTTTTTCAAAGTTGTTCGAGGCGGTGATCGGCAAATGGGTGCGTGGGACAATTTGCCCGCCAGGTGTGGAGACCTGGTTGGAGTTTTGTTCCCGAGTGAATTCCGGCCTCACAAAGTTTCTTTCGGCCGGCAGTCGCGGCGAACGGGTTGCGATTGTGACTTCCGGAGGTCCCATCGCGGTAGCCATGCAGCGCGCCCTGCAGCTTTCCGCGGAGAGTACATTAAATGTGAGCTGGATGTCGCGAAATTCATCCTGGAGCGAATTCATTTATTCCGGGGAGCGGTTTACGCTCAGTAGTTTCAATTGTCACGCGCATATTGACGACGGAGCGATGTTGACCTACCGCTAAGGAGGCTTTTTCTCGTGAGCGATTTGCTCGACCATCCCGCGCCCATTCGACCCGGGGAAGAGCTTGACCTCGTCAAGCTCGAGCCTTATCTGCGCCGCCACTTTCCGGGGGACGAGGGCGAGCTTTTGGTCCGCCAATTTCCCAGTGGCCACTCCAACTTGACCTACTCGCTCAGTCTTGGAGCCAAGGAACTGGTTCTTCGGCGGCCACCGTTCGGAAGCAAGGTCAAGTCCGCCCATGACATGAGTCGGGAATTTCGGGTGCTCTCAAAGCTTCATTCCGTATATCGCCCTGCTCCCGAAGTGCTTCTTTATTGCGAAGACGAAGCCGTTATCGGTGTGCCGTTTTATGTGATGAAACCGATACACGGCTTTATTCTTCGCAAGCGCGTGCCGCCTGGCCTGGATTTTCCTGAAGAAAAGGTGCGTCGGCTCAGTGAATCCTTTGTAGACAATCTTATTCGCCTGCACCATGTGGATTACGCAGCCGCGGGCCTCTCTGATTTGGGCAAGCCGGAAGGATATCTGGAACGGCAGGTCCGAGGGTGGACCGAACGCTACCACGGTTCCAAGACGGATGATTATCTTGAAGTGGAGAAAATCGCCGCGTGGATGCAGGAGCACATGCCGTCCACGTCTCAGGTTTCGCTGATCCATAATGACTACAAGTACGACAATGTGGTGCTCGATTCAAACGACATCACCGCAATTGTGGGTGTCCTCGATTGGGAGATGTGCACCATCGGCGACCCGTTGACGGATCTCGGCACTACGTTGGCCTATTGGGTCGATGCAGGGGACCCAGAGGAACTCCAAAAAAACCGCTGGGGACCCACAAACGTGCCCGGCAGCTTTACGCGGGCCGAAGTCGTACACCGATATGCACAGAAAACGGGTAGCGATCCTTCACAAATCGCATTCTATCTTGCGTTCGCCCGGTTCAAGCTTGCCGTGATCGTTCAGCAAATCTATTACCGCTATCATCAGGGCCTGACCAAAGACGAACGCTTTGCCTCGATGCCAGATATTGTCCAGATGCTCTTGCGCGCCTCCTTGGACACCGCGCAGACCGGACAGATCTAGCGTCCAACTCCGGTTACGGAATTTACGGTTCGTAAACCACACTGATATCACGGAGGCTCACAAGTAATAACGCACGATCCACTCCGCGACACAAGCTGGCTTCTCAGATTGTTCGCGTTCGATCGTTACACTGTACGTGGCTTCAACGCAGTCGGTGAGTTCCTTCAAGGCCAGCAGCGCCACTCTTGCCCGGATTCGCGAATCGGCGTGGACCGCTGCAGGGAAGCGCACGCGATTCAATCCATAGTTCACCGCAAGCCGGACGCCACTTTGGATATGGATTGCCGATTTCAGGAAGTGGCTTATCAAGGAGAGAGTGAAAAAGCCGTGCGCGATCGTTGTGCCGTAAGGGGATTCTTCGCTGGCCCGGATTCGATCCAGATGGATCCACTGCCGGTCTTCGGTGGCTTCGGCAAAAAGCGCGATCCGATCTTGCGAAACCGCGAACCACTCCGTGACCCCAAGTTCCCGGCCAACCAGTTCTTTGAGCGATTGTGGATTCACAACGACAAGTGGCGGCATCAACTTCTCCAATGGCGGAAGGTTCGCAGTTTCACAAGCAAGCTTCTGCTATCAGTGTGATGCGTGGCTGCCGGCCGGTTTCTTACTTTTGGCCAGCTCCCACTTGGCAATCGATTCCAGATGCACTTCATCAGGTCCATCGGCAATTCGAAGAGTGCGTACGCTTGCCCATGCGGCCGCCAGGAACGTATCCGGCGATACGCCAGCGCCTCCGTGCGCCTGTATGGCCCGATCCAGCACCCTCAGAGCAACATTAGGCGCAACCACCTTGATCATCGCGATCTCTGCCCGTGCCGCTTTGTTCCCCACGGTGTCCATCATGTACGCGGCTTTCAGCGTCAGTAGCCGTGCTTGTTCAATCTCCATCCTGGACTCGGCGATGGCCGCCCGAATCGTGCCTTGTTCGGCCAGCGGCTTCCCGAACGCCGTGCGCGCCTGCACGCGTCTGCACATTGTTTCCAGGGCGCGCTCCGCTACTCCAATGCATCGCATGCAATGGTGGATGCGACCCGGCCCCAACCGCCCTTGCGCGATCTCGAACCCGCGCCCCTCGCCGAGAAGGACGTTCGAGACCGGAACGCGAACATTTTCGAAGGTGACTTCACCGTGACCGTGCGGCGCATGGTCGTATCCAAACACTTTCAGCATTCTCTCGATTTTTACTCCCTGCGCGTCCATCGGCACCAGAATCATCGACTGCTGCTGATGCGGCGGGGCGGAAGGATCGGTCTTACCCATGAAGATGGCGATCTTGCAGCGTGGGTCCCCTGCTCCGGACGTCCACCACTTACGGCCATTAATCAAGTAGTGGTCACCGTCGCGAGTAATTCGAGCTTTGATGTTCGTGGCATCGGAGGAAGCTACTGCGGGTTCCGTCATCGCAAAACACGAGCGGATTTCGCCGGCAAGCAATGGCTTTAGCCAGCGTTCCTTCTGTTCCGGCGTGCCATAGCGGGCGAGGACTTCCATGTTGCCCGTGTCCGGCGCCGAGCAGTTGAACACCTCGGGTCCTATCTCGCTGCGGCCCATCATCTCGCAAAGCGGCGCGTATTCCAGATTCGTCAATCCCGCGCCATGCTCGCTCTCGGGCAGGAACAGATTCCATAGGCCGGCCGCTCGTGCTTTTGGTTTCAGTTCTTCAATGATCTTCGTGGGCAACCAGCGATTCTTATCGGTCTCTTCATGGAAACGCTGTTCATTCGGATAGATGTGTTCATCCAGAAATGCTTGCAGGCGGCGTTGCAGGTCCTTCACTTTCTCGCTGAATTCGAAGCTCACTGGTGCTTCCTTATCTGCCGGTGAAAGCCGGAGTCCGTTTTTCGATGAAGTGTGCCACGCCTTCCTTGAAATCCTCGGATTGCAGGCTCGCCAGCATTTCTTGTTCGGAACTCTCAAACGATTCGGCGAGCGTCTGGAACATAGCGTCATAGACTTGACGCTTGATCACTCGCAACGACCTCGGGCTGACGTTTGCGGCCATGTTCATCGCGTATTTCTGCACGGATTCCAAAAACGCTTGTTGCGGATAGATTTGGTTCACCAAACCCATTCTCAATGCTTCCGCGGCATCAATCATTCTGGCACTAAACAGCAGATCCAGTGCGTTGGCGTGCCCGACCAGACGCGGCAACATCCATGCCATGCCGTACTCGGCAATCAGTCCCCGCTGAGCAAACGCGGTGCCGAATCGGGCTCCATCGGATGCAAAACGAAAATCGCAGTACAAAGCAATCACCAAGCCCAAACCCACCACCGGGCCGTTGATACCCGCAATCACGGGTTTGGTAATCGCGGGGAAATACGAGTATTTTTTCCGGAAATCCGCTCGCGCACCTTCGCGGCTTCCACTCGCAGGTTGCACCGCCTGGGCCCGTCGCGCTTCGTCGAGCCCCTTCTCTGCGACCGTGCTCAACAGCGACATGTCCGCACCCGCGCAGAATCCGCGCCCGGCACCTGTCAGAACAATCACGCGAACATTTTTGTCCTGCTCCGCCTCTTCCATGGCTGCTCGGACTTCGCCTTCCATAATTGCCGTCCAGGCGTTCAGTTTGTCGGGCCGGTTAAGCGTAATCGTGGCGACCCGGTCAGCCACTTGGTACAGCGTTTCTTGGTTTGGCATGATGGGCCGAATTATATACAAGGGTCTCAGTGTTAGTCACATTTATCTGTGGGTGACTATCGGATTGTGGTGGCCCTGCCACGGCCATGCCGCACGAGGGAAATACTTGTCTTTCGCTTGCAGGGGAGGGCGTCAGAGTCGCTCCGTCCTCAGCAAATTCGAGATTCCAAGTCTATTGTAATAACACGAACGGTCGTGCTATTATCTGCCACGAAAATGAAGACAAGCCAACAACACGTGAAGGATGTTGTCCAGCCGCGGCGACACACCAGCCGCGCGCTGAAAGCTCCCCTGCGACGCCCTCGCGGGCTAAAAACCCGCCAGGCAATCCTGCGAAAGGCTGTCAACCTCGCGTCCCTCCAAGGGCTTGAGGGACTGACAATTGGCAAACTGGCGTCCGCGCTCCGAATCAGCAAGAGCGGTCTATTCGCCCACTTCGGCTCCAAGGAAGATCTGCAGTGCGCGGTAGTTGATGAGGCCCGCGACATCTTCGTCGAAAAAGTGATGCGCCCCGCCTATGAATTCCACGGCCTCAAGCGGCTTCGAGCACTTTGCGAGAACTGGCTGTCCTATGGTGAGAAAAAAGTATTTCCCGGCGGTTGCTTCTTTTCCGCTGCGTCGCTGGAATTTGACGACCGGCCCGGCCGCGTCCGCGATCGAATCGTGGAGTTGATGAAGAAGTGGCTGGGAAATCTGGAACACGCCGCTCGTGACGCGCAGCTTGCCGGTGAAATCAAGAAAGAAGTGGATGTGGGCCAGTTAGCTTTCGAAATTCAGGCCCTGGCGATGGGAGCAAACTGGAGCTCGCGCCTATTCCGGGATCAAAACGCTTTCCGTCTGGTCCGCAGCGCGATTCTGCAGCGGATCGATCAAGCCACTGGGACCATGCAATTGAGGTAGTGATGCGAATCAATCTGCGTTTGCTCGCTTGCGTCATTGGAGGGGTGACTTTCACCCTTGCTGCGCATGGCGTTCGAGCGCAGACCCCTGCTGAGGGAATTGAGATTCCTCTGCAACGTTGCGATCGCCTGCCAATCGTAATTTTGAAGGTTGATAACCTCGACAAACGCTTCCTGATCGATACAGCTGCCACTTCCTTACTCAACGAGAAGTCATTTCCCCGGGGGCATAGCCGGTCGGTCCGCGTCCAATCCTGGAATGAAACAACCGCACTCAACGCGCGCGAAGTTTTGATCGGCGAACTCTCCCTGGGCAATCGTATCCTGCTGGGCGTGAAGCTGCCGGCGATTGACCTGAACGCTATCGCCAAAGCGTGTGGCGGCGAGGTCGACGGAATCCTCGGTGTGGATCTTCTGGAGCAACTGGGCATGACAATCGATCTGAAACGCAGCGTCGCTCGCCTGGGCATCGCGCCACCAAGTACCTCCGAGGCCTCTCTCATCGCGGAGATGGACAAGGCAATGCATTCCTGCTCGGAGGCTTTTAACAACAAAGACGCCGAGAAACTGGCCTCTTGTTTCGATCAGGATTTCGTGCTGAGTTCTCCAAGCGGCGAACTGCACGGACGAGACGAGGCCACGAATCATTTTCGGCAAAAGTATTTTGGCCCAGCCCCTGACGTCCATCTCTCCCTGACGATGAGCGAGCAACGGGCTGTAGGTGATGTTGTGTGGACATTGTATGACTATAAGATTGAATCTCCCTCCATTCACACTGCAGGTCGGGGCATGATGCTTTGCCGGAGATCCGAAAATCGTTGGCATATCCTCAGCATGCATGAATCACCGATCAAGTCAGACTTGAAGCCCGCGGATGGAAGAAATTGGTGAAAAGATACTTATTCAGTCGGAACTGGTCAATTCCCCAATGGTAAGGAATTGATCGGCCTTTATCCCGCGCAAAAACTGGCGAACGCCGGATGGCCACTTGATTTCGATATCCGCGGTTTCGGCGGAACCCAGGCCGAAATGGAGGCGCTTGTCGTTTGAAGACAAGTAGCTTCCGGCAGCGGTGGCGAAGCGAACCTGGCCGTTTACCTGGACGCGGGCGCCGAAACCGTCGCGATTGCTGTGCTTGCCGCGCAGGGTGATGGTCAGCCAGTGGGAATTACCTCCACGGTTCATAAATATTTGCGGATGATCGCCTAGCGACGTGGTGACGGCATCGACCCAGCCGTCATTGTTCAGATCGCCGAATGCAGCGCCACGTCCCGCGACCGGCAGATTTGAGCCGGCATCCGCTTTTTCAAAATGTCCGTTGTGATTCATCGCCAGCAGTGGCGGGTCCTTGTAACGCAGCGAACTGTCGTACTTCTCCACATTGTCGAAGACGTGCCCCTGGACGATGAACGCGTCTTTCCACCCATCATTATCAAAATCCTCCAAACCCACGCCCCAGCCGGAAGATTTACCGGAGAGTGCACCGAAACCCGATTCCAGTTCCTGGGCGCTGAACGAACCGTGGCCGTCGTTATGGAAGGCTACGTAGGGCTGGTGGGGGAGTTGCGTGACGAGAAGGTCGGGCAGGCCATCGTTGTCGTAATCCTGAAACACGACGCCCATGCCGGAGAGCATTTTGCCGTCGCTGGTCAACGCCGCGCCGGAATCGAGGGCGCATTCGGTGAAGGTTCCGTTGCCGTTATTGTGAAAGAGAAATTGATTGGTGACGTCGCTGGCCACAAAAATGTCGGTGAAGCCGTCGCCATCGTAATCGGCGAACGCCACTCCCAGGCTGTGGCCTTTTCGCGCCGCGATACCGGAGGGGACGCTGACGTCCTCAAATGTCCCGTCGCCGCGATTGTGATACAGGATGTTTGAGATGGCGGGAAATTCTGTGGGCGGGCAGTACATGGCATTTTCGTTGCCGCAGGTTTTGCTGTTCGCAACACTCCAATCGAGATAGCGGGTTACAAACAGG
>DATHOY010000104.1:0-11852 GCA_035484435.1 Vulcanimicrobiaceae bacterium | reverse complement strand
GCGGAGGGATAACAGCGATCAGATAGCAGCGATCAGGGGGCGGGGGGCGGGTGGGGACGGGTAATCAGTAATCAGTAATCAGTAATCAGTGAGAGGGCTTCCTGGCTTGGTTGGGAGATTGGGCTGGCGTTGAGGTCCTTCGCGTCCCGATCGGAATCGGGACGCTCAGGATGACAAGTTTTTGTTTGGGAGGAGATTCGCGCTCAGGGTTGTTGGCGTGTTGCGATAGAATGCTTGGCGTGTTGTGGTGCGAACTAATTTGAAAATCTGGTGGGGAGGATCATTGTGGGTGTGAATCGGATTATCGTGGGCGCGGCGTTGGTGACGATCGGCGTGAGCGGTTTGTGCGCGGGAGCGTGGGGGCAGGCGACGCCTAGTCCGGCGCTGCTGGTGTTGAATAAGGAGGACAGCGTGCTGGCGATCGTGGACCCGGCGACGCTGAAGGTGGTGGGGAAGGTGGAGACGGGCGCGCATCCGCATGAAGTGGCGGCGAGCGCGGATGGGAAGATTGCGATTGTGACGAATTATGGGAACGACCACGCGGGAACGACGATGTCGGAAATTGATCTGGTGTCGCGCACTGAAGTGGGGAAGGTGACGTTTCCCGGGCTGGTGGGGCCGCACGGGATTGCGATTGTGGGCGACAAGGCTTATTTCACCGTGGAGGGAGATAAGTCGGTGGGCGTGTTTGATTTTGTGGCCAACAACATCGATTTGCACCTGGTTCTGGGGCAGAAAAAGCCGCACATGATCGTGTTGACGAAGGACGGGCGGACGATGTGCGTGACGAACATTGAGTCGAACACCGTGTCCGTGGAAGAGATGAAGAAAAAGATTACCGACTGGACGGGAACGAACGTGAAGGTGGGCAAGGGGCCGGAGGGAATTGATATTTCGCCGGACGGGAAAGAAGCGTGGGCGGCGAACTCGGGCGATGGAACAGTGTCGATTATCGATCTGGCGTCGAAGAAGGTGACGCAGACGGTGGATGTGAAGACGAAGCACTCGAACCGTTTGAAGTTTACGCCGGATGGGAAGCTGGTGCTGATTTCGGATTTGGGCAACGGCGATTTGGTGATTGTGGACGCGGCTTCGCGGAAGGAAGTGAAGCGGCTGAATCTGGGGAAGAGCACGGAGGGAATTCTGGTGCAGCCGGATGGGACGCGTGCGTTTGTGGCGGTGAGCGGCGACGACAAGGTTGCGGTGGTGGACTTGAAGACGCTGGAAGTGACGACGACGTTTGCGATCGGGAAGGATCCGGATGGCATGGCGTGGAGGAAATAAGCATCTGAACCTGCGGAGTGCGAGATGAGCGGCGTGTGCGCGCTTGGGAGGTACTCATTGAAGAATCGCCAAGATGTTGTAGTCGCGATCGAGGGGTTGCTCGTTGATTTGAAGAAGAACTCAGAATCCTGGGAGAACCCGACCTTGGAAAGGTACCTTGAAGCCATGGCTGCCTGGGTCGAAGATTCCGGCAAGCGGTACGACCAACCTCCCTCATGGGAATTCATCATCGAAATGCTAAACGCGGCAAGGATCTATGAATGATCTGCGGGGTTTGCGCTCAAGTCGTGGACGAGGGGATTTCGATTAACAATAGACCGGGTTTTGCGTTGTCAATCGCTACCACAACCGAGTTTATGGAGGCGAGTATGGACTTCCAGTGGTTTGTATTCAGGACGACGACCGCCAGACGCGTCCTCTTCAGATTTTGTTGTTTCGTTATGTGAGAATCCGCGGTGAGTAAAACATCAAAGCCGCCTTCCTCTGCAGCTTTGATCAGATTGCCGTTCAATAGTTTGCCCCAGCCTTGCTCGTACGCAGTGCTTACGTGATGTTTTGTCAGATACTCGCGAATTGGCGCGGGTGTGCACTGATCGAAGCACTCTCATTAGCGGGCAGGCGTGGGAGTTTCGAGGCTGCGGCAGGCGAAGTCGAGGACGGCGTGGACGTTTTCGAGGGTGAGGCCCTCGTAGAGAGCTACGATTTCGGAGATGGTCAGTCCGTCGTCTATGTTTTCAAAAACGACCGAAACGGGGATTCGCGTTCCCCGAAATACCCATGCACCGCCCAGCTTACCCGGGATGCTTTCCACCGCTTCACATTGTGTCCAATCGAGAGCCATAAATCGCAGTGTAGGAACGCAGTGGTTTGGTGTCAATCTTTATGAACGTTGCGGGGTGATCTTTTCGCCCCGCCGTCGGGGGAAGGCTTTTTTGTGGGCCAGTTGCCGAGTTGAAGGGCTACTGTGAGGCAGGCGTCGCGGAGGTTGTCGGCTAGGTGGCGGTCGGATACGGCGCGGGCTACGACCATGCCACCTACGCAGAGGGCGGCGAGGGCTTGGGCGGTGGTGTGGCGTGGTTGGCCGTTTTGAATCAGGCTGCGTTCGAGGACGCTGACCATCCCTTTGAAGACTTGTTCGAAGGCGTGACGCGCGCGGGGGTTGCTGCGGGCGACGTCGGTGGGCAAGGCGACCATGGGGCAGGAATTTTCCACGTTATCGAGGTGCTGGCGGGAGAGGTAGGCGCGGACTACTTGCGGGCCGACGTCGGTGGACGTGAGATCGACGTGCACGCCTTTCCAGCAATTTTTCCAGTTGGGGTCGGTGAAGAAGCAGCCGAGGACTTCGGCGTAGAGATCGCTTTTGCATTGGAAATAGCTGTAGAAGCCGCCGTGGGTTAGGCCGGCGCCGGCCATGATTTGCCCAATCGAGACAGTTTCAAAGCCGTGGCGGTTGAAAAGTTTGCGGGCGCTTTCGACGATGTTCTTTTTGACGGTGGCGCGGTGGCCGGCTGGGTAAGGCATGGGACCTCCTGAATGGCTGCGGGAAGAGTATGGCGCGAATTATTTTGGCCGCGAAGGAAAATATTATGTTGAACATATTTTAGGGCGATGATGTTATGGGGCCGCGGGGGAAGGGATTGAAAGGCGTAGCGTCCACCTTAAGGTGGACGCTACAAAGTGAACGGAGGCGATGATGAAGGGAGAGACAAGCATGGTTACACGGCGGCAGGTGATTTCTAGCGGCGCAGTGGCTTTGGGAATGCTCGCGTTTGGGACCGATGCAGCGATGGCTGCGGACGAAGAGGGGATTTTGCGGGCGGAGGAGGCGATTCATCAGGAACCGGTGTTCAAGGCTAGCCGGAAGCGGGTGTATGAGGCGCTGACGGAGACGAACCAGTTTGCGAAGGTGGTGGAGCTGAGCGCGGCCATGAAGTCTGGCGGGATGAAAACTGGAGCCGCTGCGGTTGCAATCAGCCGTGAAGCGGGCGGGGCATTTTCTGCTTTTGGCGGATACATCACCGGGCGGCAGGTGGAGTTGGTGGCGCATGAACGGATCGTGCAGGTTTGGCGGGCGGGGAGTTGGGACCCGGGATCGTACTCGATTGCTCGATTCGTATTAGTGGAATCGGGAGACGGGACGAAGATTGTATTTGATCACACCGGGTTTCCGAAGGGGCAGGCGGAGCATCTGGCGGAGGGGTGGCGAACGAATTATTGGGAGCCGCTGGCCAAGTTTTTGGCATAGGGAAAAAAGCGTAAGAAAAAGATAACGCAGAGACACAGAGGCGCAGAGATCAGACGAGAAAACCCGCACCCTGAAAATCGCAGGGTGGGGCACCCGGCAGATTGGCGGGTGAGGCGCTTAAACTAACGGATGCGGAAAGAAACTTCCAATTGAATCCGCATTGGGACCGGATTGCCGTCGGGATCCTTTGCCGGCTCAAACCGCCAGTTCTTCAGGCCTTCGAGTGAGGCTTTGTCCAACGAAGAGTCGAGAGATTTGGTGATGCGTGTTTGCTCGATTTTTCCGTCGGGGGTAACGACACCGGAGAGAGTGACTGTGCCCGAAATTTTGGCGCGCCGCGCAGAATCGGTATAGGAAGGATCGGGACAGTAGGCACATTTTGGGAAACCAGTGCCGTCGAGACCATAAAAATAGAAAATGCGGCCGGAAGAGTTCGTGGCGGGAGGGAAGGAAGCGTCGAACTGCTCGTTCAGTTCCTCACGATATGCAACTCGAAAGAGTTCCTTGCCCGTGAGGTCCGCAAGAACCAAATCGATCGAAACGGAGTGATTGCTTGGGACGATTGTGCCGGAGAGAAAGCCATCCGGGTTGAAGGCGGCGTTGAATTTGGCGAGGACGTCGGGCTTCGAAAGGTCCTGATCTGTCCAGCCGGAATCGTCGAGAAATTTGTGGGCGTTGAAACGGCTGACGATGGTGAAGTCGCGGGCAGACTGGCGCAGGAGCTTTGAGAACGCCGCGGCGAAATAAGCGCCGGCGGGAGTGCGCTGGCCGGAAGTGTCCAGGAAATCGGAGACGTAAACGCGGCGGAGGGCGAGGCGCGTGATCTCGGAGGAGATTTGCTCTGCGGTGGGTTTGCGCAGACCCTGCCCCTGCTGAGCTTCCACGAAATAGGGAAGCAGCGAAAGAGTGGCGAGGAGAAGGATCGGGCGGAGGCGCATGGGGACCTCACTTGGGGTGACGCTGGGATTCATTCTGGGTGGGTTGGGGAGTGGAGTCAATTGGTGGGGGAAGATCGGATTGTTGGCTCCGACGAGGAGCAGGGTGCGGCGACAGGCTCAATATTTCAGGTCGGAGAGCTTGGTTTCTTCCGGGGTGTCGGTCGGGCTTTCAAACTCCAGGTGGTAGCCATCGGGGTCGGAAAGCATTACGACCCACATTCGGTTGCCGACGAATGGTTCCTGTACTGCAACACCGCGAGAGGTGAATTCGCGGAACAGTGCGAGAGCGTCTTCACATTGAAAGCTGAGGGACACACCGAGGCCGACTTTTTGGCCTTCGGATGGAGTGTCCTGCGAGCGCGCATTGAATTCCTGGAGCATGAGGGAAGCCTCACCAAGCGTTAGCCAACACCAGCGAAGTTTTCCATCCACAATCCATTGATGCTTCATCGAGAAGCCAAGGGCGTCCGAATAAAAGCGGACGGATTGCTGCATGTCGGATACGCGGAAGAAGGGGACGACCTGGCGGACGTTCGCAGAGGTTTGGGGAACAGAGTGCATCATATGGACTCCGGTGGCGCTCGGGGGCGCGGAGTTCGACAAGTTGAATAGCATGACGTAATCAGGCGTGCTTCCACAAGAGATGGGGGTATATGGGAACCGAAGAGCGCGGGACACACAGTGGAGGCCGCGATAGGCAGGTATAACTGCGACGCGGAACCGGATTTGGGCGGTGTGGTAGAATGGGGGTTTAAACATACATGTAAGAAGGCGGCATAAAGCCGCCCCTACGGAGAAAGTTGTGGCTGGGATGGCGGAATATCCAATTATTGAGAATACGAAGTTTGAGGCGGATGACGAGTATATCCCGGTGCCGGTGGTTGAGGCGGGGCCGCCGGCGTGGATGGACGGGAGTCTGCGGATCGGTTTGCACACGTCGATTTCGGGGAGTTATCTGAACGCGCTGGAATCGGCCAAAAAGCTGGGGGCGAACGCGCTGCAGATTTTTTCGGCGAGCCCGCGGATGTGGCAGACGGCGAATGTGCGGATACCGGCTTCGGATGTGGCGGCGTTTCGGGCGCGGCGGGAAGAGCTTGGGCTCGGGCCGCTGGTGATCCACGCGAATTACCTGATTAATTTGGCGGCGGCGCAGCCGATGCTGCGGACTCGGTCGATCCAGGCGTTTCATGAGGAGTTGGTGCGCGGGCGGGAACTGGGCGCGGACTTTGTGGTGGTGCATCCGGGGTCTCGCGGGGAATCGTCGGTGGAGCAGGCGATAGCGACGATTATTGAGAGCGTGAAGCAGGCGGCGCGGCGCGTGCCGTTGGGCAAGATGCGGATTTTGATTGAGAACACCGCGGGGATGGGAACGGCGGTGGGTTCGCGGCTGGAAGAGGTGGCGGCGATCCTCAAGGGATTGAACCGTGGAGAGAGCGGGACGTCGGAGGGCCGATCTGAAGTTCGGCCACTACAGTTTGCGGCTTGCCTGGATACGGCGCATTTGTTTGCGGCGGGGTATGACATCAAGAGTGAAATCGGGCTTGAGCGGGCGATTGAGACGATTGACCGGATTCTGGGCCTGGAAAATGTGCCGGTGTTTCATGTGAACGATTCAAAGATTCCGCTGGGTGGGCGTGTGGATCGGCACGAGCATATTGGTGATGGGAAAATTGGGGCCGCAGCGTTTGAGCGGATTTTGCGGACGGCAAGACTGGGAAGCTCGGCACCGCTGGGATTGGCGGGGCGCGCGTTTTTGCTGGAGACACCGATTGATGATCCGGGGGACGACCGGAAGAATGTGGCGAAGCTGTGGGAACTGGCGGGAGTCGAAGGGCCGGAGGCGGAGAGGGGTTTTTCGATGATGACGCCGGCGATGAAGAAGCAGAAGAAAGAGTTGGAGAAGAAGGGGAAGAAGTTCGCTAGTTCGCGGCATTTGCCGGCGGTGAAAGACAAGAAGAAAAGGTAACGCAGAGGCGCGGAGTGCACAGAGGTTCGCAGAGAAGGAAAGCAGATCTCTCACCCGCAAACGGCGCGGTTCGGGATGACAAATATTAGGAGTCTCGAAGAGGTTAAGTTAGCTTCAGGGGCTAAAGCCCAAAGAGTTTGGACGATTAATGTGGGGGCTTAAGCCCCCACCTCCTTAAGAGGCGGAGGCAGACAGGGCGTGGGGGACTACAAGCCGCAGGAGATTGAACGCAAGTGGCAGAAGCGGTGGGAAGAACACCGCGTGTTTGAGACGGAAGCGGAGTTGGGAGAAACGCAGGAGGAAGAAAAGTCAAAACCCGCACCCTTAAACACCAAGGGTGCGGCACCCGAAGAGAAGAAACTCCAAGACCCAGGTGCGAAGACGGCACCTGGGGCACCCAGGACAGAAACCCCAGGAACACAGGCTAAAGCCCGTGCTACCAAGAAACCGAAATATTACGTACTGGAAATGCTGCCGTACCCTTCGGGCACGATGCACATGGGGCACATGCGCAACTACACGATTGGAGATGTGGTTGCTCGTGTGAAGCGAATGCGCGGGTTCAACGTGTTGCACCCGATGGGGTGGGACGCGTTTGGCCTGCCGGCGGAGAACGCGGCAATCAAGAACAGGACGCATCCGCGGACCTGGACCAACAACAACATTGCGGAATTTCAGAGGACGCTGCGGCGATTTGGGTTCAGCTATGACTGGCGACGGGAGATTTCGACGTGCGAGCCGGAATATTACCGGTGGAACCAGTGGTTTTTCCTGCGGATGCTGGAGCGCGGGATCGCGTATAAGAAAAAGAGCCGGGTGAACTGGTGTCCGAAGTGCTGCACGGTGCTGGCGAACGAGCAGGTGGTGAATGGCGGATTCTGCTGGCGGCATGAAGATACTCGCGTGGAGGCGCGGGAGATCGAGCAGTGGTTCTTGAAGACTACGGCGTATTCGGAGCAGTTGCTGGAGGACCTCAAGCAGTTGGAGGGCGGCTGGCCGGATCGCGTGATTGCGATGCAGAGGAATTGGATTGGGAAGTCAACGGGGGCGAAGGTTTGGTTTGAGGTTGCGGCTGACGGAGCACAGCCAGGAATGGCTGTGCCACAAGAGAAGATTGAGATTTTTACTACGCGGATTGACACGATTTATGGGGCTAGCGCGATTGTTTTGGCACCGAATCATCCGATTGTGGGGGAACTGCTTGCTTCGCGTGCGGCCGATCCGGAGACCGACCTGAAGGTCGGCCACTACAGTGCGGAGGGGCGGGCGCGGAAGCTGGTGGAGTTGAAGACTTCTTCGGTGAAGACGGAGGATATTGCTACCGCGGAGAAGGATGGATTTTTTACGGGGCGATATGCGGTGAACCCGTTTAATCGGGAGAAGGTGCCCATTTGGGTGGGGAATTTTGTGCTGCTGGAGTATGGGACCGGGGCGATTATGGCAGTGCCGGCGCATGATGAGAGGGATAACGAGTTTGCGGTCAAGTTTGGGTTGCCGGTGCCGGTGGTGGTGACTAAGGGAAAGAGTTTTAACACAGAGAGCACAGAGAAAGAGCACAGAGGACACGGAGAAGGAAAGAAAACCCAGGACCCAGGTGCAACTACGGCACCTGGGGCACCCACGTTATTTACCGAATATGGGGTTAGCGTGAATTCGGGGAAATATTCGGGGCTGAAATCGGAAGAGGCTATCGAGAAGATGGCTTCGGATGCTGAGGCTGGCGGGTTGGGGAAGAAGGAGACGATTTTTCGGCTGCGGGATTGGGGAATTTCGCGGCAGAGGTATTGGGGCACGCCGATTCCGGTGATTTATTGCGAGAAGGATGGAATGGTGCCGGTGCCGGACAAGGATCTCCCCGTGCTGTTGCCGGCGAATCCGAAGTTGACGGGCGAGGGGGAATCGCCGCTGGCGACCGATCCGGAGTTTGTGAATGTGAAGTGCCCGAAATGCGGTGGGGCGGCGCGGCGCGAGTCGGACACGATGGATACGTTTGTGGATTCGTCGTGGTATTTCTACCGGTATTGCGATCCACACAATGACAAGGCGCCATTTGATCCGGCGAAGGCGGCGTATTGGTTTCCCATTGACCAGTATATTGGCGGGATCACGCATGCGATTCTGCACCTGCTGTATTCGCGTTTCTGGTGCAAGGTGATGCGGGATTTGGGCTTGGTGAAGCACGACGAGCCGATTGCGCGGCTGTTTACGCAGGGGATGGTGCAAAAGGGCGGCGTGGCGATGTCGAAGTCGCGGGGGAATGTGGTTGGCGCGGAAGAGATGGCGGAGAAGTACGGGGCAGATACGGGGCGGCTGTACACGTTGTTTGCGGCGCCGCCTGAGAAGGATTTGGAGTGGAGCGAGGAGAGTATTGATGGGGCGTGGAGGTTTTTGAATAGAGTTTACCGTGTTGTGGATAAGCACGCCGCGGAAGTGGCGAGTGAAGAGAAGAGAAAGGCTAACGCAGAGGCGCAGAGTTCGCTGAGGAGCGCAGAGAAAGACCAATGGACGGAGAAGGAAAAAGGATTGCTGCGGAAAGCGCATCAGGCGCTGAAGAGGGTGACGCAGGATTTTGAGGGGCGGTGGCATTTTAATTCGGCGATTGCGCAGATTATGGAGTTGGTGAACGCGATTTATGCGGCAGAGCCGTTGGATGAGGGAGTGCGGCCGGCGGTGCAGAAGGAAGTGCTGGAGCTGGTGACGTTGATGCTGGCGCCGATGACGCCGCATCTGGCGGAAGAGTTGTGGGAGATGCTGGGGCACAGCGAGGGATTGTGGACTGTGTCGTGGCCGGCGATCAATGAGGAATTGGCGAAAGAGGAAGAGGTCGAGATTCCTGTGCAGGTGAATGGGAAAGTGCGGGGGCGCGTAAAAGTGGCGGCGGGGGCTTCGCAGGAGGAAGTGATGAAGTTGGCGGCGGTGGATGCGGGCGTGGCCGGGCATTTGAACGGGAAGACGGTGCGGAAGGCGATTTTTGTGGCGGATAAGATGTTGAATTTGGTGGTGGGGTAGGGAAGAGAGAAACTTAACACGGAGAACACAGAGGAAGAGCGCAGAGGACACGGAGAATTGGAAATTGGTTCCAGCGAGTTGTGAATGGCTTTGTTGGTTGCCACGGTCCCTCCGCTCCGTGGCCGGCGCACCAAAATGCGGTGCGGAAGAAACTGCCGGCCACTCCCGTAGGAATGACAGAAGCGGAGAAGAGGGACCCAAGAGGGGCACGATTTATCGTGCCCCTACGTGTTTTCGGACTAAAATCGGCAGGTGGATGAGGTGAGCTGATGGAAGGAACGGCGAAGATGGCGCAGAACGATTCACCGGAGAAGAGCACGGCCAGGAATGGCCGTGCCACCGAGGCGAAGGCGATATTGAAGACGGAGCGGGGCGGGATTGTGGTGCTGGATTTTGGGGGGCAGTACACGCAGCTGATTGCGCGGCGGGTGCGCGAGCAGCAGGTGTTTTCTTCGGTTTTGCCGTGCAAGAGTTCGCTCGAAGAGATTCGGAAGTTGGAGCCGGCGGGAATTATTTTGTCGGGCGGACCGAGTTCCGTGTATGACAAGGATGCGCCGGTGTGCGACCCGGCGGTGCTGGGGCAGGGAATTCCAGTGCTCGGAATTTGCTACGGCATGCAGTGGATGGCGAAGAATTTGGGCGGAAGAGTGGAGCCGGTGGAGCGGCGGGAGTACGGACCGGCGCATTTCAATTTGGAAAAAGCGGAGAGTCATATCTTAGGCGGATTGCCGGAGACGCTGAAGATCTGGGCGAGCCACGGGGATAACGTGCTGAAATTGCCGCCGGGATTTCACCTGACGGGGAAGACGGCGAACGCGATTGCTTCTGCGGAAGATCATAAGAGAAAAATGTACGCAGTGCAGTTTCATCCGGAAGTGAATCACACGGACCGCGGGACGGAGATATTGAGGAATTTTCTTTTCCGGGTGTGCAAGGCGGAGCCGAAGTGGAGTGGGAAGGCGTTCATTGAAGAAACGGTGGAAGCGATTCGCGCGAAGGTAGGAACGCACCACGCGATTTGCGGATTGAGCGGCGGGGTGGACTCGACGGTGGCGGCGGTGCTGGTGCATCGGGCGATGGGCGAGCGGCTGACGAACATTTTCGTGAACACCGGGTTGCTGCGGAAAAATGAGTTTGCGCACACGCTGGAGATGTATCGCGAGCGGCTGGGGTTGCGGGTGATTGGCGTGGACGCTTCGGAGCATTTCCTGGCGAAGCTGGAAGGTGTGAGCGATCCGGAGCAGAAACGGAAGATCATAGGTCGGGAATTCATTGCGATTTTTGCGGCGGAGGCGGAAAAACTGCAAAAGAGTTCGGCGGGGGATATTAAATTTCTGGTGCAGGGGACGTTGTATCCGGATGTGATCGAGTCGGTGTCGGTGAAGGGGCCGTCGGCGACGATCAAGTCGCACCACAATGTGGGCGGGCTGCCAGAGAATATGCCGTTCGCGCTGGTGGAGCCACTGCGGGACTTATTTAAGGATGAGGTGCGGCGGATTGGGAAAGACTTAGGATTGCCGGAAGAGATTCTGGTGAAGCATCCGTTCCCCGGGCCGGGGCTGGCGGTGCGGTTGCTGGGAACGATAACGAAGAAAGACCTGGAGACGCTGCGGGACGCGGATGCGATCGTGGTGGAGGAGATCCGGCGCGGGGGATTGTACGAGAAGGTGTGGCAGGCATTTGCGGTGCTGCTGCCGGTGCGCAGCGTAGGCGTGATGGGGGACGGAAGGACTTATGGATTGACGGTGGCGGTGCGGGTGGTGCAGTCGGATGACGCGATGACGGCGGACTGGGTGAGATTGCCGGGAGATGTGCTGGAGCGGATGTCGACGCGGATTGTGAATGAGGTGAAGGGCGTGACGCGGGTGGTGTACGACGTGAGCAGCAAACCGCCGAGCACGATTGAGTGGGAGTAGATATTGAGTTTGGCGATAAAGTGAAGAGATAGCAGCAAACAGGTAACAGCGATCAGGATCCAAGCAGGGCTGTGAATTTTTCAGTTGAGGTTGGGTCGTGTTGGTTGCCTTGGTCCCTCCGCTGCGCATCGGCAAACTGCGCCGCTGCTCCGGTCGGGATGACAGTTTGGGGGGTGTGGAGAGAGCGGGGAGAAAAGGAAAAAGCCGCTCAGGGCGGGGGCAGAGCGGCTTCTTTGGGTACGGGTTGTTTCTACGAGTGCTCAGAAAGGATTGCGAACTGGCTACCGGTTGGCCATTTTCTGGGCCATGTACAGCAGCAGTTTGCGATCTTCCTCGTCGGCTTTACTCAGCAAGCGGCGGAGCTTATTGAGATAGCGCGCTTCTTTCCCGGCGCTGCCCCAAGCGATATCGTCGGACGATTTGCGCTTGGGAAGGTTCGGAAGTTGAGGCGGCTCTTCGCCGTCGTAGAAGAGTTGATAAAGTGGGCACTCGAG
>DATHOY010000103.1:0-51634 GCA_035484435.1 Vulcanimicrobiaceae bacterium | reverse complement strand
GCGGTTTTCTGCACCCTGCCCGAAAGGGAACGAGGTAAATCAGGCATGTCCAACAGCAACCAGCACGTTCGGGAACGCCAGCGACTGGATTTTGCAAAAATCCAGGGATCCATCCAGATCCCCAACCTGATTGAGGTCCAGAAGAAGTCCTATCAGCGCTTTCTGCAGATGGATTTGCTGCCGAGCGAGCGCGATGACGGCGGCCTTCAATCGGTGTTTACGTCAGTGTTTCCGATTCGGGACTTCCGCGAAATGTCGCAACTCGAATTCGTGGACTACTCGATCGGAAACTGGGAGTGCAAGTGCGGCAACCTGAAGGGTCTGCATCACCTGCGCGCCACCTGCCGGAATTGCGGCGCTTCCGTCGTCACCAATCCGTATCAGACGGGCGATGTAGTCTGCCAGAAGTGCGGCACCTTCAACAAGAATACGCCGACCTTCTGCAACAAGTGCGGCGACCCGGTTGCCATGCAGTTGAAGTACGACGTGAACGAGTGCCAGGAGCGCGGCATGACGTATTCCGCCCCGCTCAAGGTCACCATTCGTCTTACCATTTACGATAAAGACCCGGACTCCGGCGCGAAGACCATTCGCGACATCAAGGAGCAGGAAGTTTTCTACGGCGATATCCCGCTGATGACCGAGAACGGCACGTTCATCATCAACGGCACCGAGCGCGTCATCGTCAGCCAGTTGCACCGTTCGCCGGGCGTCTTTTTCGAAAGCGCTAACAACCGCTCCTACTTCCTCGGCAAGATCATTCCGTACCGCGGATCGTGGGTGGAATTCGAGTACGACACCAAGAACATTCTCTACGTCCGCTTTGACCGCAAGCGCAAGTTCCTCGGCTCCATTTTCCTGCGCGCGCTGGGCATGAAGTCCAACGAGGAAATCCTCCGCACCTTTTACCAGGTGGAGCGGATTTCCCTGCGCGACAAAGAACTGCTCTGGAACGTTTCCCCGGGCATCGTGGACCGCAAGCTGACCCACGAAATCCGCAATCCGAAATCCGAAGAAGTGATCATCGGCGCGCACAAGCGCATCACCGAAACGCTCTTCAAGGAACTCATCAAGGCCAAGATCTCCCAGGTTCGCGCGGCTCTTGCCGACCTCGAAGGCGCTTACAGCGTCGCCGACGTCGTCAACCGCCAGACCGGCGAAGTCCTGCTCGAAGCCAACAAGCCGCTGACCGCCGACCTCTGGCAGGCGTTTGCCGAAGGCGGCATCACCGAAGTCGACGTCTTCTTCCCGGAGCGCGACGACATCGGCCTGGTGCTTTCCCGCACGCTCGACAAGGATTCCATCCGTTCTTCCAAGGAAGCGCTGATCGAAATCTATCGCAAGCTGCGTCCCGGCGATCCCCCGACGCTCGAAACGGCCACCAATCTCTTCCGCGGCATGTTCTTCGATCCGCGCAAGTACGATTTCAGCCGCGTCGGCCGCCTGAAGTTCAACATCAAGATGGGGCTCGATACGCCCCTCGACAATCGCACCCTGGACACCACCGACTTCGTTTCGGCCATCAAGTATCTCTTCAAGCTGCGCAAGAACATCGGCGTGGTGGACGACATCGACCATCTCGGCAACCGCCGCGTCCGCGCGGTCGGCGAACTGCTCGAAAACCAGTTCCGCATCGGTCTGGTCCGCATGGAACGCGCCATCAAGGAAAAGATGAGCGTGTACCAGGAAATGTCCACGGCCATGCCGCACGACCTGGTCAACGCCAAGCCGGTCATGGCGGCCATCCGCGAATTCTTCGGCAGTTCGCAGTTGAGCCAGTTCATGGACCAGACCAACCCGCTCAGCGAAATCACCCACAAGCGCCGCTTGTCGGCTCTTGGACCGGGCGGTCTCTCGCGCGAGCGCGCGGGTTTCGAAGTCCGCGACGTTCACCCAACGCACTACGGCCGCATCTGCCCGATTGAAACCCCGGAAGGCCCGAACATCGGCTTGATCAGCTCGCTCAGCTGCTTTGCCCGCATCAACGATTACGGCTTCATCGAATCGCCCTACCGCCGCGTGAAGGGTGGACGCATTATCGATTACGTCCACATCGTCAACGCTGGCGACAGCGAATTCAAGGCCGGGGACATCGTCGAACGCGACCGCGTCGAAGAGCTCAACGACGAACTGAAGCGCCGCAAGGTCGTCTACGAACCCTATTGCTTCTATCTCTCCGCATGGGAAGAGGACAAGTATGTCGTCGCCCAGGCCAACGTTTCACTCGACGACCGTCTGAAAATTACCACGGAACTCGTCAACTGCCGCCAAGCCGGAAACTTCGTGCTGAAGCATCGCGATGAAGTCGACTACGTCGACGTTTCGCCGAAGCAGCTCGTTTCCGTCGCCGCCAGCTTGATTCCGTTCCTGGAAAACGACGACGCCAACCGCGCCTTGATGGGCTCCAACATGCAGCGCCAGGCCGTGCCTCTGATTCGCGGCGAAGCGCCGCTCGTTGGTACCGGCATGGAGCGCGTCACCGCCCGCGATTCCGGCGCGGTCGTACTCTGCAAGCGCGACGGCATTGTGGACCAGGTCGACTCCGAGCGCATCATCGTGCGCGTCGAAAGCGACCACTCCGGCGTGCTCAGCCGTGAAGTCGGAGCGGACATCTACTCCTTGACCAAGTTCAAGCGCTCCAACCAGAACACTTGCATCAACCAGAAGCCGCTCGCTCGGGTGGGCGACCGCGTGAAAAAGGGGCAAGTGCTCGCCGATGGTCCCTGCACGGACCGCGGTGAACTCGGCCTCGGCCGCAACGTGCTGGTGGCCTTCGTGCCCTGGCGCGGCTACAACTTCGAAGACGCCATCCTCGTCAGCGAAAAGCTGGTGAAGGACGATTACTACACCTCCATCCACATCGAGGAGTACGAAATCGAAGCCCGCGACACCAAGCTTGGCCCGGAAGAAGTCACGCGCGACATCCCCAACATCAGCGAGTCGTTCCTTCGCAATCTCGACGAAAGCGGCGTCATCCGCATCGGCGCGGTAGTGAAGCCGGGCGACATCCTCGTCGGCAAGGTTACCCCCAAGGGCGAAACCACGCTCACGCCGGAAGAGAAACTCCTCCGCGCCATCTTCGGCGAAAAAGCCGGCGACGTGCGCGACGCTTCTCTCTACTGCCCGCCGGGCATCGAAGGCACCATCGTCGACGTCAAGATCTTCACCCGCAAGGGCGGAGAAAAGGACGAGCGCCACAAGGCCATCGAAGCCTCGCAGGTCTTCAAGCTCGAACGGAATCTTGCGGACGAAATCCGTATCCTCACCGACGAGCGCCTGAAGCGCCTCGGCGATTTGCTGGGCGGCAAAATCCTGCAAGCCGACTTGCACGACGAAAAAACCAACAAGCGTTTGCTGACCAAGGGCGTCGAACTGACCCGCGACCTGATCGAAAAGATCTCCACGCGCAACCTGAAGCGCCTGAAGCTCAACGAAAAGGATCCTCTCCTGATCGAAAAGATCGAAGAGATCGAGGAAATGACCTCGCGCCAGATCGACGTGCTCCGCAAGATCACCGAAGAGCGCAAGGAAAAGCTCAAGAAGGGCGACGAACTGCCCCCGGGCGTCATCAAGCTGGTCAAAGTCTATATCGCCATGAAGCGCAAGCTCTCCATCGGCGACAAAATGGCCGGCCGTCACGGTAACAAGGGCGTCATCGCGCGCATCGTTCCGGAAGAAGATATGCCTTCTCTCCCGGATGGCACGCCGGTGGAAATCGTTCTTAACCCGCTCGGTGTTCCTTCGCGTATGAACGTCGGTCAGATTCTCGAAACGCACTTGGGCTGGGCCGGCAGGGAACTCGGCAACAGCTTGAAGCGCCTGTTGAGCAAAGAAGTGAAAGCCGAAGCGATTCGCCGCTGGTACCGCGAAGTCTTCACCGACACGGCAATCTGGAAGTCGCTCTCGAAGTTGAGCGACGACGAGTTGCTGGAATATTCCGAAGGCTTCAAGGACGGCATTCCCTTCGCCACGCCGGTATTCGACGGCGCGCGCGAACCGGAAATCCGCCACCTGCTCGAAGTCGCGGGCCTGCCGCACGCCGGAAAGATCAACCTGTTCGACGGCATGACCGGCGAGCAGTTTGATCAGCCCGTCACCGTCGGCTACATCTACATGCTCAAGCTCTCGCACTTGGTCGACGACAAGATCCACGCTCGCTCCATCGGACCCTACTCCTTGATCACCCAGCAGCCGCTGGGCGGCAAGGCGCAGTTCGGCGGACAGCGGTTCGGCGAAATGGAAGTCTGGGCGCTCGAAGCCTACGGCGCCGCTCACATTTTGCAGGAACTCCTGACCGCGAAGTCCGACGACGTCTATGGCCGCGCGAAAATCTACGAGGCCATCGTCAAGGGCGAACCGGGCATCGAGCCGGGCGTTCCCGAATCGTTCAACGTGCTCGTCCGCGAGTTGCAGTCACTCTGCCTCGACGTCGAGTTGATGAAGCGCCAGAAGCCGACGGCCGACAAAGCCGCCGACTGATCCCGATTCCCTTGTAGGGGCGCAGCTTGCTGCGCCCGTGCTTGGCAACCGAGTGAGCTTTAGAAGTTTTCCGTAGTTGGGTTCTCAGCCGTCCTGGCGGCCTTCCGAAACGAAGGCCGCCGGAACGCGACCCCGGCGAAAGCTGGGGAGGAGGAAACGACCTTGTATCGCAGCAGCCCTTATGATCGCGCCAGTTTGATTGCGGACTTCGATTCCATTCGCATCAGTTTGGCGAGTCCTGAAAAAATCCGTTCCTGGTCCCACGGCGAAGTCACCAAGCCGGAGACCATCAACTACCGCACGTTCAAGCCCGAACGCGACGGCCTGTTCTGCGCCAAGATTTTCGGCCCCGTCACGGACTGGGAATGCTTGTGCGGCAAGTACAAGCGCATGAAGCATCGCGGAGTGATCTGCGACAAGTGCGGTGTCGAAGTCACGCTCAGCAAAGTCCGCCGCGAGCGCCTCGGCCACATTGAGCTGGCTTCGCCCTGCTCTCACGTCTGGTTTTTCAAGGGCCTGCCCAGCCGCATCGGCTACCTGCTGGACATCTCCATGCGCGACCTCGAGCGCATTCTGTACTTCGAAGCCTTCGTGGTCGTCGACGTCGGCGAAGTCGCTATCCTGAAAGAGCGCCAGGTTCTTCAGGAAGAGGAATACCGCAAGCTCGCCACGGAATATCCGGGGCAATTCGTCGCCAAGATGGGCGCCGAAGCCATCAAGGAACTCCTGCGCCGCGTCGAAGTCGACAAGCTTGCCGACGAACTCCGCGAAAAAATGAAGGCGGACCCCTCTCTCCAAAAGCGCATCAAGTACGCCAAGCGCCTCAAGGTGCTCGAAGCCTTCCGCAAGTCCGGCAACAAGCCCGAGTGGATGATTCTGGATGTCATCCCGGTGCTTCCGCCGGAGTTGCGCCCGCTTGTGCCTCTGGACGGCGGCCGCTTCGCCACTTCCGATCTCAACGACCTCTATCGCCGCGTCATCAACCGCAACAACCGGTTGAAGAAACTGATGGAGCTCCGCGCGCCGGACGTCATCGTCCGCAACGAAAAGCGCATGCTCCAGGAAGCCGTCGACGCGCTGTTTGACAACGGCCGCCGCGGCCGCGTACTGCGCGGCACCAACAACCGCCCACTCAAGTCCCTCAGCGACACGCTCAAGGGCAAGCAGGGCCGTTTCCGCCAGAACCTTCTCGGCAAGCGCGTCGATTACTCCGGCCGTTCCGTCATCGTCGTTGGCCCGGAACTCAAGCTCAACCAATGCGGTCTGCCGAAGAAAATGGCGCTCGAGCTCTTCAAGCCCTTCATCTATCACAAGCTCGAAGCCCAGGGCCACTGCACCACCATCAAACAAGCGAAGGAAATGGTTGAACAGCAGGACCCCGTTGTGTGGGACATCCTCGAGGATGTTATCCGCGAGCATCCCGTGCTGCTCAACCGCGCTCCCACGCTTCACCGCCTCGGCATTCAGGCGTTTGAACCGACCCTCGTCGAAGGCAAGGCCATCCGCATTCACCCGCTGGTCTGCACCGCGTTCAACGCGGACTTCGACGGCGACCAGATGGCCGTGCACATTCCGCTTTCGCCGGAATCCCAGGTCGAAGCGTCCGTGCTCATGCTCAGCTCGCGCAACATTCTGTCGCCGGCGCACGGCCTGCCTCTCGCCGTTCCGTCGCAAGACATGGTTTTGGGCATCTATTACCTGACCAAGAACAAACCCGGCGCCAAGGGCGAAGGCCGCGTCTTCGGCACCGCCGACGACGTTTCGCTCGCGCTCGAAGCTGGTGAAGTCGAACTGCTGACTCCGATTCGCCTCCGCTACACCGGCGAAGTCATTGACCTGACCACGGCGTTCGACAACCAGGACGTCACCCACACCGAACCCGTGAAGATGCAGCGGCAATTTATCCAGACCACCGTCGGCCGCGTCATCTTCAATTCGAACCTGCCGAAGCACATGCCGTACATCAACGGCTTGCTCAAGAAAAAGGGCGTGCAGCAGCTCGTCTATTACGCCTACTTGCGCTTTGGCCTGGAATCCACCGTCGAATTGCTCGACCACTTGAAGGCGCTCGGCTTCACCTACGCCACCAAGTCCGGCATCTCCATCGGCATCGACGACATGCTCATCCCCAGCGACAAGTACAAGCTGGTGGAAAACGCCGAAAAGGAAGTCGTCAAGGTGCAGCAGCAATACCTCGACGGCGCCATCACCAACGGCGAGCGCTACAACAAGGTCATCGCCATCTGGGGCGACGTCACCGAAAAAGTTGCTGACGAAATGTTCAAGGCCCTGGAAACCCAGGACCGCGAAGGCAACATCAACCCCGTTTACATCATGGCGGACTCCGGCGCCCGCGGTTCCAAGCAGCAGATTCGCCAGCTTTCCGGCATGCGCGGTTTGATGGCCAAGCCTTCCGGCGAAGTCATCGAAACGCCCATCACCTCGAACTTCCGCGAAGGTTTGACCGTGCTGCAATACTTCATCTCCACGCACGGCGCGCGCAAGGGCTTGGCTGACACCGCTCTTAAAACCGCCGACTCCGGCTACCTCACGCGGCGTCTCGTCGACGTGGCGCAAGACGTCATCATCAACGAGTACGATTGCGGCACCTCCGACGGCATCTACGTCGAGCCAATCATCGAAGGCGGCGTGGAAGTCGAGCCGTTGCGCGACCGCGTTGTTGGCCGCGTTTCGCTCGAGAAGATCAAGGACTTCGAAGGCAGCGTAATCGTCGACGTCAACCAGGAAATCACCGAGGAACTCGCCAACCAGATCCAGGCCGCGGGTATCGAGCGCGTCCGCATCCGCTCCGTGCTCACCTGCGAATCGCGCCGCGGTGTTTGCGCTCTTTGCTACGGGCGCAACCTCGCCTCCGGCCGAATGGTCGAACTCGGCGAAGCTGTCGGTGTCATCGCTGCGCAGTCCATCGGCGAACCCGGCACGCAGCTCACCATGCGCACCTTCCACATCGGTGGTGCAGCGACCCGCGTCAGCGAACGCTCCACTCTCGAGGCCAAGAACAACGGCGTCGTGAAGTTCGTCGAGCTCCGCCACGTCGAAGGCCGCGGCGGCACCGCCATCGCCATGAACCGTTCGGGCCTCATCGTCATTCTCGACGAGAAAGCCCGCGAAAAGGAGCGCTACCACATCGTTTACGGCGCGCGTCTCCGCGTCAAGGACGGCGACACCGTCAACCAGGGCCAGATCCTCGCCGAATGGGATCCGTTCACCTTCTCCATCCTGACCGAAACGGCTGGCTCGGTGAAGTTCGACGATCTCCGTCCGGGCCTCACGATCGAAGAGCAGGTGGACGAAGTCACCGGCCTCTCGCAGCTCGTTGTCACGCTGCCGCCGGGCGATGAAAAGCACCAGCCTGCGATCCTGGTCCGCGATTCTTCCGGCAAGGTCCGCAAGAAGTACCTCATGCCCTCCCGCGCCCACTTGATGGTGCAGGATGGCGATGAAGTCCAGGCCGGCGACGTGCTAGCGAAGATCCCGCGCGAATCCACCAAGACCAAGGACATCACGGGTGGTCTCCCGCGCGTGGTCGAACTCTTCGAAACCCGCAAACCCAAGGATCCCGCCGTCATTTCCGAAATCGACGGCACCGTCCGCTACGGCGAAATCGCCAAGGGCATGCGCAAAATCTACGTCGAAAGCGAAGATGGCAAGACCTCCAAGGAATACGCCATCCCGCGCGGCGTGCACATCAACGTACAGGAAGGCGAGCATGTCCGCGCCGGTGAAGCCCTCATCGACGGCCCGCTCAACCTTCACGACCTGCTTGCGGTTCTGGGCGAAAAGTACACCCAGGCCTACCTCGTCAACGCGATTCAAGAGGTTTACCGCCTGCAGGGCGTCAACATCAACGACAAGCACATTGAGACCATCTCCCGCCAGATGATGCGCTGGGTTAAGGTCGAAGACGTCGGCGACACCACGTTCCTTCTGGAGGAGCAGATTGACAAGTTCCGCTTCCGCGAAGAAAACGATCGCGTCATTGCCGAAGGTGGGCGTCCCGCAACCGGCCGTCCGCTGCTCCTTGGTATCACCAAGGCGTCGCTCTCGACAGATTCCTTCATCTCCGCCGCATCCTTCCAGGAGACCACCCGCGTTCTTACCGAAGCGGCGGTCGCCGGCAAGGTGGATTACCTGCGCGGTCTGAAGGAAAACGTCATCATGGGCCGGCTCATTCCCGCCGGCACGGGTCTCGAACACTACCGCAGCCTGCAGTTGCTGACCGAGGTTCCTGTTCAGCAACCCGTGGAAGAACTCCCCGAAGCCGCCGACTTCGCCAACGCCGAGGACGCAGCCAGTCTCGACTTCCTCAGCGGCAAAGACGACGAAGCCGACGCAGCCGCCGCCACCGAAGGCCAGGACTAACCCAGGTAGCACAGACTTTAGCCTGTGTTCCTAAAAAAGCCGCACCCTGCAATATGCAAGGTGCGGCTTTTGTTTTGTAGTGGCCGACCTTCAGGTCGGTTCTTCACGCCACAATGCCCACACTCTTCCTGTACTCGCCGAGCTAGCCAGGCCCCCATCGTTAATGAACCATCCACCGTCCCGGTGCAAACCAGGGCGCTTTTTTTGCATCTGATTTTTTCAGGAACTTTTTTCCGTTTGTCGGGAATACGTATCGGGCCATTAGCTGTTTTCTGTGTCAGCGCTGTGCGCGCACCTGGCTGCGCGTACCGCAAGTTCGCAAGAGCTCCAGCGCGAAACTTCCAGGTTGCGGAACAACGGCACGGGCCAATTGAGACCTCAGGGGAGACTCCATGCGCCGCGCGTACCGTTTTGCTTTTCTTTTGCTTTTGCTCTTTGTTTGTGTTTGTTTTTCCGGTTGCAAAAGTGGCGGCACCACAATTCTTACGGTCACCACTACTTCTCTCCCGAATGGAGCCATCGGCACCTCTTACAGCCCCGCGCTCACCGCCATTGGTGGAACTCCCGGTTACACCTGGTCGCAATCTTCCGGCGGTGCCATGCCGGGCGGCGTCACGTTCACAAGCACTGGCAATTTCACGGGAACACCCACAGCGGCGGGAACCTTCGGTCCGTACATCTTCCAGGTGATGGACTCCACAGGCGCATCCGCCTCATCCGCGTCCCTCAGTATCACCATCACCAACGCCGGCCTTACGATTGCCACCAGTTCCTTGCCGCAGGGCACCGCGAATGTGGCCTACTCGTTCACGCTCGTTGCCAGCGGCGGCGTTCCTCCCTATACCTGGACGCAGGCTTCGGGTGGCGCCATGCCGCCGGGAATCGCAAGCATCACCAGCGGCGGAGTTATCGCCGGAACGCCGACCTCCACCGGCACCTTCGGCCCTTACGTCTTCACCGTTACCGACTCTGCAAGCGCCACCGCCACCTCTGCGTTCCTCACGATCACCATCAGCCTCCCGACCACATCGTCTTGCCTGCCGCTCGGCAACGAGTCAGCTGTGAACTCCGCAACTCCTTATGCATTTCTGCTTAAGGGGACGGACGGCAGCGGCAATCCCGTCGACATTGCCGGCAGTTTCACGCCAGATGGCAGTGGTGGCCTGGTCAACGCCACCGCGGACTACAACGGATTCAGCAGCGGCCCCGTGCAAATGCAGGTGAATCTGGCTGCCAGCTCGTATTCGTTCGGCTCCTCCACGCTCGGCTGCCTGGCGCTGGTTTTCTCTGATCCCGTTGGCGGTGCGGTTGGCGCAGCCAGACCCGGAACGTCGCCTCATCTTCCGCAAAGCTCCATCAAGCGGTCCGCCGTCGCCAAATCTTCTGCAACTCAAGCTTCCACTCCTTCGTTCGTGCAGTTTTCATTCAGCCTGGGTGGATTTGACGGGACCCTTTATCACACCGGAAGAATCATGGAATCCGACAACACCGGAGGCGGCACCAACACTTCAGGATTTCTTCACGTGCAGGATCCCACGTCATTTTCGCTTGCTTCGATGCAACCCAATTACTCGTTTGGTTTGGATGGATGGACGGCCGGCTCGCCCGGCCTTTTCCGCACGGCCCTGGCGGGAGCATTTTCCAACTCTTCCGGCGTGCTCTCCGCCGGATTCGCGGACCTGAATTCCGGCGGCGCTCCATCCGGCGAACTCACAGGTGGCAGCGGTACGCTGAACTCCTCGATCGACGCAACAACGGGTCGTGGGACCGGCACATATACGATCATAACCGCGCCGGGAAATCTCACTTTCGATTTTGCCTTTTACATCGTGAATGGATCGGACCTGATTCTGCTTTCCACAGATTCGCCAGCTGCGGCCGGTTCCGCGCCTTTGTTCTCTGGCCGCGCCCTCGCTTCAAGCCCCACGTTTGCCGCCGGCGTGCTCAATGGCGCCTACATGTTTGCGTCGCAGGGTCTTGCGGTCAGCGGATCCACAACCGGAAATCTCGCCGAAATCGGCACTTTGCAAGCCACCAGCGCCGGCGCGATTCCCACGGCGATGCTCTATGCCAACAATGCAGGAACTTACTCCGCAACACCGGTTTCGAAGGCCAGCTATTCCGTCGAGAGTGCTTCCGGCCGCGTCTCTCTGACAAGCTTCACCGCCACGCCGCCAGTGATCTATCTCACCGCTCCTGGCACAACCGACGACGATATCGCGGGGTTTCTGGTTGGGACTGACATCCAAGCGAGTTCGGGAGTGCTTGCGTCTCAGTCCCCAGGCGCGCCGGCGTTTCTGCTCTCCAGCATTTCAGGAAATTATGCGGCGGGCACGCAAGAGGACGTCGACGGCCTAAACGGCTCGGCCCTTGGCGCATTCTCCTTCACCGGCGCGGGTCAATACTCCTCCACTCAGTCCACCTCCGGCTCGGTTACCACTCCGCCAAGCTCCGGCACAATCGCAATCAATCCCGACGGCTCCGGCAGCCTGAACAGCGGCGCTTTCCCTCTCGTAACAAACGGAAACGTAATCTTCGCCATCCCCAGTTCCGGCGATCCCCTGCTTTACGTTTTCACCTCAGGCACGCTGCCTCATTAGGGGGATTTGTCTTTGCAAGCCCGCGTCGGCTGCTCTCTATCAGGCCGGAAACTGGATTATTGCTTCGGTTGTGGTTCGAACTGGTAGCCGACGCCGCGAATCGTCAGCAGGTGAACGGGCTTGCCCGGCTCCGGCTCAATGTAGCGCCGCAATCGCACAATGAAATTATCGATCGCCCGCGTGTCCGTATCCTCGTGCAAATTCCATACGTCTTCCAGAATCGCTTTGCGCGACACGGGCCGCCCGGCATTCCGAATCAGGTAGCGGAAAAGTTCCATCTCCATCAGCGTCAGCGGCACCACTTTGTCGCCCATATGAAGCCGCAGATTCTGAAAATCCACCAGCTTGTCGCCGAAGCGAAAGCTTTCTTCCGCGTCGGCTTCCGGCGCCGCACCCTTTACGGTGGGCGCGGACGGCTTCTGCGACCACTCCTTGCGCCGTAACAAACTTTCAATGCGCGCCAGCAGAATCGCCAGGTTAAACGGCTTTGGCAGGTAATCGTCCGCGCCCGATTCAAATCCCTTCAGCACATCTTCCGCGCGCCCTCGTGCCGTCAGCATCAGCAGCGGAATATAATTCCTGGCCTCGCGCAATTCTCGCGCCACCGAAAATCCGTCTTTCCCCGGCAGCATCACATCCAGCACCAGCGCGTCATAGTTTTCGTTTTTCTGCAGCAGGCGCGCCAGTGCCTCTTCACCTCGGTCGGAGATCTGCACGGAGTGTCCCTCCGCTTCCAGGTTGAAGCGGAGCCCCTGCGCCAGGTGCGTTTCGTCTTCCACGATCAAAATGCGACTCATACCCGGTAGACCCTCGGCAGGCGGACGGTAAATGTGCTGCCGCGCCCCTCGCCTTCGCTTTCGGCGTAAACGTCACCGCCGTGGCGGCGCGCGATCGAACGCACAATAAACAGCCCCAGCCCGGTGCCCTTCACCTGTCCCGCCAGAGGATTCGTCGCCCGGTAAAACCGATGGAAGATGCGCTTCAACTCGCCGCGCGGTATGCCAATCCCC
The DNA here is from genome assembly GCA_035484435.1 of Vulcanimicrobiaceae bacterium. Taxonomy (GTDB): domain Bacteria; phylum Acidobacteriota; class Terriglobia; order Acidiferrales; family UBA7541; genus Acidiferrum. The sequence continues at coordinate 39,162 of DATHOY010000103.1, read as the reverse complement.
AGGTCATGCACAGATAACAGAACGGTATCCATGTCCGGCGTGCGCACGTCCACCACGATCTCCCGGTTGTCCCCGGAATATTTCACCGCATTGTCGAACAGATTGAAAACCACCGTGCGCAACTCTTCGGGGCTGCCTTGAACCAACAGTCCCTCAGGTGGCGTGCCGCCAAAGCGCAGATTGTCCGGCGTCAGATGGTGCCGCAATCGAGTCAGGTCCAGAGCGCTTTTCACCAGTTCGGAAAAGTCCAGCTCCTGCCAGTTCTTCCGCTTGCTCCTCTGCCGCGCCTCCCCGGCCTTCAGCACCTGCTCCACCGTGCCCAGCAGCCGGTCCGTATCTTCCAGCATGATGCGGTAAAATTCACGCCGCTGCGGCTCGTCCAGTTGCCGGCTCTGCAGCGTCTCCAGGTACATCCGAATCGAAGCGATGGGCGTTTTCAGTTCGTGGGTGACGGCGTTCAGGAAACTGTCCTGCTGCTCGTTCCGCCGGATTTCACGCACCAGAAAAACGGTATTCACCGAGATCCCCGCGATGATCAGCCCGAAGAAAATAACCCCGAAAATCAGTGGCGCAACCCTGCGCCAGTTGATCACAATCCAGCCGACATTGACCACGGCCGTCAGCGCGACCAGGCAAACGCCCAGCGTGATAAAAAACGCCATCGATTTTGTTCGGCTGGAAATGCGCATAACGCCTTCCGCTCAAATCATAGTAGCGAAACGCCTGCGACACCACAGTTTGGAGGAAAATTGCCGAGCGGGTCCGTGTCCGTCTGATCGGCCGCCGCTCGGCAGAGAATCAGTCACCGTAAGTCGACGAAATCGGAACGCCAGCTTCGTCCACAGCGGGAGGAATAACGGGAATAACCTGATCGGCCGGCTGCGCCTTCCGAGGCTCCTTGAACTGCGGAGCTTTGATGTCCCACGCAAGCCCAAGCGTCTTCAACGCATATATTCCATACCAGTTGATGTCAACCTCATACCACGCCAGCCCATGCCGTGCCACCTGCGGCGCCGCGTGATGATTGTTATGCCAGCCTTCGCCGAACGTCAGCATCGCCACCCAGAAACTGTTAGTCGAAGTATCGCCTGTAAGAAACCGCTGCGATCCCCACATATGCGTAGCGGAATTCACCAGCCAGGTCGAATGCAGCCCAAAAACTGTCCGGAAGAAAAATCCCCACAGCAGGCAAGACCATCCCCCAAGCAGATACATACTCAGCGCCACGAAGCCCATCGGTATCCAATGCCATTTGCTGATCCACACATGGAATTTGTCTTTGCGCAGGTCCGGCACGTAGGGTAGTAGTTCGTCCGCCTTGTTGTGCATCGCCTTGCCGGTTATGATCCAGCCCATGTGCGCCCAAAGCCCGCCGTCCTGCGGCGAATGTGGGTCGCCTTCCTTGTCCGTGTTCTGATGGTGAACCCGGTGCGTCGCCACCCACGCGATCGGCCCGCCTTCGAGTGCCAAAGTCCCACAGGTCGTCAGGAAATACTCCACCCATTTCGGAGTCTTGTATCCTCGATGCGTCAGCAACCGGTGGTAGCCCATTCCGATGCCCAGGCTCCCGGCGATCCACCAGAACAAAACCGCAAGCGCCAGGCCCTTCCACGTAAAGAAAAACAGCGCCGCGATGGCGCCGATATGAAAGACAATCATGAAAAGTGTGGTCACCCAGATAATCGGCTGGGTAAAAGTTTTGTCCCGCTTGAAGATGCTCATAACTCTCGCAGTCCCTCGTGCTGGCGTTCTCGACTCCGATTCCAAAAGTAGCACGCGCCACAAAACTCCTCTGTAATACTTCTGTAATCCTCTCCCCCGGTTTTCAGAACCGAAACACCGCAAAACCTGTACGTTATTACAGCATTTCCACGCACTCTGCCCCTTCGTACAGGTACGTCGCAGGAACGCTTGCTTTCCAAGTTACTTGCTGACTTTCCGGAAACCTTCTTATCATGGGGAATCGCTGTTTGTTGCTGTTTGCAGCTATTTCCAGCTGACTGGAAGCCATGCAGCCTGAGCAGAATTCCGGCGCGCCCCAAAATCTCTCCTCCCCAAGAGAGCCGCGCACCCTTGCGGACGAACGCCTGGAACTCTTCGAAAAACGCCAGCAGGAACTCTGGCGCCTTACCTTTTTTCTCCTCTTTCTAGTCAGCGTGGTTTTTGCCTGGATGTCCTGGGACTGGCTCAAATCCTCAAAACTTTATCTGGAAGCGCTGCCGTTTGGCCTGGTTGTTCTCGTCGCTCTGCTGGGCTTTTACGTCTGGAACAAGACCAAGGAAATCGCTGAGTTGAAAGGCTTGGTTCGCGGCCTGGATAAAAAAGACGCGGCCCTTCCCAGCGACAACCAGCTGCAGCAGCTTTTCTCCATGATTTCCAAGTCGCAGCAGGGTTTCCGCGACCTGATCGATTCCTTCGACGACATCCTGCTGGCCATGGACCTGGAAGGCGAAATTCGCGCCGTCAATCGCAGCTTTGCTGATCTCGTCGGCCGTCCATTCCAGGAAATCATCGGCTGCCGCCTCGGCGAATTCTTCGAGGACGCGGACGGAAACCCTATCGAAATTCTTGAATCCGGCAAGACCAAATTCCTCGAACGCCGCATCTGGTCCGGCGTAGTTCATTTCCGCCTCAAGAAGCGCAACGCCGTTTATTTTTTCGACTGCGTCGCCCACGCCATGATTCGCGATGACGAAGTCCACGGTGTCACCGTTCTCGCCCGCGACATCACCGCCATGAAGCGCAGCGAGGCGCGCTTCACCGAACTTTTCGAAACCCTGCAGGAAGGCATCTACATCGTCACCCCGGAAGATAAAATCCTGGAGGTCAATCCGGCGCTCGTTCGAATGCTGGGTTATGGCTCCAAGGAAGAGTTGCTCTCCAAAAAAGTATCCGAAGTCTTCGCTGACGAATCGCAGCGCAAATCCATCCTGCAGGAGATCACCCACGACGGCAGCCCCCGCGGCCACGAACTCACCCTGTTCCGCAAGGATGGCCAGCCTGTCTATTGCCTGAATACCGCCTCTGCCGTCCGCGACAACACCGGCCACATCATTCGTTTCCAGGGCGCCCTGGTAGACATTACGGAACGCCGCGCTATCGAAAAGCAGCTCTACCAGCAACAGGAATTTGCCCGCCGCCTGATCGACAGCTTCCCCGACCTGATTTTTGTCGTGGATACTGAGCGCCGCTACAATTTTGTCAGCCCCAAATTCAAGGAAGTTCTCGGCTACGAACCCGCCGAAATTGTCGGCCTCACTTTCGGTGAACGCACCCATGTGGACGACCGCCCGGCGATGCTGGCGATGTTCGATGATTTGGTCGCTGGCAAGCAGAATTTCGCTTCTATCGAAGTCCGCGTCCGCCACAAACAGGGCGAATGGCGCAGTCTGAAATGTAATTTCAGCCCGCTCTTCGACGAGCAGGGCAAAATCGAAGGCGCGGTCGTCTCCGGCCGTGACGTCACCGAGGTGAAACGCCTCGAAACTCAGCTCATTCAGGCCGAAAAACTCGCCGCAATGGGCCAGATGCTCGCCGGCGTGGCGCACGAACTCAATAATCCTCTGACCGCGATTCTCGGTGCCAGCGAACTTCTCCGCGAACGACAGGGCGTGGACGAGAACACCAAGCGCCAGTTGGAAATGACCCATCGTCAGGCTCGCCGTGCCGCGCGCATCGTCCAGAACCTTCTCGAATTTTCGCGGCCGGCTTCTCCACAGAAAAAGACACTGGACCTCAACGTGGTCATCGACCGCACATTGCAACTCCAGGATCACTCCCTGCGCCGTAACAATGTCGAAGTCGAGTTTCAGGCCGTCCCCGGTTTGCCGCCCGTCGTCGGCGACGCCAACCAGCTCATTCAGATTTTTCTCAACCTGATCAGCAACGCTGAACAGGCCATTCGCGAAGCACGGCCCAGCGGCCGCATCCAGATTCGCCTGGGCCGCTCCGGTAATCGCGTTACTGCCACGGTGCAGGACGACGGCGTCGGAATTTCTCTCGACGTGTTGCCGAAACTTTTCGATCCCTTCTTCACCACCAAGCGCCCCGGCGGTGGCACAGGTCTTGGCCTCAGCATCTGCATGTCGATTGTTCGCGAACATGGTGGCAACATCGAAGCTTCTTCGCTCCCGGCGGGTGGCGCCGCTTTCACCGTCACCCTTCCTGTTGCCGAAGTGGAAGCCGGCCGCCGCGTCTCCAGCAAGATCGACTCAGGCTCCGGCGAACGCGCCATGCCCACGCTCGATGCCTTTTCGAAACACTCCGTGCTGGTCGTTGACGACGAGGAGAGCATACGCATGCTCCTCACCGAAGGTTTGGCCTCGTATGGGCTAAAAGTGGATTGCGCGGCCACCGCGGAGCAAGCGATGAGCCTGGTTCTCAACACTAAATACGACGTCATTCTCTGTGATTTGAAACTCTCCGGTTCGGGTCCGAATTCCGACGGTTACGGCGTCGCCCAGCGCCTGAAAATTGCCGCAGCCGCCAACCAACCCGTCATCATTTATATGTCCGGCGATTTGATCTCCGAAGAGGCTTCCAATCTACCGACCGCTGCCCGCCGCCTGCAGAAGCCCTTCCGCGTCTCCGACGTGCTGCACATTCTCTCCGAAATTTTCAGCCCCTCACCTGTCCAATCCACCCGGCAATAAACTGCTCCGCCCCGTAGCGGCCACTTTCAAGCTTGCCCTGACCAAGGAATGGGTGGCCACGTTCGTTCCTGGAATCGCAAAGCGGCATGCCCTGGCATTTCTTGCCTGTCCATCAGAAAGCGTTTATTTTTTTGGCGCCGGCTTCCCTGCATTCCCCACCGCTGCATCCAATCCAAAATCCCAGACGTACAGATTCAACCCGTCCTCCAGCACCTCCGCGAGCACATACTCCCCCGGCGGCAAAGGCTGGCTCAGCGTAAACCGGTAAACATTCGGAGCCACCTCCCACCGCTGCATCGAAATCACATTAATGTTCTCATTGACCGCCTGCCCAAAGATCGTCCGGATGGATTCTAACTCCCGCGTATTCCGCCCCACCTTGGTTTTCACCAGCTCCACATCCGGTCCAGCCTCGTTCGCCCGCCGGCTTCTCTGGATCGAACTTGTCGAGTCCGGGTCCGGTGGCGGTTCCCGTAAATAAAATTCGGGGCTATTGGTTTTCAAGCGCACAAACGCGTGCGCTCCCGGCATCACCACGGTCTCCTTCCCTGGCACGGCATGCACGGGTGACAACACATCCGCGATCACCCGCTTCATATCCGTCTTTTTCGCCGATCCCGCCTGGTCCAGGATCCGGATCACTTTTCCCTCCACCACAAACATTCCCTCGCCCGAGGGCAGAAATGCGCCATCGCCCACCCGCAAACTGGCGTCAATGTCAGAGACGTTGTCCATCCGCCGCGCCTCTTCCTGCTTATGGACCTTTTCCACCAGTTCCGCGGACTGCTTCTCCATTTCCGCTTCCGCCTTGGCGGTCGCACCCCAGTCCACCAGGGAGGACGGCAGCTCCTCCCAGGCCCCCCGCTCCATACTGAAATACCGGACGTGCTCGCCGTTCCGCTGGTATTCCCGCACCAGCTGATAGGTACCGTCCGCGAGCATTAGCTTTATTCCGCGGGGGTAGACTCCGCTCTTTTTCTCGGTGGAGGCAGCTTTCGAATCCTGGGAAGGGTTTCGGCCAGGGGACCCGGAAAGGGAAGGCAGCAGCAACCAACAATAGAGGATGAGGCCGAGCGCGAAAATGACCTTGGTCGGTCGGCGAGCCATGGAGACTCCAGAAAGCGTCGTTGTCTGTTGGATGCTGTATCTCTAGGAAGAATAGCTTGGGCTGGGGGAGGACGGCAAGAAAGCGTGGCTTATGGAGAACCGAAATACAGGCCCGGCAACCTGCGGGGGCGGAGATCCCCCGAGGGTGCTCGCGGCGCTGTTAGTGGGAGCAGCGCGGGAACAGGGTAACCAGAACCATCAGGTCCGACAGCGTAAACAGCCACTGGTCGGCCTGGGCGCCAGCCGCTTCCGCGGCGCGCGCGATCATCCCAAGATGACGGCTCTTCGCAAAGTTGTGCACATGTTCGACGCAGATGCCGGTCAAGTTGGCTACTTCCGCGTCGGTGAAGATTTTCTGACTCGATTTGACGGTAACCACGGGTTCCCTCTCGTTCTGTCTATCCCTAACCGCCACTCACCTGATGTGATGCTGAGCTCAGGTTAGAGGATGCAGATTACAAGAGCAATAGTCGTTCCGTTTCCCCCAGGCAAAACTTCTTCACTAGTACTTTTTCTTTTGCCTGTGGAAATGCGCTTTTTCCCGTCTTTTCAGCACTTTTGGGGTACGGGTACCGGTAATTCCTGGTAGGCGAGAATATGCAAAAACATACCGATGTGGAGAATTTCCTACAACTTTCGGGAAAGTTTCGCCTCAATTTCACGAACCTGTTTCGTGTGCCGAAGTTGATGCGCTGCAATCATTTCCATCCATTCATACACGTTTAGCATTCCCAGAAATGGATGCCGCCAGCAATAGTCGCTCAAATCTCTTCGTTCCGTCTCTGAAATAAACGCCAGCGTCCGCTCCCGTGCCCCGCGAAGCACCGCCAGCATGGCTTCTTTTTCGGCCAGCAGGCTCTCGTCCAGTGGCACAGGCGATTTCCGGCGGATCACCCGCGCCTCCACCAGCCAGAGCGGCAAGTGCATGCGCTTCGGGAAGGGAACCGGGATGGGGGATTGTTGTGTCAACTGGTCGACACGCGTGACGACGCCACGCTCCACAACGACCAGGTGCGCCACCAACTGCGCCGCAGACCATTCGTCCGCGCTCGGGCAATTGCCCCATTTTTCCGCAGGAATCGCATCGGCCGCCCGAAAAAAAACGGTCTGGGCCCGCGCAAGCTTTTCGCGAATCGGCTGGACAGAAGTCATTTAAACGACTCTAAACTGTTGCGCCGCCGGCCTCTTCAAAAGCATGTGCCAATTGCAGCACTCGCGCCTCGCCAAACGCCGGCCCAAAAATCTGCAGCCCCACCGGCAGCTTCCCGCAGATTTTTCCGCAAGGTACCGAAATCCCCGGCAAGCCAGCTAGAGACCCCGTAACTGTATAGATATCAGCAAGATACATCTGCAATGGATCGTTCGTCCTCTCTCCCAGATTGAATGGCGGCACTGGGGAAGTCGGTGTCACGATGGCGTCCACCTTCTGAAACGCCTTCCGGAAATCCTGCGCAATCAGCGCCCGAACCTTCTGTCCCTTCAGGTAATAAGCGTCGTAGTAACCCGCCGAAAGCACATAAGTTCCCAGCACAATGCGCCTCTTCACTTCCGGCCCGAATCCAGCCCCGCGCGTTTTGCGATACGTCGCCACCAGCGAATCGGCCTCTTCCCGCAGCCCATAGCGCACCCCGTCATATCGCGCCAGGTTGGAGCTAGCCTCCGCCGTGGCGATAATGTAGTACGTCGCGATCGCATAGTCCGTGTGCGGCATCTGGATGTCCATCACCTGGCAGCCCAGCTTGCGCAACAGTTCTATCCCCGCCGTGATCTTTCCCCGAACTCCGGAGTCCATACCCTCGCCAAAATATTCCTTCGGTATGCCGATCTTCATCCCCTTCACCGGCTTCTTTATCTCCGCGGAGTAGTCCTCCACCGGCGCCGTCGCGGAAGTCGAATCGTTCGGGTCGCGCCCGGCCATCACCTTTAGCACCGCCGCAACGTCCGCCACATTCCGCGCAAACGGCCCGATGCGATCCAGCGAAGATGCAAAGGCAATCAATCCATACCGCGAAACTCGCCCGTAACTCCCCATCATCGCGGGAATTCCGCAGAACGCTCCCGGCTGGCGAATCGATCCACCTGTATCCGTCCCCAGCGAAGCCACCGCCAGATCCGCCGCCACCGCCGCCGCCGATCCACCACTCGATCCGCCGGGCACAGTCCCTGGCGCCGCCGGATTTTGCACCGCCCCATACGCCGAATTCTCATTCGAGCTGCCCATCGCGAATTCATCGCAATTCGTCTTACCTAGAATCACCGCGCCCGCCGCTTCCAACCGGGTCACCGCAGTCGCATCGTAAGGCGGAACATAATTCTGCAGAATCTTCGACCCGCACGTAGTACGCACTCCACGCGTGCTGATCACATCCTTCACCGCAATCGGCACCCCAGCCAGCGCTGGCAGCGGCTTTCCCGCCGCCACCGCCGCATCAATCCTGTCCGCTTGCGCGTAAGCCCGCTCCTCGCTCAGCGTCAGGTACGCATTCAAGTCCCCGTTCCGCGCCGCAATCCGCGCGAAATGCTCCGCCGCCAGCTCCCGCGCCGAAACTTTCTTCGCCGCAATCCCCGCCTTCACACTCTCAATCGTCCAACTGGTCGTCATTTCTCCCCGATGTCTCCGTGCCCTCTGTGTTCCGACCTCTGTGAACTCTGTGTTAAAAAAGCATTCAGCCAATCGCAAATCCACCCGCGAACCCCGTCCGTTCCTTTACCTCTCAATGACCTTAGGCACCCGAAAATACGGCGCCTCCGGATCCGGCGCCTGCTTCAATATGTCTCCGGCCACTGCGCAAGGCACCACAACGTCCTCGCGCAAAGTCGCATCCGCCGTCTGGTCGTCCGCCAAAACCTGCGCCATCGGCTCCACGTTGGCCGTATCCAGCTCGTTCAGCTTCCCGATGTATTCCAGAATCTCGTCAACCTGCGCGCGGTAAGTCTCTAGCTCCGCCTCGCTCAAATCAAGGTAAGCCAACTCCGCCACCCGCAACACATCTTCCCGGCTGATTTTCACTTAGTCGACCTCTCTTTGACACCCGTAGCATTCAGGCCATTCAATACTGACGTGTTTACAAATGACATCAAGGCAATCTCGCCGTTCTTCGTTTCTGCCCAGCTTAAGGTCCAGTCTTTATCCCACGCTATGCGGTGAGTGCCTGTCTCAACTCCGAAGCCCCTGTTTTTGCAATATGCCCTTACCTGATCCACAGGTTCACCAAGGTGGACTCCGCCGACCGCCAGCGATGGCCAGCGTGATATGAAAAGGGGTGGTGTCAGCACCATCGAAGCTGGAGGTGTATTCGACGGGATTGCCTCTCCGAAAGGAACCAAGAAAGTCGCATGGACGGCACAGCGATTTTCTCCGCAAGCCCATCCGAGCACTGTAAAGTCTTGCCGCCCGTGAGACTTGATTGCGCTTTGGTGAGAATGGAGTGTCTGTTCGAGATTTGCAAACGTCATGGTGGCGGGATCGAGGTTCACACCGCTCAGCGCGGAGAGAGCATTTGCTTGCGCGGCTTCCTCGGCAAAAAAGACTGCTGCTTTCTTCTTCGCTTCCCACTGACTATAAGCTGCAATCGTTCCACCTACCAAAAAGACCACACCGAAAATGATGGCGAGGTCCACGGCAACTCGTTTGAGTAGACGGTTGATTTCCATGTTCGCACTTAGCGCGAAGCGACTTCCACCGTCTTCCGCGGATACTTCGTGCTCACGTAATCATCCAGCAGCTTCTTGAATGCCGCCGCCAGCTCGTCGTACGTGCCCTCCAGCGTCATCGCCTTCTGCCCGTCAATATACACCGGGCAGCGCGGCGATTCGCCCGTTCCCGGCAAACTGATCCCGATATTCGCGGCCTTCGACTCCCCGGGCCCGTTCACGATGCAGCCCATCACCGCCAGCGTCATCGTTTCCACGCCGTCGTATTGCGTCTTCCACGTCGGCATCATCTCGCGAATGTAATCCTGCGTCCGCTCGGCCAGTTCCTGAAACGTCGTGCTCGTCGTCCGTCCGCAACCCGGGCACGCCGTCACGCTCGGCGAAAACGACCGCAGCCCCAGCGCCTGCAGCAGTTCGCAGCACGCATACACTTCCTCGCGCCGGTCACCTCCCGGCTTCGGCGTCAGCGAAATCCGGATCGTATCCCCAATCCCATCGGCCAGCAGCACTCCCAGCGAAGCCGAAGACCACACCAGCCCTTTCATTCCCATTCCCGCTTCGGTCAATCCCAGGTGCAAAGGCTGCTGCGTCTTCCCCGACAAATCCCGATACACGGTAATCAAATCCCGCGGCCGCGAAGTCTTGCACGAAATAATAATCTGGTCGTTCCGCAGCCCGCTCTCCAGCGCCAACTCGGTGGACTGCAGGGCCGAAAGCACCATGCAATCATTAATAATCTCTTCGCTTTCTTTCCCCAGGTTCTGGTCGGTGTTTTCCTGCATCTTGCGCATCACCAACTCTTGATTCAGCGACCCGCCATTCACGCCGATGCGCACCGGCTTGCCGTGATCCACCGCAACCTTGCAAATCGTCGAAAACTGTTCGTCGCGCCGCTGCCCCGCTCCCACATTGCCAGGATTGATGCGGTACTTGTCCAGCGCCGCCGCGCATTCCGGATACTTCGTCAGCAGCACGTGTCCGTTGTAGTGAAAATCCCCGATGATCGGCACGTTGCAGCCCGCGTCCAGCAGCCGCTTCTTGATCACTGGCACGGCCGCCGCCGCTTCCGGCACGTTCACCGTCCAGCGCACAATTTCGCTGCCCGCTTCGGCCAACTCCAGCGTCTGCTTCAGTGTCGTTTCCACGTCCGCCGTGTCCGTGTTCGTCATGGACTGCACCACAATCGGCGCGCCTCCGCCCACCGTGATGCTCCCCACCTTCACGCCATACGTTTTCTTTCGCGGATGCCGCAGCGCGGCGGCATCAAATCCCGCAATCTGGTTCAACATATTCATCTATTTTAACAGCCCCCGCGATTTTATGCCGCATTGGGGTGCAGGGTCTTAACCCAGCACTCGGTTTTGCACCCCCTAAAATAGAGCTTGACATATTCCCGTATAGGAATATAATCCTCCCATGCCTCGCGCTTCCACCACTTCCGACGCCTTCAACGCCGTGGCCGAACCCCGCCGCCGCGACATTCTCTCCTTTCTCGTCTCCCAGGAGCGCGCGGTAAACGACATTGTCGCCACACTCAATCTGCCTCAGCCTTCCGTCTCCAAGCACCTTCGCGTCCTGCTTGAGGTCGGTCTGGTGAATGTGCGACGGGAGGGCCGTCAAATGTTCTACCAGACCAATGCCAATGCAATCCGCCCGCTGCACGAATGGACCGGCACCTTCGAGCGTTACTGGCAGCATCAGCTTGCACGCATAAAGGAACGCGCCGAGGCCAGCGCGAAGCCCAAATAGGATTCCCAATTCCCAACCATTAAAGGAGAAAAACATGAGCTCACCCGCACCAAGCATGTTGGACAACCTAACCCTGAATGTTACGCAGGAAATTCACGTGCGCGCCTCGCTCGATGCAACATTCGCCGCCCTGCTCGAACAGCTCGGCCCCTACAACGAAGTGGGCGAAGGCAAGCCCATGCCGATGGTCATCGAAGCCTGGCCCGGCGGTCGCTGGTATCGCGACCTCGGTAACGGAAACGGACACTACTGGGGCACGGTGCAGGCGATCAAGAAGCCGACACTCCTCGAAATCTGCGGCCCGCTCTTCATGTCGCACCCGGTGGCCAACAATCTTCAATACCGCCTGAGCGAAGTTCCCGGCGGCACCCTCATCAAGTTCCACCACAGCGGATTTGGCTTGCTTGTCGAATCCGACCGCAACGTGAAGGACGGCTGGAAATACATCCACGAGCGCGTAGTGCAACGCGCCGAATCAGGCCGCAAGCATTAGCTCGCGCCGCGAAAGAGGAACAACAATGTGCCCCGCTTGCATCGCCAGCGCCACAACGTTCGCCGTCGGCATCACTTCAAGCGGTGGGGTAGTGGCGCTGGTGTTCGCCAAAATTCGCCACATTACCGGTTTCCGTAAACCCAGTCTTGATTCAAAAGCACCCGTTTCACAGGTAGTAGCTATAAAAATAAAGGAGAAGCAGTCATGACCAACACCACGCTAGAACGTCCCCGCATCGCCACGCCCGCCGATTGGCTGGCCGCGCGCAAGGCGCTGCTCAAGAAAGAAAAGGAGCTGACCCACCTCCGCGACGCCCTTGCCGCCGAGCGCCAGGCCCTGCCGTGGGTGCGCGTCGAAAAGAACTATCTCTTCGATACGCCCACAGGGAAAAAATCCCTCGCGGATCTCTTCGACGGCCGCTCGCAGCTCGCCATATACCACTTCATGTTTGGCTCCGACTGGGCCGAGGGCTGCCCCAGTTGCTCGATGGTCGGTGACGGCATCGACGGCGCGCTTCCGCATCTCCTCCAACGCGATGTCACATTCAGCGCCATCTCTCGCGCCCCGCTCCCCAAAATCGAATCCTTCAAAACCCGCATGGGCTGGCGCTTTCCGTGGGCCTCTTCCTCCGGCAACACGTTCAATCAGGACTTCCGCGTCTCCTTCACCCAGGAAGAACTCGCCTCCGGCAAAATCTACAACTACGGCACAGTAGGCTTCCCCTCGGAAGAAGCGCCCGGCTTCAGCGTCTTTGCCAAGGATCCTTCCGGCAACGTCTACCACACCTACTCCACCTTCGGCCGCGGCCTCGAGGAACTCCTCGGCGTTTACTTCTTCCTCGACCGCGTCCCAAACGGCCGCAACGAAGCCGAAGTGAAGCCGCACCCAATGGGCTGGGTGCGCCACCACGACAAATATCCCGCCCCAGCAGCCGGTAACTCCGCCGAACCCGCCCGCGCCGCCGCGGCCAAAGCCGATACCAACTGCTGCCACGGCGAAAACCACTAACCTATCTCTTTATTCTTCCATGTAGCGCTGGCTTTCAAGCCAGCGGCGTTTTTCTGTCATCCCGCCCGGAGCAACCCGGTTTTTTCTCCCGCGCCGCAGTTTGGCGCGCCGGGTTGCGCAGCGGAGGGACCGAGGCAACCAACTATCTACGCAGCTGGCTGTCGTTGATCCAACAACTCGTCTTTCGGATTCAACCCGGTAGCGCCAGACCTCCAGGCCCGGCGCCACCGGCAGCACCAAAAAATAAAAAGGAGCTTTCCATCATGTCGAAACAAGAAGAAGCAGGACTCATCCTCAAACTGTACGAACTCCGCCGCGAAGAGAAGATGCGCAACGCCCGCGACTGGTATTTTCGCGACTTCAATCCCCAATCCTTCGCGGACTTCAACGCCGCGATGTTTAGCGAAAATAGCGCCTATCTCCGCATGGTCCTCAGCTACTGGGAAATGGCCGCCGCATTCGTAAAAAACGGCGCCGTCAGCCTCGAACTATTCTCCGACAGCAACGGCGAGCACATCGGCGTCTTCTCCAAGATTGAGCCGCTTCTCGGCGAAATCCGCGCCGCGTATTCACCGCAATTCGCCGCCAGCTTCGAAAAACTCATCGACGCCACGCCCGACGGCCGCAAGCGCGTCGCCCAGGCCCGCGAGCAAATGAAAGCCATCCACGCCCAAATGCAGGCTGCGCAAAAGCGCGCCAAGTCCGCATAACACAATCCGGCTCTCGGGTGGCCCATCCTTCGCGCTGTTTGCGAAGGGTGGGTCTTCCGTTTACTCCATCCGGAAAAAATACTCTCTCCCCGTACCCGCCCGGCCACGTAACCAAATTGCTCTCAATCTGTGATACATTCCCGCCATGCGCACCCGAACCCTGCCCTCAAGCGTGACGCTGCTTTTCGCCACGCTGGTTTTTGCCTCCGGCCTTCTCTCCGCCAACCCAACACGGGAGCCCGCGCCGCGTTTCCATGCCACCACAACCGGTGGCGAAAAATTCACCAACGAATCCATCAAAGGGAAAGTCGTCCTCCTGGAGTTCTGGGCGACCTGGTGCGGCTATTGCGACCACGAAGCGCCATACGTCGACCAGATCGCAAAGGAATTCTCCGCCAAAGGCCTGATCGTCCTTGCAGTCGATGTGGGCGAATCCAAAAAAACCGTGAAACGCTATCTGGAGGCCCACCCCCGCGGCGTACCCATCGTCCTGATGGAAGACACCAACCTCGCCGCCATGTACCAGGCCAACGTCTATCCCATCTACGTCCTGATCGATCGCGACGGCACCATCGCCGGCACCCAGCGCGGCGCCGCCGGCGAACCAGCTCTCCGCCGACTCCTCATGCGCACCGGCCTCGGCGGCTCCAGCACCGACTCCGACGACGAGTAGCGTGCTGGCCGCCATTTAAGCAGGCGCTTACTGAGAAAAGATAACGTCGATCTGGGTGTCCACTTCCACCGGTTGACCATTGAGGAGTATTGGCTGGTATTGCCATTGCTTCACAGCATCGATCGCGGCCTGCACCAGCAAAGGATGTCCGCTGACAACCTGAATTTGCTGAATCTTTCCGTCTTTTGCGATGACCACGTGGAGTTTAACGGTCCCCGAAATCTTTTCCTTGCTGGCTTCTTCCGGATACACGGGCTGCACCCGATTGATAAGCCTTGCCGCCTGGACGTTCCCGCCAATCGCTATTCGCAGCGGCGGTGCGGAACTCAGCGCCTGCATCACCTGCTGTTCGAAATAGCGGAATCCTCCGTCAATGTAAACGAAATAGCCGAGGAAATAAGCGGAGTTGTCGCTCGCGTCCACTCGGCTTGAGGTATCGTAAAGAGTGGCTGGATGCAATTCGGCATTCAGAATCGCCTGAAGTACCTTCGATCTCGTGTCTTCAGGTTTCGCATTTACTGCTACTACCACGGTGAGTTTATCCTGTTTTACAACTTGCTCGCCGCGCTTCCTTAGCCACTCCACATCCTGAGCCTGCAGCGCCTGGTACTTGGCCGAAAGACGTGCGCCCTCCACCGGGCCGAAGGTATTCTCAAACCACGCGGCGGGATCGGGAATCGCAAAGCATCCCAGAAACTGCGCGCTCTTCGCCGTGTCTCCCGCCTTGATAGCAGCAAGCCAATCTTGCAGCAGGTTTTTCAATCCTTCCGCCGATTCAGGGTATGCTGCTAACGCCGTTTCCGTCGCTTGCGTTGCTGTGACGGGCGTATGTGTGTCGTTGGGACTGCACGGAGCAGCCAGAACCGCGGATCCAGAAAACATCACCGTCGCAAAGAGTATAAGGATGCATCCAACGGCTCGTTTTGAGCCCATAGACACCTCTCTCTCAGAATGAAGGACGCACGAGGGCAAATCCAATTGCGCAGAATTTCTAGCCCCCACCGCCTGCCATCCTTCACTTCAGCGGTGGCAGCCAGATGTCCTGGTCGACATAGGCGGTGAGAGGCGTGCCGGCCGGGATGTCCACGTTCTTGCCGTGCTTGATCAGCCCAATAGGGCCGAAAATTACGGTCAGGGCAACTGTGGCACCGGTCTTGCTTTCTCCTTCGCGGCCTTTTGTGCCGCGCAGGTGAATGTGATTGCTGCCCACCACCAGGTACTGCAGCTGAACGTTCAGTTCACCCGGTTTTCCCATCATGCCCGCTTTTTTCGCGGAAGAAACTGTTGCGACGGCGTGCGAGCCTTTTGGCACCACCACGTTTTCTCCCACTTTCATATCCTCGTCCAGCAGGAATTCCACCGGATCGCCTTCATGCGCGATTTTGGAATTTAGGTCCGCCGCAAATTTCAGCGCAACCGGTGTGCTGTCTCGCAGGAGGCATCCCCCGTTCACTGTGCATGCGGGTTTTGAAGGGTCGGCCGCTCCGCCGTCTGCCGAAGTTGCGCTTCCGTGTGCCGCCTCGACGGCCGCTGAAGGTTTGTTCCCCTGCGCCGAAAGCATGGCTTCCATCACGGACTGGTCTACTCCCTCATTTTTCAGGTCGATCAGCGCCTGGGCGGAAACGTCAAAATCCGTGGCGTCGGATTGAATCGCTTTCACAATCAGGGCGGGCGCGAAGCCGTTCTTTGTCATCGTGACAATGTCGGCGTTGGTCAGTGCTTTTTGCGTTTGTGCAAACGCCGCCGCAGCGCCAAACATGCACATCGCCGTCAGCGCCAGTCGGATAATTGTTTTCATAGGGACCGCCTTTAGTTGATCTAGGAGAACGGATAGAGATTTGCACGTTGCGGGAGGTAAGTGCAAGAGTAAGTGCGGCGGGCATTACCTGAAATGAACCGGGTATCAGAATCGTCGCGAAGCGGCATGAATTCGGATTACGATTGCAGGATTGATGTTTGAGCGCGGAGAGAATCGGGGGCTTGCCGATGAGCAGATTGATCATGTGGAATCTGATGACGCTCGATGGATTTTTTGATGGAGCGGAAAACTGGGCGCTGGACTGGCATCAGTACGCCTGGGGCGAAGAGTTGGAACGTCTCTCGATCGAACAGTTGCGCGAGGCAGACATGCTCTTATTTGGGCGGGTCACCTACGAAGGGATGGCAGCCTACTGGAAAACGGAGCAGGGCGAAGTGGCAACCTTTATGAACAGTTTGCCGAAAGCGGTTTTTTC
This sequence comes from Vulcanimicrobiaceae bacterium, assembly GCA_035484435.1. Classification (GTDB taxonomy): domain Bacteria; phylum Acidobacteriota; class Terriglobia; order Acidiferrales; family UBA7541; genus Acidiferrum. The sequence goes on along the minus strand of DATHOY010000103.1, from coordinate 22,882 downwards.
GCGGACGCTCGACAAAGCGGATTGGCACAACACGAAATTGTTGAAAGGTGACGTCAAGAAGGAAGTGGAAGAGCTGAAGCGCGCGGGCCACAAAAATATTTTTGTGTTTGGCAGTGGCGGGCTGAGCGCTACGCTCTTGGAACAAGGATTATACGACGAGTACCGCTTGTGCCTGGTGCCGGTGGTCCTGGGAAGCGGGAAGCAGTTGTTCGGGCGCAAGCTGAGCCGGTTGCGCATGAAGTTGTTGGAATCTCGGTCGCTCAATTCGGGCAGCCTGCTCCTTCGTTACGCACCCTTCGCGGAGTAGCCGAAAGTTGTGATTCGGCTCGCCAATCAGTGGCGCATCCACTCGATGCCACGGACTTTTGCTTTACGGCGATGCAGGAGGATTCTCATGAAGAACCTAAATCTCAGGAGCACGCAAATTCGGCTCGTGGGGCTGCTCGGGCTCTTGACTCTGGCCGTTGCGTGTGCGGCACAACAAGTACCTGCTCCGCGAGTCGTCGATTTGACCGCGACCGACGGCACCAAGTTGAAAGCGACATTTTTCTCCGCGGGCAAAACCGGGCCGGGCGTTCTGCTGCTACACCAGTGCAATCTGCAGCGTAAGGGATGGGACGGCCTCGCAACGCAACTCGCCGCGGCGGGAATTTCCGTGCTGACACTCGACTACCGTGGTTACGGTGAAAGCGAAGGCAAAGCGCCAAAGGATTTGCCCCCGGACGAGGGCGCGAAAGTCCTCAATGAAAAATGGCCGGCGGATGTGGATGTCGCGTTCACCTACCTGGTGTCCCAACCGGGTGTGGATGCCCGCGTTGCTGGCGCGGGCGGTGCAAGCTGCGGCGTGAATCTGTCGATTCACCTCGCGATGCGCCACCCTGAGGTAAAGTCGCTGGTGCTGCTTTCGGGGAACGCGGACCGCGAAGCCCGCGCGTTCTTGGAAAAGTCGGAAAAAATGCCGGTGCTGCTCGCCGCCGCTGACGATGATGCCGGAGCGGTGGAATTGATGGAATGGCTCTACAGTCTTTCCACGAATCCCGGCAGCAAATTCCTGGAGTATCCGAACGGCGGCCACGGCGTGCACATTTTTGCGGCGCACAAGGAATTGCCGGCTTCGATTACGGACTGGTATTCGCAAACGCTCATAAAAACACCGGGCAGCGCGCCGCCGAACACAGTGCGGCGAGGGGAGCCTCCCTCGATTCTGAAACTGATCGATGCGCCGGGCGGCGCGGAAAAGGCGGCTCAGCAGTTGGCCGCTGCCCGCCAGAAGGACCCGAACGCGAAACTTTTCGACGAAGGACTGGTGAACATGATCGGGTATGAGCACTTGCAGGAGGGTGACACGAAAGGTGCAATCGCGATTTTGAAGTTGAATGCCAGTGCGTTCCCGAAGTCCGCGAATGTCTACGACAGCCTTTCCGACGCTTATCTCGCGGACGGGCAGAAGGACTTGGCCAGAGAGAATGCCAAGAAGGCGTTGGAGCTTTTGCCGGAGGATAGTTCGATCTCGGAAGAATATCGCCAGGGAATGAAAGAAAACGCCGAGAACAAACTAAAGCAGTTGGGCGACAAACCGTAACCCAGGCCAAACGTAGTGGCCGACCTTCAGGTCGGTTCTTCCCCCAACTGGAAATGCACAGCAAGCATTAGTAGACTGCGAGCAGTTAAAATGGAGGCGGCGCGGATGGCGGATCGACCAGCGGTGGCAGAGGATGCGCCTCTCCACACAGGTGAGGAATCTGGAGTCGAGCACTTTGATGTGCTGATCGTCGGCGCGGGACTTTCAGGAATCGGCGCGGCGTATCACCTCCAAGCCGAATGTCCCAACAAAAGCTATCTGATCCTGGAAGGTCGTGAGGCGATCGGGGGAACCTGGGACCTGTTTCGCTATCCCGGAGTGCGCTCGGATTCCGACATGTACACGCTCGGCTACCGCTTCCGTCCGTGGGGTGAAGCAAAAGCAATCGCGGATGGCCCGTCGATCCTGCGCTACATCCGGGAAACGGCGCAGGAATACGGGATCGATCGCAAGATTCGATATGGCCATAAGGTGAAGGCGGCGCGGTGGTCGTCGGCCGATGAACATTGGACTGTGGAGGCTGCGAAAGCGGATGGTTCTGTCGCCCGTTTCACCTGCAAGTTCCTGTACATGTGCAGCGGCTACTACGATTACGCTGGCGGCTACATGCCAAGCTGGCCGGGGATGGAAAAATTCCGCGGGCAGATCGTGCACCCCCAGAAGTGGCCGGAGAATCTCGACTACAAAGACAAACGAGTCGTGGTGATCGGAAGTGGCGCCACATCGGTAACGCTGGTGCCCGCGATGGCGGAGGCGGCCGCACACGTGGTGATGCTGCAGAGGTCGCCCTCGTACATCCTGCCCCTGCCGTCCCAGGACGTAGTTGCCAACTGGCTGCGCGGCAAAGTGCCGCCAAGGTTGGCCTACGCCATTGTTCGCTGGAAGAACGTGCTGGTGGCGATGTACCTCTTCAACCAGTCGCGAACGAAGCCGGAAAAAATAAAGAAGTGGCTGTTAGGGATGGTACAAAAAGCGCTCGGTCCCAACTACGATGTCGCGAAGCATTTCACTCCGCGTTACAACCCCTGGGACCAGCGGCTCTGCTTCATCCCTGATGAAGATCTATTTCGCGCGATCAATAGCGGCAAGGCCTCGGTGGTGACCGACGAGATCGAGAGTTTTACGGAAAAGGGCTTGCGGTTGCGCTCGGGCGAAGAACTGGACGCCGACATTATCGTGACCGCCACCGGACTGAAGGTCCAGCTGATGGGCGGAATGGAAGTCTGGATAGACGGCGCGCCGGTGACGCTGTCGCGCGCCATGAGCTACAAGGGCATGATGTACAGCGACGTGCCAAACCTGGCCTCATCCTTCGGGTATACCAACGCCTCTTGGACCCTCAAATCCGACTTGACCGCCGAATACGTCTGCCGCTTGCTGAAACACATGGACGTGGGCGGCTATGCACGCTGCACGCCGCGCAAACGGGATGCTTCGATCGCGGAGCAACCCGCGATCGATTTCAGCTCCGGCTACATCCAACGAGCCAAGGATGTGTTGCCGAAACAAGGATCGAAGCGGCCCTGGCGCCTGCATCAAAACTACGCGCTGGATATGCTCGAATTCCGCTTCGCCAGCGTGGACGACGGCACGATGGAATTCGTCAAACGGATTAAGCCCCCACAATGATGGCCCTGCTCATCGCAGGCATAGTGCTCGTAGCCGCGATTTTGGGCGGACCGGTGATTTTCACCGCCGTCACCGCGCGGCGCGTCGAGCAAGCTTTGCCGCCGCGCGGACAATTCATCGAGGTCTCAGGCGCGCGGATTCATTACCTGGATAAGGGCACGGGACCGCCGATCGTGATTGTTCACGGCCTCGGCGGGCAGATGGGCAACTTCACTTATGCGTTGCTGGAGCGCTTGACCGACGAGTTTCGCGTGATCCTGATGGATCGCCCCGGCTCCGGCTATTCCCGGCGCGCCCCCGGTGCAACAGGACGCCTTACCGAGCAGGCCGCAATCGTGGCGGAGTTCATCCGTAAGCTAGGGCTGCAGCGGCCGCTGCTTGTTGGGCATTCCCTCGGAGGCGCGATCGCGCTGGAAGTCGCGCTTGATCGTCCAGAAGTGGTGAAAGGACTGGCCCTGGTTGCGCCCCTTACGCACGTGCCGAAACAAGTGCCAGCACCATTTCGCGCGCTGGATATCAAATCAAATTTCGTGCGCTGGCTGGTGGCCTGGACCGTAGCAACACCGATTGGAATTCGCCGCGGCAAAGCCATCCTCGACGCCATCTTCAGTCCTGACATCGCCCCAGCGGATTTTCCAATCCGCGGAGGCGGCATTCTGGGCTTGCGCCCGCGCAGCTTCTATAACACTTCTTTGGAAATGAGAGCCGTCAACCTCGATTTGTGGGCGATGGCCGCTCGGTACGCTTCCCTCCGTGTGCCCGTGCGGATTTTGTATGGGAAAAACGACCAGGTGCTGAGCCCTCAGCTGAATGGGGAAGCGCTGCAAGCGAAGACTCCGATGGTCAGTCTGGAACTGGTAGCAGGTGGCCACATGCTGCCGATCAGCGCTCCGGATTTGACGGCCAACTTTATCAAGGCTGCGGCTCGAGCCGGGAATCCTGCTTCTGCATGAAGCGCACGTTTCGCGCTATTTCAGGCGGCTCGCAGCTGGGCCCGCGACGTCCACGGACGTGGAAAGCGCGTTCCCCGCGACCATGGTGTCGCGGAACTGACTGAAAAGGTCGTTGATGGTGCTCGGGGAGTGCGGAACGAGCACGGTATTGGTGCGGTCGTTGGCGGCGATTTCCTTTAGTGTGTCGAAATACTGGGTGATCAGAACAAGTTGCATGACGTCGTGCGGGGTGGCTCCAGCTACTGCTTTCGAAAAGTCCTCGATGGAGTCCTTCAACCCGGCAATGATCGCTCTGCGCTGGTTGGCAATGCCTTCGCCCTGCAGGCGCTTCGACTCCGCTTCCGCTTCGGCCTGCTTGACGGCGAGCAGCTTGTTGGTTTCGGCACGAGAGACGGTGGCCTCGCGTTCGCGCTGCGCGGCGTTGATGTCGTTCATCGCCGCTTTCACCTTGGGGTCCGGAACAATATCAGAGATCAGCACTTTCACGATGTTGTAGCCGTACTCGTGCATCGAACTGTCAAGCGAGTCGCGCAAATCTTTGGCGATGTCCGCCTGGTTCAGAAATGTATCATCCAGCTTCATCTTGGGCACGTGCCCAAGCACGACGTTATACACCATCGACTCGATCTGCTTGACCGGATCGGACAGTTTGTAGAACGCCGACTCCACGCCTTCCGGCAGCACTTTGTACTGGATCGAAACAGGGATTTGCACGAACACGTTGTCCTGCGTCTTCGTTTCCACCTGCACGTCGAACTGCAGCACCTTCATGCTCATCCGCCGCACGACATTTTCAATGAACGGCGTCTTCCAGTTGAGCCCGGGTCCCGCGACGCGCGCGAATTTACCCAGCCGCTGCACGATCGCGACTTCAGCAGTCTGCACCGTAAAGACGGAGCCGAGGACCGCGCCGAGAAACAGCAGCAGAAAAATTACGCCGAAGATCGTGAAAAGGGTGGCGAGAGGTTCCATGCAAGGTCTCCTTGGTGATAAGAAGAGCGTAATCGATTATTCGTCCCCAGGTGACCGAAAGGCGCGGTCAAGTCGTCGTGAAAGTAACACATCCTGTAGGAAGCGGACGATTAAGTACGAGTTCTCCGGAATGGTAAGGAAAGGTGGGCGTATTTAAAAGTGCCAAAGCAGGTGGGAGGGAGTGTGACGCCGCAGTTGTAGTGGCCGAACTTCAGATCGGCAGTTGGCATGTCGTTCTCTCACAGTGATCCGCGGATGCCGAGGGCGTCCGCGTTTTCGCGTAGCGCGTTTATGCAAAACGCGATGTGCTCGTCAAGGGGCACGCCAAGTTCCTCTGCCCCTTTGACCACGTCTTCGCGCGAAACCCCTCGGGCGAACGCCTTATCTTTCATCCGCTTCTTCACCGAGCTGGCTTCAAGATCAAGAATGCTCTTCGAAGGGCGCACCAGCGTACACGCCACCAGGAAGCCGGCAAGTTCGTCGCAGGCAAATAGCGTATGCTCCAGCGCCGACTGCCGGGCAACCCCGGAATAGTCGGCATGGGATAGGATGGCGCGGATGATCTCGTCCGAGTATCCGCGCTCGCGCAGGATTTTCGCGCCTTCCGCGGGATGCTCGCGGTCAGCAGCGTGCTCAGCGTTGGGCCACCGCGCGTAATCAAAGTCGTGCAGCAGCGCGGCAAGGCCCCAGGTCGTTTCGTCGGCGCCGTGTTTGCGGGCGTAGGCGCGGACGCAGGTTTCGACTGCCAGCATGTGCTTGCGCAGGCTCTCGGATTCAGTGAATTCACAGACAATCTTCCAAGCGTCTTCGCGCGTGGGCATAAAGGCTCCTGAGGAAAGGGAAATTGTAACGTAGATTCGGTGAGCGAAGTGATTGGGGAGAAATGGTTGGCATGGGTGACAGTCTAGGAAACGGAAGATGAGCTTTCGTGTTCCATAGTGCGCCGAGATGGAACGAATGTGCGGAATTGAAAAGCAGCGTATGTAAGGAATGAAAGCACAAGATATAGTGCTGCGACAAAGAGGAAAGCACTAGGGGCTGTTGAAACAAGAGAGGGCCGTCCAGACGGACAGGCGAAAACACGGCGTAAACCGGGACGATTTCGGGCGTTTCCGTCACTTTTTTTTGAAAAATACTATTGACAAGAATCACGCGCTCAGGTGACACTCCCATCGCGCCAGTAACTGCCTTCCCCCGAGAACGCTCCGACGTTCCTTCCTATCCGCGCGCCGGAAAAAACAAAAGTCAAACGAGGAGTGCCGGTGTCCGCACAAATGGATAAAGAGGCGACGATGAACTCATTGGAGATGGACCGCGAAGTCATTCGCTGCAAGACCTGCGGCCTGGTGCAGTACCGTACACGCACCGGCAATTGCCGCAGGTGTGTCCGGGCCCTGCCTCAGCGGATGGAATACCTCATTCCGCAGGAGGCTCCGCAGGAAGAAGTGGCTCCCGAAGCGATCTCCCCCAAGTTCGCGAATCAGGAAACGGTCGAAAACATCGGCCAGCGGATTCGCCAGCTTCGCGAGTCGCGCGCCATGACCCAGAGCCAGCTGCAGTCGAAGTCCAAGGTCAGCCGCTCCTACCTCTCGCGCATCGAGAGCGGGCAGATGACCCCAAGCCTCGGCACGCTGGAAAAAATTTCCGAAGCCCTGAACGTCGGCCTCAATCGGTTCTTCATTCCGGAGTCCGACGGCGAAGCGCTCCTCGAAGATCCCTTCATCCAGGGCCTGCGCCCATTCTTGCGTCAGCTGGACTGGGAACAGTGGCAGTCCATCCTCAAGCGGCTCCAGGCGATCAGCGATCACGTCAACGCTGCGCCGATCACTCTCCGCCCTATCGGTAACCCGGCTCGGCTCCCGCAGCCCGCGCCGGCGAATGGCAACGGGCAGCACGGGCACATCGGACATGCCAGCCATTCGAATGGGCTGATCCCCGCGCAAGCCCATGGTCAGCCGCAGGGATATCCGCTGCGGAGGCCAGGTATGCCGGTGTTCCAGCGCCCGCTGGCACGCTAACAAAGTTTCAGGGAGAGAAGGCCAGGGTTCCAACCGAACGGCGTCCCGAAGTTGGGACGCCGTTCGTGTTTTCCGTGTGACCGAGACTAGGCCAAATTTGTCCGGCTGGCCCCAACTGCGGATGCAAGGCTAGATTAATCAACTTGTTCGGTAACCGACTAATCGTTAGTAGGCCTATTTCCGCCCTAAGCCAAGGATTTGAGTTTATTATTTCTGCAAATCGCAAATTGCCAGAGGAAGGAATAAGACGCCCGCATGACTAAGGACAAGATACTCATCGAACTCTCCAGCTCTACGAAGACCAAAGTGCATAAAGAAGATTTTGCGAATCAGTCATTTCCTCAGAAGGTGTTCTCCGCAATTTGGGAAGTCGAGGCTGAGGTAAATAACGGCGGCTTTTCACAATATTTCTTCAATAACAGTAGAGCCTCTGCTTGGTTTGTTGCGCTTGCCCTCGAGCACGTTGGCGCGCCCAAAACTGCTAATATTTGTCAGCGCGCTATTGCGGTCGCATTTCCATCCGGATTACCGGAAGACCTATATTCTATCCGTTCCGCCGCTAACAATTTTCCTAAGAACATCCAGGAGAAGTTATACGCTCTTGACAAAGAATTCTACGCTTATCCGCACGATTTGGTGGATCTTCTCTTTGCTTACGTGAAACAGAATCCTGATGAGTTCGGAACGTTACCCGAACCCGATGATGCCTAGTTGCTTTTCGCCCGATTAACGCTTACCAGACAGACGGATTGCTGAGACCCCCAGGCTGCAGCGGGAATGGGTAGTGTCATTCGCGGACGACGGCTACTTCGAGGCGGATGAGTTTGTGGGCGGAGTCGAGGTAGAGAAGGATTTCGAGGTCGGAATGGTGGCTCTCAGGGCTTCATAGGATTTTCCGCCGGCTGTGGCTGCGCCGGTGGATTCGACGGTTATTGCGCTGGGGTTTGACTCCGGTGTTGCGTCGCATTTTGACCCCAAACGAAGTAAGCTTCCATTCTCCACATCCCACTTGCCGGAGGACGAAATGGCAGGCTCACCCGCAAGCGCACCAAACGTTCCCCAACCACCAAAATTTGCCACCGCAGCCGAGGAGCGCCTGCACCGCAAACGTATGCTAGCCGCCGCATTTCGCCTCTTTTCGCGTTTCGAATTTGATGAAGGGGTAGCCGGCCACATCACGGCCCGAGACCCTGAGCGACTTGACCATTTCTGGGTAAATCCGTTCGGAATGCATTTCGGACAAATCCGCGCGTCGGACCTGATTCTGGTGAACCATCGCGGCCAAGTCGTCGAAGGCAACCACCCTGTAAATGGGGCGGCATTCGCGATTCACTCGCAAGTTCACGCGGCGCGCCCTGACGTGGTTGCCGCGGCCCACGCGCATTCGGTGTTCGGGAAATCCTGGGCGTCCCTCGGGCGGCTGCTCGATCCCATCATGCAGGACGCGGACTTTACAGGTGTGGTGTACGAAACCTCCGAGGGAGAGCGGATTGCAAAAGCTCTCGGCCCGCACAAGGCGGCAATTTTGCGGAATCATGGCTTGCTCACAGTGGGCGAGACGGTGGAAGAGGCGGCCTGGTGGTTCATCACCATGGACCGGAGTTGCCACGCGCAATTGCTCGCCGAGGCGGCCGGTGATCCGGTAAAGATCGATCACGCCCAAGCAATCGCTACCAGGGGGCAGGTAGGAACTCATCTCGCGGGATGGTTCCAGTTTCAGCCGCTTCTCACGCGCATGCTCCGTGACGAACCGGATCTCCTCGACTAGGTTATTCGCGGACGACGGCGACTTTGGCTGAGGGGACTTCCAAGCGGATGAGTCTGTGGGCGGAGTCGAGATAAAGAAGGATTTCGATGTCGGAGGTTGTAGCTTTCAATCCTTCGTACGACTTTCCTCCCGCGGAGGCTGTGCCGGTAAATTCGACAGCGATGGTGCCGGGAGTAAGTTCCTGCGGTATAAGCACCGGAAAAGTTTGCGCGCCTTTCTTTCCCCAATCGTAGATGTGCGCCAGAAGTTCGAACTGGTGATAGAGGTTGTTGTCGAGCACCGCGATAAGCGGCGAGCTGAAGGAATTGTCCTGATTGTAAGGAGCAGCGCCTTGCATCTGCAAGGTAGTTTTCGCAACCCCGTTGACAAAAATAATGTGCGCGGAGTTGTTTTTATCGGTCTGCGCGGCCCAGTCGTAGCTGAGCGGGGCTCCATCGGGCTGCAGCGTGAGCGTGCCAGTCACCTTGGAAGACTTTCCGTCGGGCGTTTTCATGGACGTCGAGCCCTTGGCCGTCCAGTTGCCACCGGAGGGTTCGATTTCGAAATCCTCTCGGCCGATGGAAGCCCCGTCGAGAAGGATATTGAATTTTCCCTTGTCGGCGACAAAGACCGATCCGGGCGCGGCTTTCTTGTCGGCCCCGTAGGCGGAAAAGCCAAGCACCACGGCGAGAGCAATCACCGCAGCTAGAGCGGCTAACGAATTTCGCCGCAAAGAATCACTTCGCATTCAGCCCCCTCAGGTTTTCGGCTTCTCCAACTCCAGATGCGCTTCCAGATCAGCCGCCGGGACCCCGGCAATACCACGGCGAAGAATTTCTGCCACCACCACGGCTGCATCCCCGGAACTATCCACACGAAAGTCGGCGAGCTGGTAAGAAGCAATGCGCTGCGCGTGCAGCGCGCGAAAGCTGGCCTCATCGCGGAAAAGCGGTCGGCCCGTCATGGTCAGACAGCGAGAAAGCAGCACTTCGATGCGCGCATCGAGCCAAATAACGGGCACGCCGGCGTTCCGCAAAAATTCAGGTGCGCCCGATTGCGCATAGGTGCCCCCGCCGAGAGCAAGGATCGTGGGTTCCTTTTGTTCGACAGCCCGGCCAAGCGCGGCGCGCAGTTCGTCGGCTTCCAGCTGCCGGAACGCCGGCTCGCCGTGGCGCTCGAAAAATTGCGGGATGGTGATGCCGGAAGAAGCTTCGATACGTTCGTCAAGGTCCACAAAGCGCCAGCCCAATTGGCTGGCCAGGCGCGCGCCAACGGTGCTTTTGCCGGAGCCCATGAAGCCGGCGAGGCACACGATAGGTATGCGCGAGAGTGACCCGCGAGATGGCACAGTCTGGTTCACGATGGCGTCGAGCACGGAATTGATTTCATAGCGCTAGATAAAAGAATACAGCGGCAGCGCATACATCTAAAGCCCAAGATTGCAGAATTGGTGAAAACGCTACGGTAGGAGATCTTTTGAGTGCGAATGCGAAGCTTTCGCTTTTACCCAGTAAGCCAAGCCCAAAAACTTCAGCAGCACGCCACCGCGCGTCTTAGTCGCGCTTCAGTATCCGAATCGTCCCGCTGTAAGTGGAGATTTCCACCTTCGCGAAGCCCAGCCCGACGGTGCGGTTCAATACCCGCGTGAATTTGTTCCCGTGCCGGCTGGTGTGTTGCTCGGGCTGCATGAACTGCGCAGCTTGATTGTCCACGGTGCCGGAATAAGTCTTGGCCTGCAGATCGAACGAATCATTGCCGGAGAAACGCACTTCCACCAGGCCTTTCCCGCTCTTCATCGTGTAAATCCCGGTGCGCAGAAAGTCGCCATCATAAAGAATGTTGCCGGAGGTGGTCATCAGATTCACGTTGGTAAATGACGGCTGCAGCAGTTGCGCACTACCGCTTACCGAAGTGAATTCCAGTTTTCCAGAACACAGTGTGCAGACGAAAGAGCCCCCCGTCGTCTTCACAATAATGTAGCCGGATACTTCCTTCAGGTGCACATCGCCGGCAATGCTCTCCAGCTTCATGTCGCCGGTAACCTGCTCAACGTAAATCAGTCCAGTCTGCGTTTTCAGCTGCAACTCAGTATGTTCCGGAACCGTTAATTGAAAATTGGCTTCAACCTCGTGCGGCTGGCCGGAGGCGACCGTGGACGTGGCCGCGATGTCGATGCGGTCCCCCACCTGCTCCATATCGATGGCAACCTTGTCTTTCGCCGCAGTGCTGGAAACGACGACCTCCGAATTCTTCCAGGACTTCACCTCAATCCGGCCGTTCACCACGTTCTGCAACACGACGACGGGATGCCCCTGCACCGTGAAATGCCGCTCCTGGTGCTCGGGGGTGGCGGCAATGGCGGTGGAAGCGGCGAAAAGAAAAAGTCCGACGCCCCACACGCTGAGCGATTGGCGAGACCTGATCGAAGGCTGCATTTTAGTTATCACCCCTGCCGCTTTCCATCATCGCGGCCAGTAAATCGGATTTCTGCTGATAGGCGGTATAAAGATATTCGCGCGCCAGCTCATCCTGCGGATTCTGCTTCAGCCGCAGTTCGCACTCGGCGATAAAAGCGTTCAGCGTGCGCAGGTTCTGCCGGAGCGCCGTGTCCACCTGGGAGTTTCCGGCCAGCTGCATGTTCGGCACGTCAAGCTCCGCCTGGTTCAGCGTGAAAGAGGCGGACTCGGAAGGCGAGGGAGCAAGTTCCTTCGTCTTCGGAGGAACCGATTCCTTAGTGGGCGCAGTGTTCGCGGGAACCGCGGTAACCGGCGGAACCGCCGCCAGCTGAGTTTGCGACGTACGCGAGCTTTCGACCGGCGTCTGCTTCTTTGCGGTGTCCGAGCCGCCGTTCAGCGGCACGCGTTTTACGTAAACAGCCGCAGCCACCACCAGCGCCGCAGCCGTAACAGCCGCAAAGGCGCGAAGTTTCCATGCCGCCGCGAACGATTCCCACCAGGAAGCCTTCTCGGAAACCTCCACAGGCTCCTTGATCAGCCCTTCCGCTTCAAGTTGTGCGCGTAGCGAAATCCAGATGCGATCCGGCGGATTCACCTCTGCGGGAAGCGACTTCGCGGCCTCGGTGATGGAGTTGAAATCGGCGAGCAATCCCTGGCAGGAGCCGCACGTGGCAAGGTGCAGGCGTGCGTCTTTCGAAAGTTGCCCCAGCCCTTCAGCTTCGAGAACGGATTCCAATTCTTTACAGTGCATACAAGGAACTCCCGAGGGCAAAGCACTGGCTCGCTGTCCCTGGTAACCTATCCCACGAATTCTGTGCACCGGATGACTGGAGTGTTTTATTCATTCTAACCTAATCCAAACTTCCTGTCGGACTTTTTGCGGCCTTGCGTTCCTCGCGCGCCTGCTGCCGGAGCTCTTCCTGCAACAACTCGCGAAGCCGGGTGCGCGCCTTATGCAACTGCGACTTCGAATTTCCCACGGAGCATCCCATGATGTCCGCAATCTCGTTGTGTTCGTAGCCCTGCACGTCGTGCAGTACGAACACCGTCCGGTACCCCGGCGGGAGCTTTTCGATGCAACGCTCCAGGTTCACGCGGTCAACGGCACCGGTAAGGCGCAGATCGGGCGCGCCCACATCCCGCTTGGGGGCGCTGTTTTCCGCGTCCGGTTCCAGGGTCTCTTCCAGCGAATCGGTGGGGAGCGATTTCTTCCGCAAACGCATTAGAACCACGTTGACGGTCATGCGATGCAACCAGGTGGAAAACGCCGATTCGCCTCGAAACGTCCCAATCTTCCGGAAAAGCTGCAGGAATGCCTCCTGCATCAGGTCTTCCGCATCCGCCGGATTCCCCACCATCCTCAGGCACAGGGCATATACCCTCCTGCCGTGAAGCTGGTAAAGGAACTCAAAAGCAGCCGCATTCCCCGCCTGAGCCAGGCGGATAGCCTCTGCTTCGGTCAACGCTACCGGTTGTGCTGGTCTTTGACGGGCCAACTGTCCAGTTGCGGCGCCACTGATAGGACGGATGCGCCGAGTCGCTCCTAAAGTTGTCCCTGGGATGACGGACGAGGCGCACATATGCACCTATAGAAGGTAAATGCGGTCTATAGGTTGCATGGGGCCAAAAAGACATCCCCAAGGGGTCAGCTTCATTGTCCCTTGAGCAAGGTCATCCGTCTATGGGCAAGATGCCGCTTCGGGACCAGCAACGGTGAGGAGGACGGCAGGGGAGCACCCCGGAGTGCCGCATCAAATTCCAGCAATTGCTCATCCGGCAACGCCAGCAGGAAGCACTTAAGCACAACGATCGATTCGCGCAGGCAAGTGTTCAGGTCGTAGTGCGACGCGTCAAGAATGTCCCATTCGCGTTCGAGCTCCAGCGTGGAAGGGTCGCCCAGCTCTTCCGCCGCATGGCAAAAAGCTTCGTTCAGATTCTCCACCAACTCCACCAGGGTCGAGATCTTGTGAAGGAATTGTGAACGCTGGCTCAAAAATATTCGGCTGCAGATCCCGTTGAAGCTGGCGGCGCGCCGGCTCTTCGCTTGTTGAAAATTATCGGGGTCCAGCGGGCTGAGGTTGGGAACCACTCGAAAATGCTTTGCATGGCCCAGCATCGCGCGCAGCAGCGCCAGCAGTGTCACAGCCATTCGTTTGCAGAGTGTGGGAGTCACCGACAGCGCTTGATGGGCCTTCCCGAATCGTCCTTGCCGGCGAAGACCTATAGTCTCATCCAGATTGACGCTGAACATCGCGTACGATGTTTCAAGATCGCGCAGCGTGTCCAGGTATGTCCTCGATTTTTGTTCGGAGAGCGGAGCGCGCCAATCTTGCGACACGGAGCCGACACGTAGAGGAGAAAAAGTGATTCGCACTGTTGACCTCCGCGGGACAAGTAGAAGAGTTCGAGGAGTATAACAAAACTTTTAACATTCGATAATATATTATTTCGTGTACCAAAACGGGAATGTATCGTTTGAGACAGTCGAGCGCGTTCCTTGCCCTACCCTGCCAGCCGCCTTTATACTCCTCCTGCAACCGCATGGAAAGGGAATTTCATCTTGCAATTCGAGCCGCATGACCAGTTTGAACAACGCCAGAAAAAACTGGAGCAGATACAAGCTCTTGGATTTGAAGCATTTCCGCGTGAATTTCGCTGGTCTCACACGGCCGCAGAATTGGCTAGGGCATACGCGTCGGCCCAGTCTGCGGACTTGGAAGCGGGCAAGAAGGAAGTGCGCGTTGCTGGGCGTATCGTTTCCTACCGCCTGATGGGAAAGGCGGGCTTTGCCCATTTGCAGGGCGGCGGCAATCGGATTCAGATTTACGTGAAGAAAGATGTGGTGGGCGAACGAGGCTTTCAGCTTTTTCAATTACTCGATTTGGGCGACCACATCGGTGTGCGCGGGCATATGTTCCGCACAAAGACCGGCGAACTTTCCGTCTGGGTGGAAGAATTATTTTTCTTGTCCAAGGCATTGTTGCCGTTGCCGGAAAAATGGCACGGACTCGCGGATATCGAACTGCGCTACCGCATGCGCTATCTGGATCTGATCGCCACGGAAAGATCGCGCGAGATTTTTGAAACCCGGGCGCGCATTGTCCGGGAACTGCGCAAGTTCTTTGACGCCCGCGGCTACATCGAGGTGGAAACCCCGATGATGCATCCCATCGCCGGCGGAGCCGCCGCCCGCCCGTTTGTTACTCATCACAATACGCTCGACATCGACCTTTATCTAAGGATTGCCCCGGAGCTTTACCTGAAGCGCCTGACCGTGGGCGGTTTCGACCGCGTCTACGAGATCAACCGCAACTTCCGCAACGAGGGAATCTCCACCCAGCACAATCCTGAATTCACCATGCTCGAATTTTACGAAGCCTACAGCAACTACCGCGACTTGATGGACCTGAACGAGCAGCTTTTCGCCCAGATCGCCCAGGCGATTACGGGTTCGTCAAGAGTGAAGTATGGCGAAGTGGAGCTGGATTTTGGCAACATGCAGCGACTTACCATGCGCGAGGCCATTGTGAAGTATTGGCCAGAGGGGGCGGGCGCCGCGCCAACGCTGGAGGAATTGACTGCTTCGGGTGGCCCGCAACAGGCCACAGAGCGCTACAACCTGTGGGCAAAGACGAATCACGCCCCCTACGCCGCTGCGAAGGGCAAGTTGGCAGACGGCGAATGGACAGGTCTGCTCTTCGAAACCATTGCCGAAGACAAGCTGATCCAGCCCACCATCCTCTACGATTTCCCCACGGAGATTTCACCGCTCTCCAAGCAGAAGCCGGAGGATCCAAGTCTTACCGAGCGCTTTGAAATTTATGTGGCGGGCATGGAAATCGCCAACGGCTTCTCCGAATTAAACGACCCCGCGGAGCAGGAGCGTCGCTTCCTGGCGCAGATCGCGCAGGGGGGCGACGAGGTTCCCAAGCAGCTCGACGTCGACTACGTCCGCGCCCTCGCGCACGGCATGCCACCGACAGCAGGCGAAGGCATCGGCATTGACCGCCTCACGATGCTGCTCACCGATTCGCATTCCATCCGTGACGTCATTTTGTTCCCCCTCCTTCGTCCCGAAGGAAACTCCGAAGAGCCGCCGGCGCAGGCAGCCGGAAAGGCGTAGAGATACCGCGCGCCATGAGCTTCGAATGGTTTGTGGCGCGGCGTTACTTGAGGTCGCCGCATCGACCTGCCATTCTGCGCTTGATTACTCTCTTTTCGGTGGTCGGCGTCGCGGCAGGCGTGGCCACGCTGGTTATCGCGCTCTCGATGAACAGTGGCTTCCGCGAAACCCTGCAGGACCGCCTGCTAGGCGTGACGGCTCATATTTCCCTCACGCGGCCGGGCTCCGGTGGAATCGCCAACTACATGGCGCTATCGGAAAAACTGCAGCAAATGCCCGGGGTCCGTTCCGTAACACCCGCGATTTACGAAACCGTGTTGCTCTCATTTAACGGGCAGGCGCGTGGAGTGGTCACCAAGGGGGTCGACCTTGCCCTCGAAAAGAAAAGTGATCAGGCGTTGCAAAAGCTGACCTCTGGCCAACTCGATTTTTCGACCGACGCGGACGGAATCGATGGATTGATCGTAGGTAGGCAGCTCTCGGACGAATGGCAATTGCGCCCGGGAGATTACGTCACCCTCACCAGCCCCCAGGGGCGCCTGACTCCGTTCGGCTTGCTGCCGCGGACCCGAAGATTCCGCGTTGCCGGCGTATTCGAATCGGGATTCTACGACTACGACGAAAACTGGTGCTTTGTCTCCTTGCAGGCCGCGCAGTCGCTGGCGGGCGCTGGGGATATCGTAAACGTGCTGGAATTTCGCCTGGAGAAGCCGGAGATGGCGGCGCAAATCGCGCCGGAGGCCGAGCACTCGGCCGGCCAGGGATTTTCCGCCGCAACCTGGATGGAAGAGAACAAGGCTCTGTTCCGCGCCCTGAAGCTGGAAAAGCTCGTGACCGCAATCTTCATCGGCCTCATCACCTTTGTCGCCGGCCTGAACATTCTCGTCGTGCTTTCCATGTCCGTCACCGACAAAGCCCGCGACATTGCCGTGCTGCTTTCCATGGGTGCTCGCCGCGAACAAATTCGCCGGATATTTTTGCTGCAGGGAATTGCAATCGGAGCGTCGGGCACGCTGCTCGGACTAATCACTGGCTATGCCTTCGCCTGGATCGCGGGCACCTATGAGCTGATTCCCCTCGATCCGCAGGTCTACGCTGTTTCCTACGTGCCATTTCATCCCAATTTCCTCGATGGTCTCTGGATTGGGCTTGTGGCCATGAGCATCGCGATCGTGGCGACCCTACTGCCCGCGCGGGAAGCAGCCCGCTTGCTGCCGGTCGAAATCCTGCGGTTCGAGTAGCTCTGAAACCAATGGTCCTGAAACTGGACCAGGAAAGGGATATGGCGCTCGATTTGCTCCTACAACAGCTAATACTTGGGAGGCTGGTCCAGCCGCGTCGCCAGAGTTGTACTCTGGCCGCAAAAGCCTACCCTAAAGTATTGAAACACCTACAATTAGGAATGTTACAAATTCGAACAGTTTCTCGGTCTACCGGCATGGGTAGCTTCGGGAAGAAAATGGGAAAACTGGTGGGCAAGCCGGTGCAAACAAGTGACATTTTGCAGAAGCGCTCTCCGGCCATTCTTTCGCATCTTATGTATATGGACGAAAGTTCGCCTTGTGATGAAAAACCTTGCCGAACCCCGCCCAGGGACGGAGTATGCCTCCAATGACTTCGCCGGACACCACGGAAGCAGTTCCTCCGGACGAATTCGTTCTTGAGTCGCGCGGACTGCGCAAGACTTTCACTACCGGCGGGAAAAATCTCGAAGTTCTGACCGACGCCAATCTGGAATTGCGCGAAGGAGAGATGGTCGCCATCGTCGCTCCGTCAGGAGCTGGCAAAAGTACGTTGCTGCATTTGCTCGGTGCGCTAGACACTCCAACAAGCGGTACAGTATACTTTGAAAATAAAGCGATTGAAACGAATCAAGACGCGGCTCTGGCGGAATTTCGCAATCGAGCCGTGGGGTTTCTCTGGCAAAGGCATCAACTGCTGCCGGATTTTACGGCCGCAGAGAACGTAGCGATGCCCTTGCTGGTGCGCGGAGAACCACAGCCAGTCGCGCTCGAAACAGCGCGTAAATGGCTGGCGGAGGTTGGGCTGCAGGATCGAGCCGAACACCGTGTGGGAGAACTTTCGGGCGGGGAACAGCAGCGTGTTGCGATTGCCCGGGCGCTCGTCACTGGGCCGCGCGTGCTGCTGGCGGATGAACCGACCGGAGATCTGGACGAGCAGAATGCTTGGGCCGTGTTCGAGTTGCTGGAACGGTTGCATCGCACCCATCGCCTGACGTCGCTCATCGCGACGCACAACCTGGCGCTGGCGGCAAAATGCGACCGTGTGGTGGGACTGGAACATGGCGTTCTGCGGACTCGCTCGGTGAAAGCCGAAGCGACGGGGACCCCCGGGGGAGAAGCGAGCTAACGTGTTCGAACGATATACAGAAAAAGCGCGACGCGTCATCTTTTTTGCCAGGTACGAAGCCAGCCAGTACGGAAGCCCGTACATCGAAACCGAACATCTCTTGCTCGGCTTGATGCGCGAGGACAAGGCGCTGGCCAACCGCTTCCTTCGCCAGCAGGGCTCGATCGAATCCATCCGCAAGGAAATCGAAGCCCGCATCACCATCCGCGAGCGCATTTCCACGTCGGTGGAAGTGCCGTTGAGCGCGGAGTGCAAGCGCATCCTGAACATGGCGGCGGAAGAAGCGGAGCGCCTGGGCCACAAGCACGTCGGTACCGAACATCTGCTGCTCGGAATTTTGCGCGAAGAAAAGTGCTTCGGCGCGGAAATCCTGATGGAGCGCGGACTGCGACTTTCGGCCCTGCGCGAAGAGCTTTCACGCACCACGGGCGAGAAGACCACTGCGTCACGCCCTAAGGAAACTTCGCTTCTGGCGGAATTCAGTCGCGATCTGACGCAAGCCGCCACCGAAGGATCACTCGACCCGCTCGTCGGTCGCGAAGGCGAAGTCGAACGTGTCATTCAGATTCTGTGCCGTCGCACGAAAAACAATCCGGTCCTGATCGGCGAACCGGGCGTCGGCAAAACGGCAATAGTCGAAGGACTGGCGCAGCGAATTTCCGATGGTGATGTTCCTCCCTTCCTGGCTGACAAGCGAATTCTTTCCCTGGACTTATCCTTAATCGTTGCGGGCACCAAATATCGCGGCCAGTTCGAAGAGCGCCTCAAGACCATCATGAAGGAATTGATGGAGAGCCAGAACTCCATCGTCTTTATCGACGAACTGCACACCCTGGTGGGCGCGGGTTCGGCGGAAGGCTCGCTGGACGCCGCGAATATCCTGAAGCCGGCGCTTTCCCGCGGCGAAATCCAATGCATCGGAGCAACCACCCCGGGCGAATATCGCAAGTCGGTGGAAAAAGATCGTTCTCTCGAGCGGCGCTTCCAAGCCGTGAAAGTTCCGGCCCCCAACGAAGAAGAAGCCATCCAGGTCATCAGCGGCGTCCGCGAACGCTATGAAAAATTCCACGCCGTCAGCTACACCGATGAAGCCCTGCGCTACTCCGTTTACCTTTCGAACCGCTACATCCCCGACCGCTTCTTACCCGACAAAGCCATCGACCTGATCGACGAAGCAGGCGCGCGCGTAAAATTGCGCCAGGCTTCCGTGCCGGAAGAAGTCGCCGAAGTCCAGAAGCGCGTGAAATTCATCACCCACCGCATGGAATCCGCCATCGCGGCCCACGAATTCGAAAAGGCACGCTTCTATTCCGAAGAAGAGCGCAAAGAAAAAGAAAACCTCCGCGTCCTCCGCGAACGCTACAAGCTGGACGACGCTTCCACCGGCATCGTCACGCGCGAAGACATCGAGGAAGTCGTGTCCCGCTGGACGGGCATCGCCGTCACCTCCATCAAGGAAGACGAGCAGCAAAAGCTTCTCCGCATTGAACCCGAGCTCCACAAGCGCGTCATCAGCCAGGACAAGGCCATCACCGCCCTGGCCCGCGCCATTCGCCGCAGCCGCGCGGGCTTGAAATCGCCTTCGCGTCCGGTCGGCTGCTTCTTCTTCCTGGGGCCCACGGGCGTCGGCAAGACGGAAGTGGCTCGCCGCCTCGCCGAGTTTCTCTTCGGCTCGGAAAAATCGCTGGTGCGCTTTGACATGTCGGAGTTCATGGAAAAGCACTCCGTATCAAAATTGATAGGTGCACCCCCAGGCTACGTCGGCTACGAAGAAGGTGGCCAGTTGACCGAGCGCGTGCGCCGGACCCCGTATTCGGTTATATTGTTGGACGAGATTGAGAAAGCGCATCCCGACCTTTTCAATATTTTGCTCCAGGTGTTCGAGGACGGGCAGTTGACCGATGGTCTCGGAAATACGGTTGATTTCCGGAACACCATTATCATCATGACTTCCAATATCGGCGCGCGTCATTTGCAGAAGCGCACCTCCATCGGGTTCCAGGCAGGAATCGATGAAGCCAGCCTGCGGAGCATGGAAGACCTGGTTTTGGGTGAAGTGAAGCGCGCGTTCAATCCGGAGTTCCTGAACCGGTTGGACGAAGTAATCCTCTTCAATCCATTGGGTGACGAAGATCTGCTGCGCATTATTGATTTGCTCGTCGGCCAGTTGAATGACACACTCATTCACCGGCAAGTGCAAGTAGTGTTGTCGCCCGAAGCAAGGCAGTGGGTTCTCGAGAAAACGTGCGCGGACCGCAATTACGGAGCGCGTCCGTTGCGCAGGGCTCTTCAGAAGTACGTCGAAGACCCGCTCTCCGAAGCACTGATCCAGGGGGGAATTCAGAGACCTGCAACATTGCAGATTTACGTTGCGGGGGAAGGTCTCGCGTTCCGGCCTGTAGGTGAGGCAACCCCAGTCGTCCACTAACGAATCTGACGCAACACGTGTGAACGCGAAGCGGTTTAGCCAGAGTGGAAACCGTCCCGCGTGGTACGCGCAACCAGCCCCACCGGGCCTGGCGGGAGAATAACATCTTGAGTTTGGGGGCGCGGCCTTGAGACTCTCAAGTGCCGCTCAATGGAAAATCTGTGTGTTCTCGGGGATGAACCTGACGCGTTCTGAGCGAGCAGGTGTCTCTTGGGGGCGCTTACTCCTACTTGCCCTGGCATCGTCCATTGCTCCTGGTTTGATTCAGGCCGGGCCTTCCCGGTTAGAAGAAAAAACAAGCAGCGAGCAAGCGCATTACCTGTTTCACGCCAACTTGGATGTGAATTCCCTCGCCGAAAAAATTGACGAGTTCCCGTCGGAGCAAGCCGGCGGAGCCGCGCCGGCCGACGGCAACCTGGTGGTTGACCGGATCGAGTTCGTCGGCAACCGGCGCATTCGCACCGACACCCTGAAGGCGCGCATCTTCAGCCGCGATGGCGATCCCTACAATGAAGAGACCCTGCGGCGGGATTTCCAGGCTCTTTGGAACACACAATTTTTCGAAGATGTGAAATTGCGCGTGGAAGACTCGCCAACCAAGCCCAACGGGAAAGTGATCGTATTCGAAGTGAAGGAGCGCCCAGTCATTCGGCGCATCCGTTACGACGGGATTCACTCCATTTCCGAATCCGACATTCTGGACCGGTTTAAAGAGAAAAAAGTCGGTTTGACCGTGGAAAGCCAGTTCGACCCAACCCGCATCAAAAAAGCTGAGGTGGTCCTGAAGGATCTGCTGGGCGAGCACGGGCGGCAATTTGCGTCTGTCACGCCGCAATACGAACGAATTGCCTCAAGCAATGCGGTGATCCTGGTTTTCAAGATTGAAGAAGGGCCGAAAGTGAAAGTGGGCCAGATTCAATTTACGGGGAATCATTCATTCAGCCGGCGTAAGTTGATCCGCGCGATGCACAATGACCGGCCCTACGCCATCCCCCTGAAGATCACCGAAATCAACGTGATGTCCAAGACCTACGACCACGACAAGCTGGTCGAAGACATGGAAGTCGGCATTCGTGGACTCTACCAGGACAATGGCTACTTCAAGGTGCTGGTGAATACACCCATCCTGGAGAACATCGACACGACCGGCTGGCGCTGGGGCATTCCGGTTGTGGCGGGGCGCACCAGCGGCAAAGCTGTGAACATCACCATCCCCATCGAAGAGGGCGAAAAGTACACGATGGGGACGTTGAAGATCGCCAGCACCGACCCGGACAAGGCTCTTTCGCTGAAGGTGGACGCTCTAAAGAACGCGTTCCCGCTAAAACAAGGAGACGTGTTCTCCACGTCGAAGATTCGCAAGGCGATGGAAGACTACACGAAGATTTACGGACAATACGGTTTCATCGATTTCGTGCCAACGCCCGAACAGGACATCGACGAATCCACCAGGCAGATCAGCCTTACGATGAAATTCGACGAAGGCAAGCAGTATTACGTCCGCCGCATCGACTTCAGCGGCAACACCACCACCCGCGACAAAGTCATCCGCCGGCAACTCCTGATCGACGAAGGCCAGCTCTTCAACAAGCGTGCCTGGGAATTAAGCGTGCTCCGCATCAACCAGCTCGATTATTTCGACAAGCTGGACCCCGACAAGGCCGTGGAAATCAAGCGCAACCAGAAGCAGGGAACGGTGGACCTGCTGCTGAAGCTCCACGAAAAGGGCAAGCAATCCATCGGCCTGCAGGGCGGCGTCAGCGGGCTGGCCGGCGGATTCATCGGGCTGACTTATCAGACGAACAACTTCCTCGGACTCGGCGAGACGCTGACCCTCTCCGCGCAAATCGGGCAATACCAGCGAAACCTGATGTTCGGATTCACCGAGCCATATCTGTTCGACCGTCCGATCAGCAGCGGCTTCACCGTATTCTCCACCCTGTACAAATTCAATCAGGCGCAGCAGGCTGCGCAGCTCACCGGGCAGCAGGTCAGCATCAACCCGCAGTTCATTCAGGACTACAACCAGAACAGCACGGGATTCACCACCTTCGCGAACTACGCCCTCAGGAAGCACGTGTTTACGCGGGTCGGATTGACCTATGGCCTGACGCGCACCAACATTTCCACCTTCAACCAGTCCTCGGCACTTTTGTTCGAGTCGTTGCAGTTCGGCAGCCTCGCCGGGCCCAGCGCGCTGAACGGCATCATCGCCAGCACGGTGACGGGAACGATCAGCTACAACACCATCGACAACCCGATCAACGCCACGCATGGGAAAAGCTATTTTTATTCAGTGTCCTTCACGGGCGGGCCGATCGGCGGCAACGTAAACACCATCACCAACACCGGCGAGTTCAAGTATTTCCGTCCCATCAATCACCACCGCAACGCCGTCGGCATCAGGCTTCTGGCCGGATTCACCACGGGATACGACGGGAAAGAAATTCCTCCCTACAGCAGGTTCTACCTGGGCGGGGAAAACGACTTGCGCGGGTTCGATATCCGCGCAGTTTCTCCAGTGACGTACATCCCGAACTCCGTCAACCAGACGGTGAACGTATCGGGTGCGGCCTTCACCGTGCCCGTGCTGTTGAAGACCAT
>DATHOY010000102.1:0-9927 GCA_035484435.1 Vulcanimicrobiaceae bacterium | reverse complement strand
TGTTTCATTGAATGCGCCTTCGTCGACGAGTTCCGCCAGCGCCGCCGCTAATCCGGTTCGGGTGGTGCGCGCCGCCAACCACATGCTCTCCTCCGCGCCCAGCGCGTCGTTGAAGGGAAATGCGTCGGAACCGTACATCATCTTGTCCGGGAAAAGCGTGAGCAGTTGTTTCACCACCAGCTTGAACTGCGACGGATACAGCATCTCGGACTGAAACGAGGTATCGAGGTAGACGTTTTTCACCGCGGTCAACAGCGCCGCTTCGCGTTCGTACGGCCAGCCGCCGTGCACCAGCACAAAGGTCACATTCTTATAGCGGGCGTCGCGCACCACGTTCTCGAGATTCAGAACGTTACCGTTGTGCAGGCTGAAGTAATCGCCGATTCCCACGGCACTGTGAAAGTGCATCGGCAAATGCAGCTTCCCGGCCTGATCCGTGATCCGTCGGAAAATATAATCCTGGAATAGCCGGTACTCTTCGGCCGCGGGCACGCCGCCCCCGCGATATTTGTTGTAAATCGCTTCGGCTTTTTCGGCCGGAGGATCCGTGAAATGCAAGCTGCGGAAATAGGCCGCCTCGAATTTGATGGCCACGCCGCCGCGCTTCTGATTGTCCTCCATCGTTTTTTGGACGAAGGCCACGTATCCGGCAAGATCCGCGGGCAGCGCTTCGACTCCTTCCTGTCTCTTCCAGCGCGAAAGCATTTTCTCCTGCAGCGGAACATAAACGCCCATGTCCGGCGTGCTGGCCGCCTGGCCGGTGTTGTCGAAGGGATAGAAAAACGCGTCGCCGAAAAAGACCCAGTGGAAGCGCTTGGTGTCCAGGTACGCCGGCATCATCGCGCGGTTGGCCAGGCAGATGTCCACGTTCAGCTTGTCGAGGAGGCCATCGAAGTAGGCGGTACCGCCGGCCTTCTCCGCCGCGGATTTCTTCTCCGCAAGCCACTTGGCATGCTCCGGCTTGAAATCGTCGTAGGGATAACCAAACAACGCTTTTGCTCCCACGACGAATTCAGGGTTGTCGTCGCGCAGCCGCAGCGTGGCGCTTTCGTCGGGCGGTGAGGCCATCGCGTCCACGTCGCTGTCGTCCGCATAGCCCGGATGAGCGTGGTTGTCGTACAGGGGAATCTTGTCGATTTCCTTCAGCAAACGTTCGTAGGTTTTTTGGACGTCGGCGGAGGGATAAGGTTTCGCCTGGCCAAACGCGGAGCAGGCAATTCCTGTCGCGAACAGAATTCCCATCGTAAGGCGCACCGCTGCTTTTATCATTCCGCGTCTCCAAGGAATCAAGGATGGCGCGAACTCGAAATCACGGCCATCCGAAAATTAGCTTTGTTACCGCGCGACCGCGGCGCGCCAACGCGACGAGACCCGCTGGATGCGTTCGAGGGCGTCTTCCAAAAGGTGCGTCGCGCTGACCAGCGAAAATCGCAGATAATTCTTGCCCTCGGCTCCGAACGCCGCGCCGGCTATCCCGGCGACCCCCGCTTCTTCCAGCAGCACCCGCTGCACTTCCTCCGCGGGTATGCCCGTCTCCTCGATGTTCACCCACGCGTAGAACGCGCCGTCGGGCAACTGGCACCGAAATCCAGGAATGCGATTCAGCCTCTCGACAAAAAGGTCGCGCCGCTTTCGATACTCTTCGACCATCGCGGGCACAGCATTGGTCGAATCCCGCAGCGCCTCGATCGCCGCAATTTGCGAAAATTCGGCCGTGCAGGTGAACGTATTCAGCACCAGCATGTCCAGCGCGTCAATCACATGCTTCTGCGCCACAGCATATCCGAGCCGCCAACCGGTCATGGCAAACGATTTCGAGAAGCCGTCGATGATCACGGTGCGTTCCGCCATCCCCGGCAGCGCCCAGATGGACTTGTACTCGCCGCGAAACAATATGCGTGCGTAAATTTCGTCCGCAATCACCCAAAGGTCGTGCTTTTTCGCGAGTTCGGCAATTTGCGCGATCACACTGTCGGTGAAAACGGTCCCGGTCGGGTTGTTCGGCGAATTAAAAATCAGCATCCGCGTTTTGGCAGTGATTTTCGCCGCAATCTCCGTCAGGTCCGGCTGAAACTTGTTCACCTCGCGAAGAGCATAGGGCACGGCCTTCGCGCCCAGGCCGCGCGTGAACGACGGGTAAATCGGAAAGCTCGGATCCGGATAGAGCACCTCGTCACCCGGCTCGATCAGCGCCATCATCGCCAGCGCCAGCGCCATTTTGCATCCCGGCGCAACGAGCACCTGCTCCGCCGCAACGTCGAGCTTGCGCGTGCGCTTCAGGTAATCCGCAATCGCCGAACGCAGCGGCGGTATTCCGCGCGTCGCCACGTAACGGTCGCGCCCCTCCGCCACGGCCGCCCGCACCGCATCCACCACAGGCGCCGCCGGATGAAAATCCGGCTCCCCCAGCTCCAAGTGAATAATCGACCGCCCCGCTTTTTCAAGTTCCTTCGCGCGGGTAAAGACCGCCAGGGCGCCTTCGCCCGTCAATTGAGCAATTCGCGACGCAATTTTAGCCATAACCCAAAAATGATATCACTTTGCAGGAAGTTGCAGCCTGCCGAAGCAAAACGGGACGCAAATCGCCGCGCCCCGTTGCCAATTGTTCCCAGTGATTCGCTTAGAACGCCAGCCGCAGCGAGAACTGGATCAGTCTGGGTACGCCCTTCGTGCTGGTGATCACGCCGAAATTCCCGGGGCTTTCCACGTCGGTGGAAACCGGATTCGCAAAGTTCGCGTGGTTCCAGACGTTGAAGAAATCCGTGGTGAATTTCAGCGACTGCCGCTCCGTCAACCGGATGTTCTTGATTAGGGAGAAGTCCCAGTTTTGTTGATAAGGTCCCCGGTAAATGTTGCGTCCCAAATTGCCGAAGCCTGTCACGCAATAGTTCGTATCACCCGCGCCCCCATTGCAAAGCGCCTGATTCGCGGCAAGCACGGGCACGATTGTAAAGTTGTTGATGTCCACGTAGCCATTGAGCCGGTTTCTCACGCTTCCCTGCGTGTACCCTGCGCCAATGCTCCCTCCGTCCGCCAGACTCGCCGGCAACAGGGGCGTGCTGCCCGCTCCCAGAAATGCGGTTGCGGACCCGGAATCAAAAATGGAAAACGGAGTTCCCGACTGAAAGATGGTTACGCCGCTGACCGTCCATCCGCCGAGCACCTTGCCCTTCCATCCTTCGGCGCCTCTGTAAAATGGCAGGTCGTAAAAATAACTGATCGTCAAGCGATGCGGCCGATCAAAGTCCGAAAGCCCGCGAGAGGCGTTGATGTTGCTCTGGTCCCCAAACGCAGTATTGAATGCCGTGTTCCCCGTGGAAGTCGCATCTGTGGATTTCGAATATGTGTAGGCCACTTGCACATATCCAGCCTCCCAACGGCGGGAAACCGTTGTCTGCAACGAGTTGTAGTGCGAATAGGCGTTGTTGGCAAAAATCTGGTAGCCCGAATACCCGTTCAGCCCCGGCGTTGGAGTTCGCGCAATGGCATTCGAGAGTGTATTCGCCATGATTTGGTAGTTGACCCCATTCACATCGGTTACCGAAACGGGATTCGTTGGCGTGGCATTCAGAGACTGAATCGCGTCGCTGGTCTGCCGCAGATGCACGGCATGCGTTCCCACGTAACCCACCTCCAACACCCACTGCTTGCCCAGGTCGTGTTGGATCGTCAAATTCCACTGCTGCGTGCTGGGAACCTTGAATGTGCGGGGAACCTCCAGCGCAAAATCACCAACCGAGGGAATGCCGTTGCAACCTGCCTGA
The DNA here is from genome assembly GCA_035484435.1 of Vulcanimicrobiaceae bacterium. Lineage (GTDB taxonomy): Bacteria > Acidobacteriota > Terriglobia > Acidiferrales > UBA7541 > Acidiferrum. Next base: position 6,163 of record DATHOY010000102.1, on the reverse strand, counting down.
TTGGCATAGACTGGCGTCTGCGTTGGATCCACGGTTGGAGTCGATGTCCCGTTGGCCACAAATCCTTGCAGCACAGACAGGCAGGGCAAAAACGCATTGCTCAGCACCCCGGCGGGCGGCAAGGCATTGGGGTTCGGTCCATTGGGGCCGTTTAAACCCGTGGTCGGATCGCAGTACGGGCTGTACGGCTTGGGGTTCGCCGCCGCGCACGGCGCAAAAAAGTTGGCCAAGCCTCCTGGAGCGCTGCCGGCAAAGACGATCGGAAGAAATGGCGTCTGGAACGAAAGTTGATCGACGGCGCCGACGTCTTCCCTCACATAATAAATGCCATATCCCGCTCGCACTGTCGTTTTGTGTTTTCCGAAGAGATCGTACGCTAGCCCAATCCTGGGGCCCAGGCCCGTGGCATAGCGCTGGTGAAAAGTTGTAGCGCTGGCGTTGCCCGTCAATCCGGGAACCCCCAGGTTGTTTACGCAACCGGGGTAAATAAAGGGGTTCTCCCCCTGCTTGGTCAGGCTGGACTCCACGTTTCCGATATGGCACGCTCCGTCAAGCCACGCCCCCAAAACTTCCGTACGCAGTCCCAAATTCAACGTAAGATTTTTCGTCGCTTTCCAGTCATCCTGGATGAACACCGCAAAATCGTTCTGCTTGTACTGGTGGTTGAAGACGCCGCCGCCGCCAAAACTGAATTGCGGAGCCCCCACCAGGAAGTTCTGCCAGTCGTCCGTGGCAGTCGTGGCACCCAGTGGGCCATTCGTCGGCGTGTTGGCGAAAAAGATCTGCCCGTTAAATGTCTGGGGAAACAGTTTATCCAGGTTGACGAAGGTCATCTCACCGCCAAACCGGATGGTATGCGCGCCGTGCACCCAGGAAACGGTGTCAATCGCGTTGTAATTGTTCTGGATGTTGGAGGTATCCGCCTGCGGAGTCGGACCGATTTGAAATCCTGAACTCGCGAACGTGAATTTATAGATGCTGTCCGTAATATTGCTCATCGGCCGGTTAATGCCGAGATTTGTCACGTTGAACGGCTCGCCGTCGATCGTCGCGGCCGCGGGTTGTGAGTTGATCGCGGCGTTGTTAATGTGCACGATTCCGAAACGCGCTTCGTTCACAATTGTGGGACTAAACAGGTGGGTTTCCGAGAACCCGAAGAAACGGTCTCTCACCGGCAGCAAATATGGGAAATTCAAGTCCGACGCCGCGATGCTTCCTCCCAGCGATGCTTGCAGGCCGCCGGCGCCAAACGGTTCGAACGTGGAATTGTTCGAGTAGAAAAACCGAGCGCTCACCTTGTCCACACCCCCCTTGAACTCGCGGTCCCAATTCGTGGTGAACTGATCGTCGGTATATTTGCCCGGCTGGCTCACGGCAAAGGTTCCGACGCCGTTCCCAAGATTATCCGCCACTGACGGAATCAGGTACCCGCCCGGGGTACTTCCAAACTGCGTGCTCTTCGCATTCAAAAGAGCGACCGCGACGGGATCCAGTGTGACCCCGCTCGGCAATCCATCCGGGAAGAATGCTTGGGTCAAAGAGTTGACCGAGCGGTCCTGGGGAATGACCGGCAACGCCGTGCTTATGAATGTGCCCGGTGATTCGCCGCTGCGCTGCCTGGTTCCCTGATAGTTCACGAAGAAGTAGCCCAACTTCTCCTTCACCAGCGGCCCGCCAACACTGCCGCCAAAAATGTTCTGCTTTATCACCGGCCGCGGCGACCCCTGCCGGTTCAGGAAAAAGTCATTCGCGTCCAGCACATTGTTGCGGAAAAATTCATACGCATCTCCGTGGAACTGCCGGGTTCCGCTCTTCAAAATGGCGTTGATGTTTCCGCCGCCGTTGCGTCCCTGCGTCGCGTCATAGAGCGATGTTTGCACCTTGAATTCCTGAATCACGTCCGCATTCGGCAGCGGCGTGTTCGTCAATTCGGCCACGTTGTAGTCGGTCGCGCTGATGCCCTCGATCAAATAATTGTTGTTGTCTTCGCGCTGCCCGTTCACGATGATGCGCACGTCCCCGCGCCCCAATTGTGTGGAATTGTTCAGATCGCTCTGCGCGCCCGCGGAGAGGGTCAGCAGTTGCTGAAAGTTCTGCGTCGCCAACGGTAAATTCCGGATGGTGTTCGAACCGATCGACTGCCCGGTGGTCGCGTTCGTGGTCTCCACCGTGGCCACTTGTGCCGAAATCTCGACCTTTTCCGTGACTGTTCCGGGCTTCAATGGAATGGTCAGGCGGGTTGTTTCCGTAACCCGCACTTCAATGTTCGTCGCCTTCGCCTCCGCGAATCCCGACTTGTTCACCACCACATAATATTTCGCCGGCGGCAGCAAAGTCGCCTCGAAGGTGCCATCGGCGCCTGTCGTCAATCGCCGCACCACCCCGTCCGTCGCGGCGTTGATGATCTGGACGTCTGCCCCGGACACCGCCCCGCCGTTCACATCCTCCACGGTACCGAAGATGGCTCCAGTGGCGCCGCCCTGCCCAAACGCCGGCTTTCCACCAACTAGCCCCAGAATCAAAGGAAGTAATATAAGTACGCGTATGATTTTCAACATTTCCCACCCCCAGGAGTGTTTCGAAATCGCGAATCCGAACTTAATCGAAATAATCTTCGTCTTGCCCGCAGACGCAGGCAGCCACGGTTGCGAGGAAGAAACTCGCCTCGTGGAACTAACAACGCACTTGTAGTTTTCTGGCTGCCACGTTAGTTGGTTAAACGCCCTATTGTCAAGGACTTGGCAATCATAATTTCTTATGAATGCGATTCGGGAATCTTATCCGCTGCCAAACCTCCCCGCTAGTCCACGACTCAACACCCCGACATCACCCCTCTGCCTTTCTTTCTCTATTCTTTTCAGCGACGCAACGTGGCAGACTGACTTACCGTCTAACTGTATAGACCCGCGCATTCGAAAGAGGTTTGCCATGGCCCGCCGACTTTTTCTTCTTATATGCGCGATTTCCCTTCTTGCTCTGGGTATTTGCTCCGGGACCCTCGCCGACAACAGCCACGCCCGCATCGTTCGCCTCAGCCTGGTGCAGGGTGACGTGCGCTTCGCCGCCAGCTTCCGCGATGATCCCCTGACCGACGCCAACGCCGGTTGGCAAGCGGCTCCCCTGAATCTGCCGATTCGGCAAGGATATGTGGTCGCGACCGACAACGGCCGCGCGGAAATCGAATTCGAAAACGGCGCGATGATGTTCCTGGGAGCGAACTCCGTCGTTGAGTTCTACGATCTCTCCCTGAACGACGGCAGCCGGATTACGCGCCTGGTGTTGCGCCAGGGGACATCCACGGTCTACGTGAATCCCGCGAACGGCGACTACTTCAGTGTCACCGGCGGCGACTTCACCGTCGAAGCCACAGGCCGCACCACGTTTCGGCTCGACAATTTCGACGACGGCAGCGCGGTGAACATCGAGCGCGGCCGTGCGAATGTCTTGCGCAACAAGAAAACGATTCCGCTCGACAAAGGTCAATCCCTCTCCGTGCACGCGGGCGACTCGCCCGATGAAGTGATCGGACGCGCCGCGGACACCGACGACTTCGACCGCTGGGTTTCCGGCCGCGTGGACAGCGTTACCACCGCCACGAACTATTCTTCGCAATATGTGAATTCGCCGAACTATTCCGCGGGTTTCGGCGATCTTTACACCTACGGCTCCTGGTTCCCGATCGGGGGTTACGGCAACTGCTGGCGGCCTTTCGGAATGAGCTTCGGTTGGTCGCCCTTCAGCTATGGCGGCTGGTATCAGGATCCATTCTTCGGCAATACGTTTATCGGTTCGGCGCCGTGGGGCTGGTTGCCGTATCACTATGGCGGCTGGATTTTCTCGCCCATCTACGGATGGGTGTGGGCGCCGACCGGCTTCGGCCTCGGCGGCCCCGTTTACTATCGGCCGGTAACCGCCGTGTGGGTTCGCAATGGCGGCACGCTCGGGATTGTCCCCCTGCATCCGGGAGACAAGCCGGGCAAGACCGCACAAAATCTGAGCCAGGGAATTTTCCCGGTGCAGAACTCGCAGGTTGCGCATTCGACTTTGGCTGCAGGCACGGAAAAATGGTCGGTCCTGAAGAATGGTTCCAGGGAAGCGGTTTCGTCGAATCTTGCTACAAGCGCGCCGCCTTCGCGGGTATCGCGCACAATCGCCGCCGGCTCTTCGGGGAGCCGAGTCGTGACCCTGGGACGCGATTCTTCGATTTCCTATGACCCGCATGAGCATCGTTACGTGAACAGCGGAAGTTCCACAACGAATCCGTCAACCGCGACAAACCCCGGCGAAATGCGCACGGAAGCCACGCGCACCAATGGCGCACAACCCGTTACGAATGCAGGCAACGGAGCCGTGGCTCAGGCTCCAACCTCAACGCGCACCCCGGGAAGGCCAAACGTTCCGGGTTCTCCCGCAGTACCGCAAGCACCGTCAAGTACTTCTGCGCGGGGAGTAGCTCCGCCCCGTGCGCCCGCGGTTCCAGCGCCAGCACGAAGCGGGGGCTCCTCATCGGGATCCGGAGGCGGTTTTCCATCCTGGTCAAGCGGCAGCCGTAGCGGTGGCGGTTCAACGGGTTCCTCGACCGGATCGGCTGGCCATCCCTCGTCCACAGGTGGCGGCGGACACCCTCACTGACACGCAGCGATTCGCCTCTTCGTTTTTTCTGGCGCTGAACTACGTGAAAATCATCCCCGCATAACCCACTACTGCGCCCCGGTCGCCGTTCACGTCACCGGACGTCGCATAGCGCACCAGCTCGCCCCGCTCCACACCGAGCTCCTTCATCGCCGTAAGCATCACAACCGCCGGCCCCAGCCCGCACATGGAAATTTTCTCCTTGCGGCACGCATCGAATAATCCCCTGGCGTCCACAGCCTCCATCCGATCGATCGCTTTCGCATCTTTGATGCGAGTCGCTTCGTCTGGCTCGTAATGATTCATGTCGGACGACGTCACCACCAAAATCTCTTCCGCGCTTTCCTGAAGCACGCGCGCAAGCCCCATGCCCACCTCGTGCAACTCTTCGAACTGCAACGTCCCCACAGCGATGGGCACAAACGAAAAACCCGGATCGAGTATTTGCAGAAAGGGAATTTCCACTTCCAGCGAGTGCTCGCGGCTGTGCGCCACGCTGTCTTCCCGCAAAGCAGGGCAAGACGTTTTGACGTGCTGCGCAAGGGCTCCATCCAGCGGCACGTCGCCCAGTGGAGTCCGCCAGGCGCCTTCGGAGAGGATGGCCAGGTCTTCGCCCATCGGGGAATGCCGCACTCCCAGAACAATAATCCTCTTAGGAAGCGTCATCCGTGCAAACACGGCTCCCGCGACTCCGCCCGAATAGATATAGCCGGCATGCGGCACCAGGCAGGCGCGGACGCGCGTCTTTGGAATCGCAGGATCTTCAGCGGAGAACTTTCGAATCAGGCGGGTCAATTCACGGGGATCGGCGGGATAAAACTGTCCGGCAACGGCAGGCAGGCGCAACATTCAACCCTCCGGGATCAGAGGGGCTTCGACGGTTTGCCTTTGAACCTCACGACCCTGAGCGACTGCGGGTCGTACTCCAGCTTGACCTTGTCACCATATTGGTAGCCGCCTCTGTCGATGATGACTTGCATTTTTGCGGAGGCGGCTTCACTGAGCGGAAATGTCTGGATGCTCAGGTCGTTGCCCATCGCCTTCACGGTAATCTGCACGCTGTTGGCGTTCAATACGGTCCCTACAAACTTCGTCAAGCCGGTCGGTTTTGGCTTCGGCTTCACAGCAGCGACGATAATCGGGGCCACTTCGCTGGCGATGATTGGCCCTGTGACGATGGGATCTTGCGCCGTTGCGCGAGAAATTCCCATCGTGCCCAGAAGCACAAAGGTTGCACACGCGATTTGGATCTGAAGTTTCATTCGCTCTCGTCGGTGGCAATCCGCAACGATTTCAAGAATCGCACGTCCTGGGGCGTCATGGTCAGGCGCGCCACGGCCTTCCTGTCCGCATCCTGATCCATCGATTCCTGGTCCACCTGAATGCGCAGCGATTCCAGGAAACGCCGGTCCTGGGTGGTGATGCGCGGGCCTTCTTCGGCCTGGCCGTCGCGCTTCGCCAAACCGATCGTTGCATCGAGCTTCAACACGATGTCGTAACCATGCGCGCGCACTCCTGCAATCGCCCCGGT
>DATHOY010000101.1:0-22891 GCA_035484435.1 Vulcanimicrobiaceae bacterium | reverse complement strand
GATTGCGTATGCGGATTCGGCGTTGGGGCAGTTCCTGACTTACCTCAAGAAACAGGGATGGTATGAGGGAGCGATGATTGTTGTGGTGGGAGATCACGGAGAAGGATTGGGCGAACATCACGAAGACACGCACGGGATTTTTCTTTACGATTCGACTACCCATGTTCCGCTGATTGTGAAGCTGCCGATGGAACGCGAAGCGGGGAGGACGGTTGAAGGGCAGGTGCGAACGACGGATATTATGCCCACGATTTTGAGCCTGGTTGGGATTGCGGCTCCGGCGAATCTGGATGGGGATTCGTTGGAGGCGTTTTTTGGAGGAGGCAAGGTGGTTTCACGGACGGTTTTTGGTGAAACGGAGTACCCGCTGCGGTTCGGGTGGGCACCGCTGCGGTCGGTTCGAAAGGAAGGGTTCAAGTTTATCGAGGCGCCGAAGCCGGAGCTTTACGAGCTGCGCGGCGATCCCGGGGAATCGCGCAATCAATACGAGCCGTGGAATGGGACGGTTCAAAAATTGCGAAAGACGCTTGCGGAGTTGAGCGCCAAATCGCCCGCGACTGGAAAAGTTTCGCCTGCGGCGGTATCCGCGGGCACCGTCGATGAATTGCACGCTCTTGGATATCTGGGCGCGGCGGATGCCGGAAGCGCTACGGATGTTCCGGAGCCTTCTCTATTGCCCGATCCGAAGGACAAGATTGAGCAGCAGAATTTGCTGCATACGGCGACGATGGCGGCCGAGGAGGGAGAGACGGAAAAGGCGCGAGCGGCCCTGGAGAAGGTGTTGCAATTGGACGAGAGCTCCGCGCTGGCGCTGAGGCAGCTTGGCCGGATGGAAATGACTGCCGGGAATTACGGGAAAGCCGCGGGGTACCTGCGGCGGGCGCACTCGGCGAACCCGAATGACGCGACGGATGCGCTCGCATACGCACGGGCGTTGGAGTTGAGCGGGGAGTTGACTGGGGCGCGGGACGTGCTGCTGGTGAGCCTGAAGTTGAACCCGGAGCAATTTGAGGCGCGGCTTGCGCTGGGGCGGGTGTATCTGGGTTTGAAGGATTTGAAGGCGGCGGAAGACCAGTTTGAGGCGGCGGTGCTGCTGCAGCCGGGGAGTTCAGAGGCGCAGATCGAGCTGGCGAAGACGCTGATCCAACGGAAAAAGTTTACCGATGCTGCGGGGTTGCTGGAAGCGGCTGCCGAACCTTCGAACCGCAATGCTGAGATATTTGAGTTGTTGGCGCAGGCTTATGCCGGGCTTGGGCGGCGGCAAGAGGCGGAACGCGCGCGATCGAGGGCGAAGGCACTGCGGGAGTCGAAGCAGCCGCAGTGAGCGGCTGTCCAGTGAGATCGAAGCAATTCCCGCGGTGAAACCCCAAGAAAAGGCCGGGCGAGCCCGGCCACTACAAAGGGTTCGGAGCACAGGCTGAAGCCTATGCTACAGGGTTATTGCTTCGCGGCTACTTTATTTTCGGTCTTTTCGAAAATCTCGGTTAGGACGCGCCCGCGCATCTGCTTTGGCTGTTCGATGCCGTAAATGTGCAGGATTGTCGGGGCCACGTCATAGACGCTGGCTCCCAGACCCATCAGGCGCAGATCATGCTTGATGCCGGGGCCCATGGCGAAGAATGAGCCGGGAACGTCGTCACCATCGGCAAAATCGTGCTTGGCGATGACGGGTGTGGTTTTCTCGTGATCCATGTGGGCATGGGGATCTTTTTCTTCGAACTCGCGGAGGGGCTTGATGCCGTGGTCGGAGAAAATAATCAGATACGTGTTGTCGTCCATGTGCTTCAGGATGGAGCCGAGGACCTTGTCGAAGGCGACGTACTGGTTCGGGAAGGCGTCCTGGCGGACGCTGTTGATGCTTGCGTTGTAGCCGACATTGAACGGTGAGATAGGGTAGAGCCAGTGGCCGGTGCGGTCTTCGCAGGACTGGGCTAGGAAGGTAAATTCGGTGGGATGGGTGGTCAGCAGATAGTCGAAGAGTTTGGTTTGCTGGTCGCGGATGACCTGCACTTTATCGAGCCAGGAGTTGATGAGTTCCGTTTCGTGGCCCTTTAGATCGCTCGCGGCCGGCATGCGCTCGCAATCGATATAGAAATCGCCGACGTTCTTCAGGAGCTCGGGTTGCATGCTCTTGGGGTAGACGGCGTCGCCACCCATCACTTCGCTGAGCTTGGGGGCGCAGAGCACGCCGTCTTCACAGTTTTTGCCGCGCGTGAGCATTCCGCTGATCATGTAGCCGTTGACAGGCATAACGGGAAAGGTGGCCGGGACGTTGGCCATACCGACGGTGACGCCGCCCTTCGAGAGCATCGACCAGACGGGCTCTTCCTTCATCATGTTAGTGTTTGCCGTGATTCCGCCGACGAGAAAACCTGTTACGCCATGCTCCTCTGGGTTGGTGCTGGTGAAGAGCGTGGTGTAGACGCGGGGACAATTGGGAGCGGAGACGGTGCGCAATTTGCCGTAGGCGCCGTTCTCGATCACCTTGGACAGATTGGGCATCTGGCCCTTCAGCAGGAGCGGACGAATGATGTCGAGCTCCATGCCGTTGACGCCGAGGACGATGACCCGCGGTTTTGGTTTTGAGGGAGTTTGTTGCTGGGCGAACAAGGGAACGGCCAGTAAAAAGACGGATAGCAATAAAGAGAATTTTCTTGGAACCATGGAACACCCCTGGAAAATAGATGCAAATTATATAGTTGGGGGTTGCGGGTGTCCAGCAAAGGTGGCTGGAGGGCGCGCATGGCGAAGCAACGATTTTACCGATTATACCGGCCTTAACGAGTAGGGGGCTTCAGGCGGGCGGCTTCGGCGCGCTGGTTCGCGGCGTCTTCGGCGCGGCCCAGCTTTTCGTAATCGTCGGCCAGGAAGGAATGGGCTTCGCTGGAATCGGTTTGGACCGTCGCGGCTTTTTCCAGGTAGGGCAGGGCCTCGTCGAAGGTGCCGTTCAGAAACAGCATGCGGCCCAGAAGCAGGTTTGCGCGGTAATGGTCCGGCTCCCCCTGGAGGACGATGAGCAGATTTTTGGCTGCTTCCTCGGGCCGTCCGGTGCGGGCATAAATGGAGGCCATGGAATAGCGGGCGTCGCTCCAGTCGGGGCGGTTTTCCACCAGGATTTCGAAATGGGCGGCGGCGGTTTTGAGATCGCCGGTTTCGTAGAGACAGATGGCCAACTCGTACTGGGCCATTAGCGCGTCGGGACGGAGTTCGACGGCTTTGCGGAGCGGCGGAATGGCCTTGGCGAACTTGCCGTTCCGGGAGTAGGCGATGCCGAGGTAATACTGCGCGGCTTGGACTTGCGGGTCCTTCGTCACGACGTTCAGCAATAGCGGAATGACGCTGGCTTCCTTCCCTTCCTCGATGGCCAGGCTGGCGTCGTGCATGTCGTTGGCGACGTCGATGCGATCTTTGGGATCGGTGCGGGAGATCGGGCGGCTCGCACTCGAAGCCGTGTAGCCGAGGGCGGAGAGCTTTTCGCGGCTCTTTTCGTCGAGGTTGTCCTGCAGGGCCTGCGGAGCTCCTTCGCTGATTCGCTTGACGAAACTATCCAATTGGACTGCCAGGCGGACGGCAGTGGCGCGCTTGTCTGTGTAGAGATTTGTTTTCGAAGCGGGGTCCGCGGACAGATCGTAGAGCTCGGGCCTTGGTGCGCGCACGTAGAGTTGGTTGTTGCTGCGGAGGGAAACGAGGGCGCTCCAACCGAAGGAACGTTCGGAGTGGTCGCCGGTGGCGAGCGAAGGACGGTTTTCCGGGTGAGGATTTCCAATCAGAGGGAGGAGTGAACGGCCCTGCATATTTGAAGGAGGAGTTTGGCCGAGCGAATCGAGAACGGTTGGCGCCAGGTCAACCAGGCTTGCGGTGGCGTTCACATGCTGGCCTGCGGAACGATTGGCGGGAAATTTTACGAGCAGGGGCACGTGGATGGTGGAGTCGTAGAGGAAAATGCTGTGGGTCAGTTCGCCGTGTTCTCCGAGGGATTCGCCGTGATCGGCGGCGACGGCGATGAGCGTGTTGTCGTAGAGGCCCTGGGTGCGAAGGTAGTCGAGCAGCTTTCCTACGATGGAATCCACGTAGGCGATACCCGCGTTGTAGGGGGCGTTTGGAAAGCGGCTGCGGAACGGCTCAGGTGGATTGTAGGGGTCGTGCGCGTCCCAGAGATGAAACCAGAGGAAGAACGGGCCGCCTTTTTGCTGGCCGATCCATTCGAGGGCGAATCCCAGAGTCACCTCGCCGCGGCGCTGCATGGAGGCTTCGCGACGCTCTCCGGTTCTCTGCCGATGAAAGCCGGCGTTGTAGACATCGAAGCCGCGCTCAAAGCCGGAGGCGAAGCCGTTTTTCGGGTCGAGGATGATGCTGCCGACGAAGGCGCCGGTGTGGTAGCCCTGGGCGCGAAGAATGTCGGGTAGAAACGGGACGGCGGGAGGCAGGCGATCGCCGAAGTTGCGGATGCCGTGGTATTGGGGAAAAGTTCCGCTGAGGATGGTGGCGTGGGAGACGGGGGTAATGGGCGCCTGGGAGTAGGCGTGGTCGAAGACGACGCTTTGACCGGCGAGGGTATCGAGCTGCGGGGTTAGGCCGAGTTTGGAGCCGAGGAAGCCCATGCGGTCGGCTCGGACAGTGTCGAGAGTGATGAGGACAACGTTGGGCTGGTCAGTAGCTGCCGCGGCGAGCGCGGGAAGGAGCAGGAAAAGACAAAGGATGGTGGCGCGCCGCATAAATGAAAAAGGAGTCTGCATTGTAACAGACTCCTTTTTCGGAACCAAAACGGGGAGCCGGAGATCAGAAAATGATCTTCGCCCCGAGCTGTGCAGCGCGATTGCCGCCTTGCGAAAGGAACGGATTTCCGGAGAAGATATCCGGCGTAGTCCCGTACTTGGAGAAATCACCGCTCGAGGGCTTGGCGCTGGTCGGGGACGCACTCGTGAAGTTAGGGTGATTCAAGAGGTTGAAGACCTCAAAACGAATCTGGAGGCCTATCCTTTCAGTGAGCTTGGTGGTCTTGTTGAGGTTAAAGTCCCACTGCCTGAAATTGGGGCCGCGCACACTATTGCGGCCGCAGGTCCCAATGGTGTTGGGGGCAGGATCGGAATATATCGCTGCCGCATTCGTGATGGTGGGGCTATTGGGGTCACTGTACTGGTAAATGGGTTTTACTCCCGAACAGTCCGGCCTCTGGTAAACCAGGTCCTGGCCGGACTCATCGCCCGATGTGCTCAGCAACGGAGTCCAGGGACGCCCAGTCGTAACCGTCACTACAGACCCGGTCTGCCAACCTTCCCCTAAGCGGCCGAGGGAGCGCACACGGGGAATGTCGTAGGTGATGCCGGTGTTGAAGTTCAGCCGGACATCGGTGTCGCAGGGGCCTACGTTACTGCTGGGATTGTAAGGATTCTCCTCGATCGGAACGGTAGAGCCACCGCCGCGATTCACGGAATTGGTGTCAATACAGTTGGACCACGTGAAATTGACAATGGTATTGAGCCCATGCCAATCGCGCTGGCGGTAAGTCACCTGCAGGGCGTTGTAGCGGGAGTACCCGTCATTGGTTAACTGCATGATGTAAGAGAAGTTGGGCACGCCATTCAACTGGTAGAGAGAATCGAATGGGCGCGCACAATTTCCAGTGGTCATCTGAACATCATTGACTGTATCCCAACAGCCAACGGGGCGGTTATTCAGGCTGCGCATTAATAGACTATCGGTACCGTGTGAGCCGATGTAGCTGACGGTGATGGCGTTGTTTCTGAACAGCTCGTGTTGAATCGTGGCGTTGTAATACTGGATTCTTGGCGTCTTCAAATTCGGAACGGTTCCGAAAATGTTAAACGGTGGTGTGCCGGCAGGATTGGCGCCAAAAGTCTGGAACGGTGTGTTTGGGTTCGGACTTCCCGCTTGCGGACCAATACAGACCCAGTCCGGCGTAGTGCCAGGAGTGTTGGTTGCAGGGTTGTAGCACGTATTCGGCCCAAACGGTTCGAACAATAGGCTGGTATCCTGTGCGCCCGTCGCTGTGACCGAGAACACTCCGAGGTTCGAGTTTGTAAATGCCCCGGCTCTGGCACCTTGGAAAACGTAAGGTGCGGCGATGGCGGCAAAGTTCGCCACGTCGTAAGCCATGGCGTAACCAACCCGGAGAGCGGTCTTGCCGTTGCCGAAGACGTCCCAAGCCACTCCACCGCGTGGGCCAAAGTCTTTGAGGTCCAGGTCATAGAGACGAGAAAATCCCTGTTGCACCTGAACCAGGCCGTTCGGAAACCCTGTTGGAGCGCAGACCGTTGGCTCAGGGGGAGCGCAGGGAAAGAAATTAGAGGCATTCTTGTCGGCGTCACCCAGCGCACCATTGACGTCCCAGCGCAAGCCATAGCTGACCGTCACGCGCGGGGTGACTTTCCATTCGTCCTGGAAAAATAGTCCCATAGAGGGCTGGTAGAGGTGGCGTGAAGTGTCACCAAAGGAGCGGGCAGCCCGATCGAGGCGGCCGGTGAGCAACTGATCGATCAGGGTCTCAAAATCAGTCTGGAAACTGAATAGGCCAGTCCGCGCGCGATTTCGCAGGCTGTATGTAGAGGCGTACTGATAGTTGCCCCCAAACTTAAAGCTATGAGTGCCCTTGCTCCACGAAAAGCGGGTCGACACATCGTAAGTCTGGGTGGGGCGGGTGCTGAGCGGATAGGTCTGTATGCCGCCGGGGTTTCCGTAGGTGATCGAACTGGCATAAACCGGAGGCACGCCGAAATCGGCGGGGTTCAATGGGCCGGTGTCGATGCCCAGGCTCAGCGGATTAATCTTGTTATTTGGGTCCAGGATCTGTGCGTAACGCGACCAGTTGAAGCGCACGTCGAGAATCTTGGTGGGAGACATGCTATAGGTCCAGGTGGCACCAGCCAATTGCACGCGTGTGGGAGCCACAGTGTTAAATCCGTCGGCTGGAAGACCGCTGCCAGGCGCCGGCGGAAGCGTATAGCCGCCTGCTGGCGCGGACTGGACACTGTCCGCGAACGTATACCTGCCTGACAGTTGCATCTTGTCGTTCAGCTTGTGGTCAATTCGGATGATGTAGCTGCTCAGCTTGTCGGTATTGGGACTGGAAATGGACTGGGTGAACCCGCCGGGGGCCACCGCGGCGTTAGCCGCTGCGGGTGTGCAGGAAACGAACCCGCCAGCGCCATTCGAACATGGGTAATATTTCAGCAGGTTCAAGCCCGCCGTATTCAGTGGCAGATTATTCGGGTTGACAGCCGGATTGGCGAAGTCCGCCAGGGCCGCAGCCAGATCGCCCTGCGTGGGGATGGGCAGATTATAAGACTCCAGAGCTTTGTTGCGCTGCCCTTCAAACGTGAAGAAGAAGAAGGTGCGATCCTTCTTGATCGGACCACCTACCGTGCCTCCGTAATTGTGATTGTGATAGGGGAGTTTGGTCGTGGCGAAGAAGTTCTTGGCGTTCAGCCAGTCGTAGTCTCCGAAATAGAAGGCCGTGCCGTGGAAATTGTTGGTGCCGCTCTTGAGCGTCACGTTGATGGCAGCGCCCCCCTTGACCCCGTTGTCCGCCGACGGAAGCTGCTGAACGGTGTATTCGGCGATGGAATCGCTACCCAGAACGGAAGCCGGAACACCCAAAACGCCGGGCTGGCCGATGACCTCGCTGCCGTAGTAGCGGTCGTTGTTGGGCATTCCATCAATCATGTAATTGTTGGTGGTGGTGCGCTGGCCGCTAATGCTAACGTCCAGGAATCCGCCACCCGGTGAGCGCTGCACGCCCGGGGTAAGGGCCAGGATGGACTTAAAATCGCGGCCCTCTGTCGGTAGATCCACGATAGACTTCGTGTCCACCTCGTTGTTCAAGCCCGAGGTGAACTCAATCAACGGGCTGGCAGCTTCCACCGTGATAGTTTCGGTGCGCGCGCCAACCTCGAGGCGGAAATCCGCTTTGGTAGTCTGGGCTACGTCAACCCTGACATTGCGTACTGTGGTCTTGAACCCCTGAGCGGAAACGGAGACCCTGTAGGTGCAAATGGCCATATCGTACATCGTGTATTCGCCAGCGGCTCCGGATATCAACGAACGCGTCTGGTTGGTGTCTGGACAAACGGCGGAGACAGCAGCGCCCGCCACAGAAGCACCGCTGGAGTCCATCACCGTGCCGGTAATTTCGCCGGTGGTGATCTGGGCAGGAAGACAAAATGCACAGCCAAGAATCAGTATAAGTGCACAGGAAAACCGAAATGAATAAGACTTAACCATAGGACTCCACCCCTTTAAGAAAAAGAAGGACCCCGTGCACCGGCAGAACAGTTGGGAGTGATTCTATTCCGGGCGGCGGTTTTGTCAACCAAAATTCCGATAGTTTCGGCAAATGGGACGTATCAGCTTTGTGAATGACTGCCAGCGACGGTTACGGTCGCACTTTTAGACGGCTGCGCATTAGGTGGAGAATGTTTGTTAGGAGCGGAGAAAACCTGATAGAGTCAACGCAATTGAGTTGGTGGAAGTATGAGAGTTCCTGGCAAGACGGCGATCCCCGAATTACCCCAGGCACGCGGGCGACGCGCGCTGCTTGCAACTGCAATTCAAACGATTCTCCCCATATTGACATTAATTATTGGAGCGGCTTCCCTCGTCCGCGCGGACGATTTCTGGAAACAGAAGCCTGCGGCGCAGTGGTCGCATGAGGAAGCGCTGAGGGTGGTGCGCCACTCGCCGTGGGCGAAGGTGGAAGCCGTGGTGTTCCGCCGAACCGAGATTCAAGCGAGCTACAGCATTTCCACGGGCAAGAGGCACTGCGACCCTGATGCCATCGATCAAAACGGCAACTGCCTGCAGAAAGGGAAACTCGAACCGCCGGTTGACGATTCCCAGTCGCCGAACGGGGCGCCGAGGCTTTCGCCCTCGACCGCGTTTCTGGTGCGCTGGGAATCGGCGGCGCCTGTGAGCCAGGCATTTGTGCGGCTTGAGGAACTCGGGGAGCGCACGCTCGCCACGTTTCTGGCGCAGGCGCCGCGGCTTCCGGCGGATCGCTACGTGATCACGGTGAAGCTCGACCAGCCCGGGTTCGCCGGATTTGAGCCCTTTGCGGCCACACCGGCGAGAACTCCAAACTTGCACGCGACGCTTAAGACCCACCGTGGCATCGTTGCCCCGATTGAAATCGAATTCACGGGAACCGGCACGAGCGCGGCCGTACATTTCTTTTTTCCGAGAATGCTCGACGGCGCTCCTCTGCTCGGCCCGGGGATCGATGGGGCGGAATTCACAATGCGCGGGGCCGGCTTCGCGGTGTTCAGCAAGTTCAGACTGGACCCGGAGTTCCTTCATTAAGTTGAATCGCAACGAACTGCAAGACTAGAGGCCATCCGGCCATCTCATAAATATAGGCTGGTGCTCGACGCATTCTTCAGGGGCTAAAGCCCACATTCTGTATTCTCTATACGTCGGGGCTGAAGCCCCGACCTCCTTAAGAGGGATTTATCGAAAGCTTGGCTCTGTTGACATTGTCGTCCAAACGGATCGCGAGCGGTGGCGCGACAGCGGGCGGGGCGAGCCCCGCCCCTACAAATTCGGCGATTTCGCGGGGATTTGAAACTGTCCTGGCGACACAAGATACGCCGTTCAATCGCTGTTTGTGGGAATCGCAGGTGGGCGATAGCGCCCGACGATTCGAGCGGCCCATTTGCCCCACGGGGCGGCTTCGAACTCGGCCAGGTAGGAATAGGCTACGGGCACGACTAGCAAGGTCAGTAGCAGACACAAGGTCTGGCCGCCGATGATGGTGACCGCGATTGAAGCGCGCTGCTCGGAGCCGGCGCCGATGCCGATAGCTACCGGGATGAGTCCAGCGATGATGGAAAGGGTGGTCATCAGGATTGGGCGGAGCCTGACGCGATTTGCTTCCAGGATTGCGTCGCGGACGGACAGGCCCTCGGTAGCACGCAAGCGATTCGTGTAATCCACCTGCAAGATGCCGTTCTTTTTCACGATGCCGAGGAGAAGAAACATTCCCAGTGCGCTCCACAGGCTGAGCGCGCGCCCGGTGATCCACAGAGAGAAAAGCGCGAACGGAATGCTGAGCGGAAGCGTGAGCATGATGATGAAGGGGTAGGTGAAGCTTTCAAACTGCGCCGCCAGGACCATGTACATGAAGATGGACGCGAGCAGCATCGCCAGCACGAGATTCCAGGTGGTCTCCTCGAGAACTTTCACTTGGCCGGAAAAAAGATAGGAATATCCGGCGGGCAAGCCGACGTCTTTGATGGACTGAACTGTATGAGCGGCGGCGAGATCCAGTGGGTAGCCAGAAGCGACGTTGGCGTAGACGCTGACTTGAAATTCGCGGTTGTAGCGCTGCAGGCTGGCCGGGCCGGCGCCGCGGCCGATGCTAGCAACGTTTTCGAGACGCACCTGGCCGAGTTTTGTTGAGGGCACCATCATGCGCGCCAGGACATCGGGATTGTCGCGCTGCTCGGGGAGCAATTGCATCGTGACGGGATACTGTTCGGAGCCTTCCTTGAAGCGGGTGATTTCATCTTCGCCCGAATAAAACAATCTTACGGCGTCGCTGACATCCGTCATGCGCACGCCAATGTCCGCCGCCCGCTGCCGGTCCACCTTGACTTGCAGCTCCGGGGTGTTGAGGTTGAGGCTTGGATTGACGTCGACCAGCTCGGGATAGTTGGCCATGCGGCCTGCTACCTGCTTGCTGATTTCCGCTAGTTGACTGAGCTCCGGCCCGCGGATGACGGCGGCAATTGGGAAATAGACTTCGCCGCCCAGAACGGAAGGCAGGCGCACGTTATAGGTCATGTTACGGTAGCCGGCGAGCACCGCGCGCACTGTGGTAGCCATTTGCGCGTGAGTTTTCTTTCGTTCACTTCGCGGCACCAGTCCAATGAACAGGTGCGCATGATTGGTCGGCCCGTGGGTGAAGGATTGCACGAAGGCAACTTCCGGAAATTTTGCAACCTTTTCAGCGATGGACTGAGCCGTCTGCGTGGTCTTCTCAAGGGATGTGCCTTCGGGAAGCGTGAACGAACTGATGAGTTCCGACTGGTCATCCGCCGGGATCCAATCGCGGCCGACCAGGTGATAGAACCCAAACGTGGAGAGAAACGTGGCCACGCAGATAAGAAGAATGGCACGCCTGTGATCGAGAGACCAGCGCAGCATGGCGAGGTAGAGCTCTTCTACGCGGTGCAGGAAGCCCTGGGATCGGGATTTCGTTTCGCTTCCGGTGAGTTTCAGAAGGCGCGAACTCATCATGGGGGTAAGCGTGAAGGCCACCAGCAGCGAGACCAGAATTGCCATGGCCATCGTCCACCCGAAAGAGTTGACGTATTTGCGCGCGTAGCCGGTCATGAAGGCGATGGGCAGGAAGATGATGATGAGGGAAAGCGTGGTGGCCATGACCGCAAGACCGATCTCTTTGGTGGCTTCGATGGCGGCGGTGACGCGGTCCTTTTCTTTTTCCTGCATGAATCGAAAAATATTTTCGAGAACGATGATGGCATCGTCGATAACGATGCCGACGGCCAGGGTCAGCGCCAGCAGGGTGATGTTATTCAGGGAGAAGTCCATGGCCCGCATTAGTGTGAACGTGGAGATGATGGAAGCCGGGATGGCGACGGCGGCGATGAAGACGGCACGCAGGTTACGAATGAAGAGCCAGACGACAAGGCTGGCGAGAATACTTCCCAAGATCAGATGCTCGAGCAGCGAATGGATGGACGCCTTGATGAAATCGGAAATGTCGTGAACCACTTCGAGTTTCACGCCGGGAGGCAACTGCGCGCGCAGATCTACCAGTTTGGCGCGAATGTCGTCGGCGACGCGCACGGTGTTCACCCCGGACTGCCGCAGGACCTGAATGGACACGACGTCTTGGGGCGGGGCGCTTCCGTGATACAGCGCGGACCAGGTGCGCAGTTCCTCGGCTCCATCCTCTACTTGCGCCACATCGCGGACGCGGACCGGCGAACCCCCGCGGGTGCCGACGACGATCTCGCCGAATTGCTCGGCGGAGGTAACGCGGCCGAGTGTGCGAAGACCAAGTTCCTGCGGGCCGGTGATCATACGGCCGCCGGGCGCTTCGATGTTCTCCCGCTGCAGCGCCGAACGCACATCCAGGACCGTGAAGCCATGCGAGGTCAATTTTTGCGCGTCCAGCAAGACGCGAATTTGGCGCCCTTGCCCGCCGTTTAACTCGACGCTGCCTACTCCGTCGACGGTTTGAATCGCACGGCGCACCTGCTTGTCGGCAATTTCGGTCAGTTCGCGGCGGCTCATTGGGCCGCTGATCAGGAGCGTCATGATGGGATCGGACTGCGGATCCTGCTTCGTGATAATTGGTGGAAGGGTGTCGCGAGGCAAGCGGTCGATGGCCCCGGCAACTTTTTCGCGGATGTCCTGGGCCGCGCCTTCGATGTCGCGCTCTAAAACAAACGTGCAGGTAATTTCGGCGAAACCTTCGAAGGACCAGACGCTGATTTCATCGATACCGCTGACCGAGGAGATGGCATCCTCGAGCGGAAGGACCACTCCCGTCACAACCTCTTCGGGAGTTGCTCCAGGCAAACGCACTTCTACGTTAACGGTCGCCGGGTCGGCTTTGGGAAACAGGTCCACCGCCAAGCCGCGGTAGGAAAACACGCCCAGCGTCACGAGAAAGGAGATCAGCATCACTGTGAAGATGGGATACTTTACGCAAGTTTCGGCGATCTTCATCGGTTCGTCGCTTCAGGACAACAGAAATTGGTACGTCTGAACTTCCCTTCGCGCTACTTTGCCGGCTGCGCGCTGCCCTCGGCTTGCTCGCGTACCACAGAACCCTCGTGCAAATCACCGGAGACGGCCATCGCCACACGGTCGCCTGGCTTCAGGCCTTCCGCGACTTCAAAACGCCGGCCGTGTTCGTCTTCGGTTTGGCCCGCGGGACGAATCTGTCTTTCGGTAACGCGATTGCCAGCCAGCAGGAAGACTTTGTAGACGCCATAACGGTAACTGACGGCCTGCTCCGGCAGGAAGATGGTGTTGTCTTCTTTCTCGCTGGGAATGGATGCCTGCAGAAAGAAACCGGGCTTGAGCCTTCCGTCCGGATTCGCCAGGAGCGCTTCCGCCTCAAACGTGCGCGAGTCCAGAGAGACAGACGGATTGATGCGCGCGATTTTCCCTTGGAAGGTTTCCCCCGGGAAGGCTTCGACGTGTAGATCGACCGTGGCGCCGTCCTTCACCCATCCAGCCCAACGCTCAGGCACTTCCAGGCGGGCGCGCAAGCGGTCGGTGCGCACCAGCACGAGCACCGGGCTCTGCACACGCAAGTACTCGCCCGGGTGCACGCTGCGCGTTTTTATAGCGCCCAGAAATGGCGCGCGAATCGCGGCGTCACCCAGTTTCTTCTCGGCCAATTTCTCGGTGGCCTCGCTGGAAATTAGGAGCGCCTTCAGGCGGTCGACTTCCTGCAATGCGACGGTATAGGTTGCCTTGGTACTTTGAAAACGGCTTGCGGCCTCGTCGAGCTGTTGCTGAGAGATCAGATTGTCGCGGTACATTTGTTGCGCGCGAGCATACTTATGATCGGCATCGAAAAGGTCTGCTTCCGCCCGCTGTACGGAGGCAAGTTTCTTGGGGTCGGAAGGCGGGGGATCGTTGGGGCCAATACCCAGTTGCGCGCGAACCTGGGTGACAAGGCCGCGTTGGCGCTCCACTTCGTATTGCAGCTCTTGCGGGTCGATGGTCACGAGCACTTGACCCTGTTTGACGTTGTCGCCGATGTCGGCAAGCACTTCGGAAACGCGACCTTCCACCTGGGAGCTGAGGGTGCTTTCTTCGAATGCGTACAGAGAGCCGACGGCCTGGATGCGGCGACGGGCGGTTTCTTCGGAAACGGTGTAGAAGCGCACGGGTGTCGGGTTAGCGGAGTCTCCGAGGACGCTGGAGGTGTGCGTCTTGGAACACCCCGCGGCCGTAACCAGTGCAAGCAGCAGGGTTGGGGCGAGGCGGTTCCCCGCTCGCTGAAAATAATGCGTTTGATTTATTTGTTGGCCCACCATTGCCGACCGTTCGCCTGCTTCCTCTTTAGCTGCCTGACCTTACCCTGGGGTTTTCCGACCTACCGTGCATCAATCGGCTTTTAGACGCAGCCCGCGAGTGCTTGTCACCTTCCGGGGCGTGCATTTGGTTGCGGTACCTTTGGGCCCGGTGCCAGTTCCCGAATTATATGCTGAAAGCACACAATTAGGCTTCACTCGCTTGTTACGAGTGGACGATGCCATCTGATCTGCTGATGCGCTACAATTCGCCCGCGGCAGAGTGTTTGCTTTAGCGATTGGGGCCACCTATCCGTCCGCAGAATTCTTAGTGGGAGGAGATCTCATTGAAGACACGCCCTGAATTTCGCTTGTGCTTGATTCCTGTCCTGGCGTTGCTGCTGGTGCCCATTGCGGTCTTTGCGCAGAGCCCGGCGAAAGGTTCGCAGGGTGCTTCCATCCTGGGGTTTTCGCCGGCTAGTGCCGTGGCCGAACACAAGACGGAGGCGACATTTGAAGGGTTGCCTTCGCCGGAGAAGGCGCGCGAGTGGCACCGGTTGTTCACAAGGGAGCCGCATCCGGCTGCTTCGGAAGAGAACAACAGACTTGCCGAATTCCTGGCAGCGGAATGGCGCAAGCAAGGCTGGGAGGAGGTCACGTTGCGGCGGTACGACGTGCTGCATTCCAGCCCGCGCAGCGTTTCGCTGGAGATGGTTGCGCCCGTCCACTTCAAGGCTTCGCTGCGGGAGGATGCGTATCCGGTGGATGCGGACACGAAGAATCCCGCCATTTCGAGCTCTTACTTTGGCTATTCCGCTTCCGGCGATGTCACGGCGGAGGTGGTCTATGCGCACAGCGGGAATCCCGAAGACTATGAACTATTGAAGAAGAATGGCATCAGCGTCAAAGGGAAAATTGTCATCGTCCGGTATTCGAATCCGTACAGCTATCGGGGATTCAAAGCGCTGACAGCCGAGCGAGAAGGCGCCGCGGGGCTATTGATATATTCCGACCCGGCGGAAGATGGCTACGCGCGCGGCAAAGTTTTTCCGGATGGTCCGTGGGGCCCAGAGAGCCACATTCAGCGGGGTGGTATTACCTACGACTATATCGTTCCCGGCGACCCAACCACGCCCGGGTGGGCCTCTGTTCCCGGCGCAAAACGGATTGCGCCTGAAGAGGCGCGATCGCTTCCCAAGATTCTTGGGTTGCCGCTCTCCTGGCGTGATGCGAAGCCTTTGCTGGAAAACATGAATGGGGCAGAGGTTCCGAAGGAGTGGCGCGGGGCGCTGCCCATTACTTACCGGTTTACTGGCGCTGTAAAGGTGCACATGAATGTGGACATGGACACCAGCGTGAAGCCCTACACCGTGGTGGAGGCGCGGATACGCGGAGGCGAACTGCCGGAAGAATGGGTGCTGGTTGGGAATCATCGCGACGCGTGGGTGTATGGCGGCGTGGACCCGGTGAGCGGAACGGCTTCGATGTTGGAGCTGACACGATCGTTGGGCGAACTGAAGCAGCGAGGGATTCGACCTCGGCGCACGATCATCGCGTGCAGCTGGGATGGCGAAGAATATGGGCTGACGGGTTCGACGGAATGGGGCGAGCAGTTCGCGGAAGACTTGAAGAAGAAACTGGTTGCGTATCTGAATGTGGATTCATCTGTTTCCGGTGCAGCCACTACGGCAGGGCCGGAAGGACTGAGTTTCAAGCCAACGGCGGTTGCTTCGTTGGCGCCGATGCTGGTGGAGGCTTCGAAGGACGTTCGCGCCCCGTCGGGGAAGAGTCTATACGAAGCGTGGCGAGCTACTTCTGTGCGCGATAAGAAATTGGCCGGGCCGCCAGCGGATTCGGCGCTGGTGGAAACGCGAATTGGAAGCGGTTCGGATCACACCGTGTTTTTGAATCATCTGGGCCGACCCGTGATCAATTTGGGATTTACGGGAAGCTACGGCGTTTATCATTCCGCATACGACGATCATTTCTGGATGTCGCGAATTGGCGATCCAACATTTGAATATCACACAGCGCTGACCAAAATCTGGGGGCTGACGGCGCTGCGGCTGGCCAATTCGGATATTTTGCCGTTTGATTTTGCGGCGAATGGGGCGGCGCTGCGGGAATTTTTGGGCGAACTCGAGAGGCGCGAAAAGATAACTCCAGAGAAGGTAACGCTGAAGAATCTATATGAGCGCATTGCGGAATTTGAGGCGGCGGGCAAGCAACTGCGCGAGGTTACGATGCGGGATCTTGCGGGCGGGAACGTCAGTCCGGAGAAGATTCGGCACTTGAACGCACAACTTCTTCTGGTTGAGTCGAACTGGCTGGACCCCGGTGGAATTCCCGGGCGGCCGTGGTTCCAACACCTTCTCTATTCATCCCGGTACACATACGCTCATCTGGAATTCCCGGGGCTTACGGAAGCCGTGGAAAGCGCAAATTGGAAAGTGGCCGCCGAACAGGCAAATCTGCTGGAGAAGGCGCTCGAGAAGAACACGGAATTACTGCGCGCCGCGAAATCCGCTTGGGAGAAGAAGGAATGAAGGAGATACATCTCTCCGGGTGGGAAAAGATTTCAAAAAGCCTGCTCTCCGGGGAGAGACGGCTGGCGCTAACCGGGTGGCTCTTCAATTAGTTTGATGGTGACCAAGCCACGGCAGATTGGAGACGATTGGTGAATTGAGGTACCAGCGCGACTGATCGAATCTCGGCCTCACCGCTACTGCGGCCGAGGCGGGCGTCATGCGCTGGGCAAAGTTGGTTGGGCTTCTTGGAAGTCCGATTTTTGTTGTTCTCGGCATCCTTTCGGGTTTCCCCCTTCATGCCCAAGAGCCAGGCAAGCCACCGGTTAGTTCTACCATCCCTTTCCAATTGCGCGCGGGGTTTTTGGTGGTCGTGAACGGGCAGATTGGAGACTTGGAAGGGTTGAAGTTCATTGTGGATACGGGGGCGAGTTTTACGTTCATTGACCGTAAGGTGGCAGACAGGCTTAAGCTGCCGCGGCGACCCGGAAAAACGACGAACTTTGATCGCGAGGTGCCGGTGGAGTGGGCAGTCGTCCCGAATCTTCGAGTTGGACCGGTGCGGGCGGGAGCGATGCGCGTAATGGTCGCAAAGCTGGGGGAGTACTCGGAATTCGCGGAAGATGTGGATGGAATTATTGGACTGGACGTGTTGGGCAGAAGCGAGAAGATCTCCATCGATTATGAAATGCGGACAATGTCATGGGAGATGGCGAGAGAGTTGGACGGCAGAAGGCCATCGGCGGCGTATTTTTCGATTCCTTTTGTCGTGCAGGGATTCCCGATGCATCTGATACTCGATACCGGTTTTCAGGGAATCCTCTTGTACAAAGATCGGCTTCGCAAAGGATTGCCGGATCTGCAGACCTCGGGCAAACCGAGCGAGGTGGACTTTGGTCGGCTGCAAACGACCCAGGTGAAACTGCCGGGCGTGCGTTTGGCTGGGCAGGAGACAATTGCGACCGTGTTTTTGACTGATGGACCGGACTCCGGCGGCTTGCCGGGAGTGGATGGCTATCTGGGAATTTCCGCCCTGAAAGCAAAACGAGTGGAGTTCGATTTTGCTGCGCGACTCTTGCGCTGGGAATGACGGAAGAGGAGAAAACTCCGGCTCCCGGATAATTAGTTTGTCGTCTGCTCTTAATTTCTTCGAGCAGTTCCCTACCCTAGGTTTACCAGCGCGATCACGATTACGGAGAGGAGCAAAATGGCCATGCCTGCGCGGAATGTTCCGCGCGCGGCGGGAGTGCTGGAGGTCCATTCGCCGGCGCGGATGCCCCAGAAATTGCCGATGAGGATGGAAGTGCAGATGAAGAGAGGCCAGGCGAGGATGGTGCCGGCGGAGCCGAGGAGCGAAGTGCCGAGGCCATAGATGTAGAAGCTGCCGATCCACATGGCGGCCATTGCGAAGATGAGGGCGAGGTTGCGTGGTGTGGCGTGGTGGAAGAGGTTGGAGAGTTGCGATTTGCGTTGCATTTGCCAGAGACAGTAGGCGCCGTTTACTACGAATCCCATGCTAAAGAAGAGGACCCAGACGGCGTTGGAGGCTCTGGCGGGAGGAACGCCGAAGGAGGCGCCAGCGTTGGTTAGCGCGGCGCTGACGGAGATGCCGAGGTTAGGAAGGCTAGAGAGGATGCCTGCGGAGATGGCGATTAATAATCCGGAGAGGAGGTTTGTCGGCGCCTTGACTGTGGAGGAGCGTTCGCGATCGCGGCGGGCGGCGGCTTTGGAGCAGAGGATGATGCCGGCGATGGCGAGGATGGTGCCGAGAAGGTAGATGCAGCCTCGGCGGGAGAAGAGATCGTTGGGATGGAACAGGACGAAGGGTATGAGGCCGCCGAGGACTGCGATCAGACCCATGATGATGGGATAGCCGAGAGACATGCCGAGGCGGTCCATGCCGAGTCCGAAGAGAATGGCGCCAGTGCCCCAGCCGAGGCCGAGGGTGCCGAGGAGGAGGAGAGTCGAATGGGGAGTGGCGGCGTAGATGGAGAACAGAACGGGGATGGTGGCGAAGCCGATGATGGAGTTGAGGACGAACATGCCGAGGAGGGCGAAGACGAACCAGTTGTGCTCCCATTTCCAGTCGCGGGTGTGGTTCATGGGGAGGATGAAGGTGCCCTGGAGGATTCCGGCGAAGAGGACAATGGCGAGGCCGAGGGCTAGGGTCATGGGAGGCTCCGGGGAGCCATGCTTGCAGTTTGCGGCGAAGGATAGTTGGTCATTGTGACGAAAGAAAAAGCAGAACCCTCACACGCAAGAAACGCGCGTTCGGGATGACACGCTAGTTTGGCTTTAGGCGATTCTATTTCGGCTTGGGCGAGGAGAGAAACAGCAGGTTCCTCACCCCGTTCAAAAAGCGAACGGGGTTCGGAATGACAGGTTTGTGGGGTTGTGGCGAGGGAGTTCAATTTAGGGCATCCAGGATTTCCGGGAGGCGTTGATTTACTTCGGGGCGATACGGATAGGAGGCGAGGGTTTCGCGTTTTTCGGTGGAGAGAGAGGCGGCGGTGATGCCGAGGGCGATCGAGTGGGGGACGGATTCGTTTTCGCTGAGGCCGACGGCTAGGCCAGCGTTGAAGGCATCGCCGGCGCCTACGGTGTCGATGGGATTTACTTTTAGGGCGGGGATTTTTTTGAAGGCGTGTTTGGAGGCCCAGAGGACGCCTTGCGCGCCGCGGGTGATGATTACGTGTTCGGTGCCGAGGGCGAGGAGGGCGGCGGCGAGTTCTTCGTCGGGGGTGGGATCGGCGGCGGGGAGGCCGAGGCAGGTGCGGGCTTCGGTTTCGTTGGGAGTGAGAGCGAAGATGGAGGAGAGATCGGATTTGCGGAGATCGCAGGCTGGGGCGGGATTGAGGATGGATTTCACGCCGTGTTGTTTGGCGAGGCGTGCGCCGTGGAGAGCGGTGGCCAGGGGAATTTCTAGCGGAGAGACGATTACGGAGGATTCTCGGATGCAGTCGATGTGCGCTTCGAGGTCGGCGGGAGAGAGTTGGGCGTTGGCGCCGGGGTCGATGGCGATGAGATTGGTGCCGATGGAATTGAAAAGGATGATGCCGACGCCGGTGGGAAGAGTTTCGGAGTAGAGGACTTTTTCGCGATGGACGTGCTCGCGGTCGAGCATGGTGATGAAGTCGGCGGCGAAGGAGTCGCGGCCGAGTTTGCCGAGGAAGAAAGTTTCGGCGCCGAGGCGGGCGGCGGAGACTCCGGCGTTGGAACCTTTGCCGCCGAAGGTGGTGTGGAAATCGCGGCCGACGACGGTTTCGCCTTCGATGGGGAGGCGATCCATGTCCATGACCAGGGCGACGATGTAGCTGCCGATGATGGTTACGCGGGGGGCTTTGGACACGGTGGGGATTAGAACATGGATGCGGGGGGAATTGTAGGTTAGGAGAAGAGAAAGAAGGATTTCAACACAGAGACCACAGAGGAAGAACACAGAGGGCAGGGAGAAAAGAGTGAAAAGAGGAAAATTGTGTCTTTGGGTCGTAAGAACCCACCCTTCGCAAAAGGCGCGAAGGATGGGGCACCCTCAAGTTTATTTGTATGGTGGCGTTAGATAAGAAACCCAAGAGCACAGGAAGGAGTGTCTTTGCCACAAGAGCGGACAGTTAAGTTAGGTTGTGCTGGGAGGCGAAGGTGCGGATGGCGTTTGTGGGGACTTGGAGGAGGGGTTCGTAGTTGCCGTAGTCGCGGACGCGTTTGTAAGGTTGGTTGGCTACGGTGTTGTAGGAGGCGATGTAGTTCCAGCGGCGATGGTCGGAGCGGTTGGCGTCGGAGCGATGGAGGAGATTGCAGTCGAAGAAGACGGAATCGCCGGGATCGAGTTCGAGATAGACGAGCGGGAAGCGGGCACGGGCGGCTTCCACATGTTCGGGATTGGCCATGGTTTGTTCGTTGATGCGATCGTGATTGACGCGGCCCATGGCGTGGGAGCCGGAAAGAACCTGCAGGCAGCCGTTTTCTTTTGTGGCGCGATCGACGGCGATTAAGCAGCTGAGCATGGACGGAACCAGGCAGCCGTAGTCGTACCAATAGCCGTAATCCTGATGCCATTCCCAGGCGCCGCCTTCGCGGGCGTTTTTCATGATCATTTTTGCGCTGTAGAGGTAGACTTCGGCACCGAGAATTGTTTCCACATTTTTTACGATGCGTTCGTTGCGGGAGAACATGCCGTAGATGTCGTCTTGCGGACGGTCCCACATGGCGAGGTTGACGGGGTTGCCGGCGCGGTCGGCTTTGTTGAGGATGTTGGCGGTGGTGAGATTTTGCTCGGCTTCGCGTTTCATGATTTCGATTTCGTCGGTGGAGAAGAGGGAGCGTTGGATGTGGAAGCCTTGGGATTTGTAGGTGGCGAGATCGGCGGGGGAGAGTTTTGGGAAGGTTTCGGCTGCGGGATTTGTGGGCATTTGTTCGTACCGTTGAATTAATGAGAGTAGTTTATGACGTGTTGGCGGTAAAGCAAAAGGTCGATAGTTACAACGGTCGATGTGGGAGTTGTATCCTTGCCGTGGTCCCTCCACTTCGCGGCCGGCGCGCCGCGGACGACGCGAAAGAAAAAACCGGCCGCTCCGGTCGGGATGACAGAGTCGGAAAATGCAAAAGCAAGAGGGAGGGGCCCTTCGGACGGACTCAGGGCAAGCGAGACCCTCCCTACAACGGCGGGAAAAAAAAGGAGGCGGCCTAAAGCCGGCCCTACACGTGCGCGACGTTTAGTTGCGGATGGTGGATTCTTTGGGGATCTCGGAGGAGGACCAGCCGCCGCCTAGGGCTTTGATTAGGAGGACGCTGGCGTCCATGCGGCGGCGTTGGATGTCTACGTTGTTGCGTTCGTTTTGGAGGGCGATGGTTTGGGCATTGATTACCTGGAGATAGGTGTCGACGCCGCCTTTGTAGCGGTTGGTGAAGAGTTGGAGGGATTCCTGGGCGGAGGTGGTGGCTTCGGTTTGTTGCAGATCTTCGTCGTTGAGGATGCGGAGAGCGGCGAGATTATCTTCGACTTCCTGAAAGGCGGTTAGCGTGGTTTGGCGATAAGTGGCGACGGTGCCGTCGTAGTTGGCGATAGCGGTTTCGGAATTGGCGCGGCGACGGCCGCCGTCGAAGAGAGTTTGCGTCAGTTGTGGACCCACGGCCCAGAAACGGCTGGGCCAGCTTAACCAATTCAGAAGAGACGTTCCTTCGAAACCCGCGGAGCCGTTCAGAGAGAGCGTTGGAAAATAGGCGGCGCGGGCAATGCCGATTTGTTGATTGGCTTCGGCCATGCGGCGTTCGGCGGCGGCGATATCCGGGCGGCGCTCGAGAAGTTCGGAGGGAAGCGCGCCGGGGATTATCGGTGGCTGCGCGTTGAGCGGAGTAGGAGGAATGGTGAGGTCGGCGGGAGGCTTGCCGATGAGGATGGCGATGGCGTGCTCGAATTGGGCGCGGGCAACGGTGACGTCGGTGTCTTGGACGCGGGTGGTGTTCAATTGGGTTTGGGCCTGAGCTACATCGGACTTTGGAGATACTCCGCCTTGAAAGCGATTGAGAGTGAGTTGGAGGGCGTCGGTGTAGGCTTTCACGGTGTCGTCGAGGAGTTGTTTCTGGGCGTCGGCGCTGCGGAGTTCGAAATAGTCCATGGCAAGTTCGGCGTGGAGGCTGAGGCTGGCGGTGGCGTAGTCGGCAGTGGAGGCCTGGGCTTCTTCGCGAGCGGCGGCGACGGTGCGGCGGACGCGGCCCCAGAGATCGACTTCGTAAGAGAAATCGATGGGAAGAACGAAATCGCCGGTGTTGCCGGTGGTGTTGACGTATGGACGATTGCCGGAAGAGTGGATGGAGTTGATGCTGGGGCCGGCGGAGATTGTCGGATATTGCGCGGCGCGATTGAAGCGGACAGCGGCGCGGGCTTCGCGGAGGCGGGCTTCGGCGACTTTGAGATTCTGGTTGGAGAGGGTGAGCTGTTCTTCGAGCGAGTTGAGTTGCGGGTCACCGAAAGTTTCCCACCATTTGCCACGGAGAGATTGGTCGGCGGGTTGCGCGGTTTTCCATTGACCGGCTTCCTTGAAGGATTCAGGCGGTTGTTCCTTGAAATTGGTGGAGGTCGGTGCCGAGGCGCGAACGTATTTGGGGCCGACTTCACAGCCGGAGAGAACGACGGCCAGAGTGACGGCGAGGAATAGGCGAAGAGATTTCATGGATTAGTCTCCTGCGTGTTGGTCGGCGATTTTTACGGGTGTGCCGCTGGTGAGAGAGTCGGGCGGACTGAGGACGACGGAATCAGAGCCGGTGATGCCAGAAAGAATTTCGACGGTGCTGCCGTAATCGCGGCCGATCTTGACGGAAACGAGTTCGACTTTTCCGTCGCGGACGACGCCG
>DATHOY010000100.1:0-6366 GCA_035484435.1 Vulcanimicrobiaceae bacterium | reverse complement strand
TCTGGATGTGCTTACTTTCGAGCAGCCCGCGTGGTCGGCAAGCTCGTTTCGTTTTTTGCTAAACGGAGCAGTGCGCTTTCAGAAATTCTTGGGCGGAGAATTTCTGAGCTGCGCTGGGTTGCTCGAAAGCAAGCACATCAGACTGTTCTCGACGATCCCTTCCTTCCCTAACCCTCCTTTTTAACTCCCTCCGTTTGCTGTATCCTTTTGGCAAGATTTTGTTCCATTTCCCCCGGGCAGTGTACTTTGGAGGCCTTTAGGTGGGCAAAGCACGGATCCTGCTTGCCGACGACCACACATTGGTCGCGGAGGCAATCAAGCGCCTTCTAGAACCCGAATTCGACGTCGTCGCTGTCGTCGCCGACGGCCGCTCCCTCGTCCGCGAAGCCCTCGCCCTGAAGCCCGACGTCGCTCTCGTCGACCTGAACATGCCCATGCTCAACGGCTTCGACGCCAGCGAACAACTCAAGTCCGCCAACCCCAACATTAAAATCATCGTCCTCACCATGAACGAGGACGCCGAGATCGCCGCCGAAACCTTGCGCACCTGGGCCTCCGGCTTCCTCCTGAAAAAATCCGCCGGTTCCGAACTGGTCAAAGCCGTCCGCGAAGTTCTCCACGGCGGCAAGTACATCACTCCCGCACTCCAGGAAATCCTGGGCGAACTATCCGCCCGCGAACCCCGCTCCACCGAAATCGGTCGCGTGCTCACCCCGCGCCAGCGCGAAGTCCTCCAACTTCTCGCCGAAGGCCACACCATGAAAGAAGCCGCCGCCATCCTCAACGTCGCCACCCGCACCGTCGCCTTTCACAAATACCGCATCATGCAAGACTTCTGCCTAGCCAACAATTCCGAACTCCTCCGCTTCGCCATAAAACAACGCGTAATCGAGCAGCACTGATCCCTTCAACCCTGGAAGCCTTATTCTGCCGGATTGCGCTCCTATCTTCCGATCCGCGCCGTCCCGCAGTGCCGGCCTCCAACCATGTAGTGGCCGAACTTCAGATCGGCCCGCACCGCCGCAGCCTCGAAGCGGAGAGATCTGATTCGTAGTGCCAGTTAAGTTTCCAAATCAAGAAAAGGTTTTTGGAACCCGGAGCGTCATTCATTCTTTCCTTGCACCCCAGTTCCCAAACGTTCTACCATTCTCGACTCCGCATCAAGAAAGCAGGCCTTCCCGAGGGCAATCGAAAGGCCGCCCAAAGTCATAATCTCGGGGGTCTTCGATGGTCGTACGTTCTCCGCTCTTCCGAACGCGAGTCGTTGCCCTAACGGTTCTGGGCTCGCTGCTTTTTGTGACCATACTTTTCGCGCAAGGGAACGCTCCGGCCTACCTCGCCGAGATGCCTTCTGTCGAGCGCGTGATGCAGGCCATGCGGGCCAGCGACCCAGACGAAACCGCCGCGCGTCAGATGGCTGCTTTCACCCACCTTAAGAACATGATCGAAAAGCTTGCGGGCCCGCGCTTTCCGAAAAACCAACTGACGCCGGAGGAGAACAAGCTCCGGCAAGCCTACTACTCGGCTTATTGGCAAATTGCTAAGTCGAAGCCCCAATACGGATCCTTCAATGCCATGCGCGGCCTGGATATCGACATCAAGTTCCGCGACGAAGTCATCCAAAAATGCTTTCCGCCCAGCTTCGCCGCCGAATATTCGAAACTCACCGGTCAAGCGATCGCCCAGAACAAGGCGCTCCACGATCAGGGAGCGGCAGCTCGCGCGGAGCGAGAGCAAGCTCTTGCCGACCAGGCCGCGAAAGAGCACCCGAATGCGCAAAAGATCACCGTCGCCGACGTCCAAGCTGAGCTCGCCTCGGGAGGCTCCAAAGATCCGCAAGAGCTGGCCATGCGCCGCTGCATCGCCGCCGGCCGGTTGCCCGCCAGTTGCACTGGCAATGCGTTGCTCGGCTCGTTCAGCAACATGATCTCTTCCGCGCTCTCTGGCGTCACCGGCACTTCAACGAACACCGCCGGTTCCCCGACGAATGTACCGCCCGATGCAGGGCCCAACATGTCGGGAGTGTTTCAGGGAGCCGGCAACTGGCGCCTCGACTTCGTCGACGGCGGCGTCCTCGTGAACTGCTCCTCCCTTTCGCCCAACCAGGAAGTCTACTCGCTCGCCTTCCGCAGCAACGGAGCGATCCTCACTATCAACACCAAGCCCAAGCCGCTCGTCCTCGACGTCCACGCCGACGGCACCATCACCGGCCCGCCCGGCACCGTTACCATCGACGGCGTCATCGCATCCGGCTACCACACCGGCCTTCACAACGCCGCAGGCCAGCAGGTCACCGCCAACGAAGCCAGGTACAGCACACAGCCCGTTTACAACGACAGCGGCATGCAGGTCAGCGACCCTAGCGCTGTCAACGGCTACTCCACCTTCTCTCCCCGCCGAGCCACCTGCCCGGCCGTCAGCCTCACTTCTAAAGGCACTGGCGCCGGCATTCAAACCATGCAGATGAACGTGCTCAAGACCGCATTCGGCGGCGACGCCGGCCCCGCCACACCCGTCGGCATTCGCATGCACGGCATCTTCGCAGCCGTATCCACCGGCTTCAGCCTGCAATTTTTTCCCGAGTCTGTCATTCTCGGCTGCGGTCCCATTTCCGCCCGCGCCTATCCCTACGCCGTCTCCGGTAGCGGCCTGATCAAAATCGACGCCGCCGACCACCCACTCTCCGTCACCATCCGCCCCGACGGCTCGCTCGACCCCGGCTCCGGCCCTTATCAGGTCCACGGTCGAATGATCACCGGCCCGACCGTCAGCGATAAATACACCTTCCTTCCCGTCGAGAGCACCTGCAATCTCGCCCCACTCACCCCCGCCAGAAACATCCCCTCCACCAGCGGCACTACCCCACACCCATGAAGTGGAGAGAATAGAAATTGGAATACGCCCTGTCTCGGTCCCCGATTTCAAGCGCGAGGGGAGGGAGCGGAACTTCGCGGTTAATCCGGGCATGAGCTAGACCGATCAAATCGGGTGCCCCATCCTCGGGTTGTGAGGGTGGGTCTTGGGTTTCTCCTTCCGCTCTACTTCATTCCGTAACGACATCGACACCAAACCACTCCGATCAAATCGGGTGCCCCATCCTCGGGTTGTGAGGGTGGGTCTTGGGTTTCTCCTTCCGCTCTACTTCATTCCGCAACGACATCGACACCAAAACCACACCGATCAATTTCGGGTGCCCCATCCTCGGGTTATGAGGGTGGGTCTTGGGTTTCTCCTTCCGCTCTTCTTCATTCCGCAACGACATCGACACCAAAACCACTCCGATCAAATCGGGTGCCCCATCCTCGGGTTGTGAGGGTGGGTCTTGGGTTCTCCTTCCGCTCTACTTCATTCCGCAACGACATCGACACCAAAACCACACCGATCAATTTCGGGTGCCCCATCCTCGGGTTATGAGGGTGGGTCTTGGGTTTCTCCTTCCGCTCTTCTTCATTCCGCAACGACATCAATTCCCACAAGCCCCGGCTTCCCCAATACGTAGAATGACCAACTGCTCCAGGGCCAATCCTTCGGATGATTCACCAATCCACGCGTCAAGGGATTGCGGTGCATATACTCCAGTTTTTCTGTCTTTTTCCGGTTCGTATACACATTGAAGTCGTAAAAACGCGCCTGCCAGAACGCTCTCAAGTTCTCCACCGGTTCCGGAAGGGCAAGTCCAACTTGTCCCACCAAATTTCTTCGCGGTTTTCGCAGTTTTTTGGAGACTCTCTGCTTCAACATTTGCAGAACCGTCGAAGGAGTGCCTTTCCTTGGTTCGCTGATTAGAAGATGCGCATGTTCTGGCATGACCACATAGCCCACAAGAAGAAATTCATACTCGGCGCGCACCCGCGCAAGCTCTCGAACGAACACATCTCGCGCCCGCACAGTTTTCAAAAGCGGTAGTCGGCGGTAACAACTGAAAGTAATAAAGTGAAGATGGCGCCGGCCATAGATGCGTCTTAGCCCAACGGGCATCGCGAACCCCAAGCGAGGAAATACCACCCCAAGACCCACCCTCCCAACCCGAGGATGGGGCACCCGCGCTACAGATCCATTCTACTCCCTGGTGAATTACAAGAGTGGTATCCTGATCAATGATGCGCGCCCCAAAAACAAGAAGTAGATTCCCGTCCGGGCCACCCGCCCGCCCGCCTGGAAGGAAGCCCGGATGTTCGTAGGAGAACATGCTGAAATGATGGGGGAAGTAAGGGTCGTTGTTATCCTGTGGGGGATTCCGACGTTGCTGACATTTGCAGCTTGGTGGAGGTATCGGCAAATTCAAATTAATTATCGCCCATCGTTGCTGCGGATAGCGATGGTGTCTCTATTGGTCAGTGAAGCCATGTTATTGCTGATCGGTGCGGCCGTGGCCCTTGAAAGCATAAGCACTGCAAGACTGCCGTTCATGCTTCAAACGGTAGGACGTATCAATTTGCTTCTCTGTGCGGTAGCTTTGCTGACCTCTCTAATGGCGAAAGCCTCGGATACCGCTCGGATGTGGATTACTGGTGCGAGTGCTTATTTGATATTTGTCTGGCTTTACGCAATGTTGGCGCATTAAAACGGCGGGTGGCCCGGGCACAAACCAGTACGATCAAATCGGGTGCCCCACCCTCGGGTTGGGAGGGTGGGTCTTGGCTTTCTCGTTTCTTCGCTTTGAATTGTTCGCTATCAACTTCCCTTCTTCCGTCGCTCCCGTTACCCTTTCGCCGCAAAATCGTCCCAGTACTACACAATACTGTTGATAAACTAGCCATAATTTGAGAAAATGATCCATGTTCGCGCGGGGAGTTTTCTCTTTCCACCCGGCGCCTCTTCCCGTCCCAAAAATTCGTCCCTCTAAGCCCTGTGTTTCCATCACTTCAAATCTGATACAAACCAAAGGACTTCAAGTCCTGTATTTCGGCCACTTACGAAAACCAGGGGGGAGGGGGAGTTACCGCCTGGTACATGCCGCGCATCTTGCCGTCCAAAAAGGCCACGCAGCTAACTCCAAACATTCCCACACCTACGCGGTCCCCGGGGGTGGGGGGTGTACCAGTTTAATTGTCAGACCAACTCGCCTCGTTTCTAAGTCTTTTGTTTCCCCTACGTACCAAATTTCTGCACGCAACTCTTTTGTTTCCCCTACATACGCAAAAACAGGCGGGTATATCCCCTGTAGAAAATGTCGGCGCGCCGACATTCTTGATTTTTCCCCTTATATTTTGAGGTTTTTCGCTTACCGACTTGCCCTGAGCATTAGCGAAGGGTCATCAATTACCAGTCACCGAGCGTTCCTCTTCAGGCCACGGAACACAGGTCACGGGACACGATTCCCCCCCTTACTTCGACAACGTCTGCTGAGCGGAACCCGCGCGCCAGAAGTTCTGCCCTGTTTCCGGCAGCGTGTAGATGGGATCGTAATATTCGTAGCGGCGATTCAACGCTTCCGGGTCGTCCGCTTCAATTCCCGTTCGGTAATTCTTTGTCCAGTAGGAAATGCCCAGTTGCCGGTCGTACTCCTTCAGCTGGTGCACCCAGCGCTTGCCGACAAACGGCACATCGCAAACGATACGCGGCGTGGCAAATCCAGGCAAGTAGCCCATGATGTCGTGCTGGAGTTGTTGCGCTTCATGGATCGCCAACCGCCAGTGTTCGGCATTGGGAATCATGTCGCACTGATAGAAGTAGTAAGGCATGATTTTGCCGTAATCGAGCAGCGCAAAACAAAGCTCCAGCAATTCTTTCGGGGAAGTATTCACGCCGCGCAGCAGCACGCCCTGGTTGCGAACGTCGCGGTAGCCCATATCCAGCAGCGACTCCACCGCTTTTCGCACCAGAGGCGTAACTTGGCGCGCGCTGTTCACATGCGTGTGCACGGCAATATCCACGCCGCGCTCCCGCGCTTTCTTCGCCAGGCGGTCCAGTCCGGCTTGCACATCCGGCTGCAGGAAATGTTGTGGAATCGCAATCAGGCCCTTGGTCGCCAGGCGAATGTCGCGGATATTCGGAATGTCCATCAGCTTGGAAACGAAATCTTCCAGCCCGGTGATGGGCACGTTGGCGATGTCGCCGCCGCTGACCACGACGTCGCGCACCGAAGGAGTAACCCGCAGATAGTCGAGCATCTGCTGGTAACGATCTTTCTGCGGAATCTGAAACTTCAGCTTGATCACTTGCGGCACATCGTTGCCGACCAGATCCATGCGCGTGCAATGCCCGCAATACTGCGGACAAGTCGAAAGCATTTCCGCCAGCACTTTTGTCGGATACCGGTGCGTCAATCCCTCCACCGCCCACATGTCCGATTCATGCAGCGAATCGCGGCTGGCTTTCGGATGGCTGGGCCATTCGGGATGACGATCATCAAATGCCGGCAGC